>CAZWJC010000073.1:0-25747 GCA_964634255.1 uncultured Verrucomicrobiota bacterium | reverse complement strand
CAATGCCGTTCCGAAAAAAGAAGGTTTCGCTTTTGTTCTCTTCGCGCTCGTCCGCAAGGACGATCTCAATGCCTGGATTCAGAAACGCCAGTTCCCGCAACCGGTTCGCCAGCAGGTCGAACTTGAACTCCGTGGTAATCGTGAAGATCTCCGAATCGGGCTTGAACGTGATCTTCGTACCGGTGTGTTTCGCTTTACCGATGACCTCCAGGGGATCGGTCGTCTTGCCGCGCGCAAACGCCATGTGGTGGACCAGGCCTTCGCGGTACACCTCGACCTTGAACCACTCCGACAGGGCATTGACACACTTCGCGCCGACACCGTGCAACCCGCCCGAATACTTGTAAGCCCCCTGCCCGAACTTTCCGCCCGCATGCAAGTTCGTGAGCACCAGTTCGACGGCGGGAATCTTGAACTTCGGATGGATGTCCACCGGGATGCCGCGCCCATCATCCTTGATCGAAACCGAGCCATCCATGTGGATGGTCACGTCGATCTTCTCACAATAACCCGCAAGGTGCTCGTCAATGGAGTTGTCCAAGACCTCGAAAACGCAGTGATGCAAGCCTCGTTCATCGGGGTCGCCGATGTACATGCCGGGACGCTTCCGAACCGCTTCGAGTCCTTCGAGCTTGTCGATTTTGGACGCATCGTACTTCTCGACAGGCTCCGGCGTTATGACCGGTTTTTGACTATCAATCTCGGCAATATCTTTGGACATATACGGGCGGTTCAGCCCCCAGCACGGGGTTCAGTTCGAGCGCTCGTAGGATAGAAAAAACACCTCACTGACACAATCTCTAATTGAGCGGGAAACGAGACGGAAACGCTATTAGTTGTGGCGCAACTCCACCGGAAACCAAAGCCCTTGTGGCACTGCTTCCTCCCACTTCCCCCCCATTGCCGCGGTTTTGTTTCAAGCGCGGCGTGCGGTCAACCGCTCGGTACCGTTGGTGGCCCTGAATCCTGACTGACTACCACTGTTGCCGCACACTCGAAACTCCTCCATGAGCGCCTCAATCGCTCCCGCTTCCGCTTCCGCTTCGGCAGAATCTGGCCCTGTCAACACACCGAATACGGTCTCCCCCATGCGCACGGTGTCCAGCCGGCCTTTCTGAAATCGCCAGACCAGGCGGTCAGTTGTGATGCGGTTCGACGCCAAGACGTGGAATGTGTCTGCGACACAACGCCACGCTTGGTCGACGCCCCCCCGCTGCAGCCCGGAAGTTGGTGGCTGACAGAAAAGTGCGTTGTCCGGGAACTGGATGGCGCGCAACGATTCTCCGCAGATGGGTGGGGTCGCCTGTTGCCAAGCTACCAGTGCATCGCGGTTCGTCTCCCCGACGCCTGGCTGACCACCGCCCGACACGGCCGGAGCTAATTCGGACCGGATCAGGACACCGCTCTCCGGAGTCAGGAGGAAGAGCAGTCGCTCCGGAGGTGACACAACCTCCAGCTCATCGAAGTCACCTACGCCCAGAGCGTGGGAAAGGCGTTGTGCCCGCTGAGATAGGAACTCGATGAAGCTGATCCATGCGGGAGCATTCCGAACCTGCCATTCGTAGAGAATCTCACCCCGCGAAGAACACACCAGGAGTTGGGTGACTGCCGGTGCAAGGCGGTTATTCTCGCCCTCCGCTACCGCCACGGCTTCTTCTTGAGAGGACAACGTTTCGGTAAAGTCCCCGTGGGTGGGCAGCACCGCTTCATCACCAAGGTCAGCACCGTTTGTCTCTACTGCGCCGCCTGCTTTCTCGGCGGCCATCTCGTCCTTCTTCCGGGCTGCCTCCATGAGCAGGAACTCCCACTGCCCTTCAATGGAGCGGGCTGGCGGTTCCTCGAACGGCTTCAGGTTGAATTGCCCCCCGTTGAGACTGAGCAGTTGATTGAACGCCGCCTCGCCCTGCAACCCCTCCACCTGCGCGTGGATGATCCGTCCTGCCTCGACGAAGATCTCACCTCGCTGCTGGTGGTCCATGACTTCCAAAACGGAAGAACTCCGCGCGAGACACTCCATCTGCAGGACATCCGGCAGCCCCACCCGACGCATCACGCCGCGAAAACCCGCCTCCGGCTGGACGCGCAACAGCTCGCTCAGGGCGACATGAAGATGGTGCCAATCCGCCGCCGTCTTCGGTTTCTCGAGGAACAGTTCGGCTCCGTGTGTCAGGCAGGCGGCCCGGTTTTGTTCCGAGGGGAAGCCGGTCAAAATCACTTTTTGGACCTGCGGATAACCACGGTTGAGGAGCGCCAGCATCTGCACCCCATCCATCACCCCCATCTGCAAATCGAGCACTGCCAAGTCCACTGGCTGGTTCTGAAGCAACGCAAATGCATCCCGTGCACCATCGGCGGTTTCGATCTCCCATTCGCCGCCGCAAATCTGCCCCATCAGTTCCTTGACGGTAGCGAGGAACTGTGGATCGTCGTCCACGAAGAGGACGCGGCGGCGATGGCGATGCCCAGTGTCACTCATCCGGTCGCCCTTTCCTTGGCGCGGCGCGTCAGCGTGTTGAGAGCGGAGCGCGTGGCTGCCTGCACGAAAGCGTCCGGGTCATCCACCGCCTCTCGGAGGGCGTCCACACACTCCGGCAAGGCCATTCGCTCCAATGCTTGGGCGGACGCCAAGCGCACCACCGGGTTACGATGGTTCAGTAAGCCGGCGAGAATATGCGCGGCCGCGGCCAGACGCTGCTCCGCGGCGGCCCGATTGTTCGCCTCGGCAAATTGCAGGGGCGTCAGCCCCGTGATGCGTTTCAGCAAATCTGTGGCGGTTTGCTGCACCCCCACGTGCTTGTGCTGTAACGCCGCGTGGAAGTCGGGGACCAGCTTGCGTGCCTCATCGGCATGCTGCCAGTCATGCGAGATGCGGCTCGCCGCACGCAATGCCGCCTGCCGGACACCCGCATGTTCGTCCAAGGCCAGCAGCAGGAGCTTTCCGATGCAGGATTCATCGCCCATTTTGCCCAGCGATTCGGCGGCGTGCTGCCGCACCTCGGCATCGGCATCCGCCAGGCAGGCCACCACGGGACCGAGCGCCCGTGGATCCAGCACCCTGCCGAGAGACTCAAGCGCCGCCACCCGCACCTCCCAGTCCTTGTCCTGCAACAACGCGATAAGCGGATCCACGGACTGCGGATCGTTGATTGCCCCGAGCGCTCCCGCCACCGCACTGCGCACATTGGCGTCACCGTCGCCCAGTGACTGCATCAACGCTTCCACCGCCTCAAGCTGCTTCAACCGCCCCAGCGCAGACGCCGCTGCCGCCCGGACGATCGCCTCCTGATCCTTCAGCGCCGCGGTCAACGCGGGTAATGCCTCCGGGTTTGCCAACTGCCCCAGCATGTTGGCCGCCGTTACCCGGTGTTGATACTGCCCGCTGCATAACACCCAGCTCAAGGGCCCGGTGGCGGCCGTGCCAACCTGCGCGGCACGTTCCAAATCTCCCACCGCAATGTGGAATGCGACTTCTTCCACGTCGTTCCGCGGCTGCCATCCCTTCGCTCGCAACGCTTGTGCGGCCTGCCAGCGCACGCTCGTCGTGCCCGTCTGCAAAACCACCATCATGGCCTCCTGCGCCGGAGCGCAGCCATCTTGCTTCAAGGCTTTAAGGACCTCCATCTGGACCGCTTCGGACGCGGCTCGCAGGCCTTCCTGCATGGCGGCCCGAGCCTCCGCCCGCACCGCCGCGTCGGGATCCTCCAGCACCTTCGCAAGGACCAGCAGCACGGACGCGTTGCTTCGCTGGCGCAATTTTTGAATCGCACCGAGCCGCGTCTGTGGCGATTTTGCGGCCAACTGCCGCCCCGTTAACCAGAGGTGAAGAGGGAACATTCTTCGAGCCCAAATGTGGTACTGGTGGCCGCAGGATGCCGCAGCCCACCGTCCCTTGTCCAGCCTACTCCGTCCGCGCAGGCGTGGCCGTAACTGCGGGTGTTCGATTACGAACCACTCACTCAGCCAGCGACCGCGCCGGACTGAGTCCCGCACACCTGGGTGATGACCTTGCTGAGGCGGTCCAATTGGGCTGGGGTGTGTTCGCTCGAAAGCGCAAATCGAAAGTAACCCGACGCCGGACCACTGGGATACTTGATGAACGGCGGGTAAATCCCGGCCACCAGCAATGCCCGCCGCAGTCGGTTTACTTGCCGGGTATTCCGCGGATGTATCGCCACCACGGCGCCTTCCCCAATCGGAATGTCGAGGCCCGCAGCCCGCAACGCCTCTTTCACACGCGTCACGTTCCGCACGAGCCGCTGGCGCAAACTGGGGTCAGCCTTGTGCAGCCGAACCGCCGCAAGGGCCGCGTTCGCCAGCGGCAAAGGTAGCGGCGTGCCGCCGATGAACAGATGGCTCCGGTCCACGATTTGCCGGCGCATGCTTCGGGAGCAAATCACGGCTCCCCCGTACACCCCGAACGCCTTGCTTAGCGTGATCGTCTGAACAATCTGTTGCCGTCGGGTTCCGGTGAACTCCGGCGATCCCTTCCCCGTCTTCCCCAGCACGCCCGCGCCATGCGCATCGTCCACCAGCACGATGGCGTTCTTCGGCAGCACTTTCAAATACGCTGCCAACGGCGGGACTAGGCCCAAGCTCGAGTAGATGCCGTCGGTGAGCAGCAGGATACGCGAGCGCCGGCCGCATCGCTTCGCCAGTCGGGCCACGTCTGCCGCGTCGCCGGTCTTGAAGTCGAGCACCGGACAGTCGAGGAATCGCGTGGCATCGCGCAGGCAGACATGCGCCTTCGCGTCAATCAGCACGTGGGTGACTTGACCGGCGAGCGCTTGGGCAACGGCCAGACTCGTGACGTAGCCGGTCGGCACCAATAAGGCGGCATCGGCCTTGAAGAAGCGGGCCAGTTCGGCTTCGAGCTCGGTGTAAAGCGCGTGGTTGCCGGTCGTCAACCGCGACGCCGCCACGTTGAGGCCGTAGCGCTGCAACCCATGCTGGGCCGCAGCGAGCACCGCCGGGTGGCTCGCCATTCGAAAGTAATCGCAACCGGCGAAGTAGGTCAGTTTGCGGCCCTGAAACACCACGTAAGTCCGGTCCACCTGTTGCAGAGGCGCTGGTTCGATCATGGCCGGACTGTAGCGAAAGCCCTCCTTTGGGGCACGTGGAAAAGCGCTGGCAACCACTGGCGGCCCTCACGAAAACGCACTACGGCACGATCTCAATCCGATCCCCCGGTTGCAGATCCCAGTCATCCCCGGCGAGCAATTGCTTCGGGGTGATATGCGCCGCCTCATTCCCGCGGCGCAAGATAATCTCACGCGGTTCTCCCAAGCCCTGTAACTCGGCTTTCACGATGGCGCGGGCCAGCGTCAGGTCCTTCGTCCAGTCGAGCTTCGGATTACGCACCGGCCCGACCACAGTGACGATGGGAAACTTGTTCTCGTAGAGTTGCTGAAGCGCCTGTTGCTGGCCGGCGCGATAGGCTTCCTCAACTTGGCGGCGCGGGTCCGGTTTGCTCGCGCAGCCGCCGGCGCAAACCAGCACGGAAACGAGCAGCAGCAAGCGGTTGAAAGCCTCACCTTTCACGTTTCAACGCGTCACCAACCCTTCCCGCCACGACTTCGCCGCCGCGCGGATTTGTTCGCCGGCGTTCAGCCGCGTCTTGACGTGCTTGAGACTGACCCAAGGCAGAAAACCCAGCAGGTCTTGAGTAACGAGAATCTGGCCGTCGCAATCCGGACCTGAGCCGATCCCGATGGTGGGGATGGGAATCCGCTGGGAAACTTCTTTTGCCACACGCGGCGTAACGAGTTCCAGCACGACACCAAACGCGCCCGCCTGCACCAAGGCGTCGGCGTCGGCCAAGAGGGCCTCGTGCTCGACTTCGGTCTTCCCTTTGACGCGGTAGCCACCTTCCTCACGCACGCTCTGCGGCAACATGCCCAGATGGCCGAGGAAGGGAATGCCAGCCGCGACAATCGCCCGAACTTGCGACACGATTGCCCGCCCGCCTTCCGCCTTCACCGCCTCGGCACCGGCAGCAACGAGGCGGCGGGCGTTGGCCAACGCAGTATCCGGTGTGTCGTAGCTGCGATACGGCAGGTCCGCGGCGAGCAGCGCGCGGGGCTTCGCGCGCGCGGCGGCGCGGACATGATGCTCCATGTCCGCCATCGTGACGAACGTCGTGTCCTCGTACCCGAGCACCACCATGCCGACGGAATCCCCGACCAGGATCAGCGGAATGCCGGCTTCATCGAGCAGGCGCGCCATCGGGAAATCGTAGGCCGTGAGCGATGCGACTTTTTCGCCGCGGGCCTTCATGTCTCGGATGTTCTCGGCGGTGACTTTCATTTTGTTCAATCGCTGAATCGCTCAATCGTCGAAGCGGCCCAGCCGTTCAACGATTTCACGGCTTAACGCCACCAAAGCTGGCGAGCAACTCCTCCGGCGAGACCGTGGCCGTGCCGACCTTGCCCACGACGATGCCCGCAGCGTGGTTCGCCAGGATCGCCGCCTCGACGGGAGACGCGCCGCTGGCGATGGCTAGGGTAAAGGTGGCAATCACCGTATCACCTGCGCCGGACACATCGAACACTTCTTGCGCCACGGTGGGAATGTGAAACGGCTTCTGCCCGCGCTGGCAGAGCAACATGCCCAATTCGCCGAGCGTGATCAGCAGCACAGCAGGTTGCAGTTCCGTCAGCAGCTTCTCCGCGGCGCGCATCAGTGCCACATCAGCCAGGGGATTCGGGTTGCGAGTTTCGTCCGTCAGGCCAGCGAGCTCGAAGGTCTCTTTTCGATTCGGTGTGATGAGGGACAACCCGCCGAGATCGAGCGGATGCACGGGCTTGGGATCGACGCTTAGCCAAACGCCGTGTCTGCGGCAAAGCCGCTTGAGGTTGCCGAGCAATGCCTCAGTAACAACACCCTTGCCGTAGTCTCCCACGATGACCGAGTCCGCACTTGGCAAGGCCGCCTGGAGGGCGTCCACCAGCCGGGTGGTCGACTTCGCATCTAGGCTGCCACGCGTTTCGCGGTCCACGCGGACGACCTGCTGCTGCTGCGCCACAAGGCGGGTCTTGATGCTGGTGTGACGACTGGCCACCGTCAGCAAACCAGCGCAACCGACACGCTGCTCCGTGAGCAAGCTCTTAAGCTGTGCAGCGGCATGATCCCGGCCCACGGCGCCGAACATCTCCGCGGCGGCGCCGAGCGTCGTCAGATTACGCGCCACGTTCGCCGCGCCACCCGGCATAAAACTCTCGCGCTCGAAATCCAGCACGGGCACGGGCGCCTCGGGTGAAATCCGCGCCACGCTGCCCCAGATGAACTGGTCCAACATCACGTCGCCGACGACCAAGATGCGGCTTTGGTTCGCCGCCGCTAGGAGTTGGCGGACGCGCTTGGCCGGCAGACGATTCGTGTTCATGGCTGATCCAGAAAGCCCGTCAACGGGCTCGTGGCGCTGGCTTCCAGTTGCGGCGCGGCGACGCCGATTTCGTAGGCCGCTCGCCCGGCTTCCACGGCCAGCTTGAACGCCACGCCCATCCGGTTCGGATCGCTGGCCACGGCGATGGCCGTATTCACCAGCACGGCGTCTGCGCCGAGTTCCATCGCCTCGGCCGCGTGGCTGGGCGCACCGAGTCCCGCATCTACGACCACCGGCACGGTGGCCTGTTCAATGATGATGCGAATCTGGTCGCGCGTCTGAATCCCGCGGTTCGAGCCGATAGGTGACCCGAGCGGCATCACTGTGGCCACGCCGACGTCCTGCAACCGCTTCGCCAGCACCGGGTCTGCGTTGATGTAGGGCAGCACCGTGAAGCCTTCCTTCACCAGCGTTTCGGCAGCGCGGAGCGTCTCGATGGGATCGGGCAGCAGGTAGCGCGGGTCGGGATGGATTTCGAGCTTCACCCACTTGGGCAAGCCGGCGGCGACGGCGAGGCGCGCGAGCCGCACGGCTTCCTCCGCGTTCAACGCGCCGCTCGTATTCGGCAGCAGCAGGTAGCGCTTCGGATCGATGAATTCGAGGATGTTGGCAAACGGGTCTTTCCTCCCGCTCAAGTCGGCGCGGCGCAACGCCACGGTGACCAGCTCCGTGCCGCTGGCGGCGAGCGCATCGCGCATCGCTTCCGGCGACGCGAACTTGCCTGTGCCCAGGATGAGGCGCGAGCCAAAGGTCTTGCCGGCGATGACGAGCGGTTTGGTGTTCAACGACATCGGCGAAATGTAGTCGCGGTCGCGGCAGTTTGTCGAGAAGGGGAAGGAGGCGAATTCCGCAACGGATGGCATGGAGGTGCTGTTCAAATCCGTTTCACAACCCTGTGTCGCGGCGCCGGAGATTTCCCGGTGCAGTGATTCTAACGACCAACTGCGTGTCGGCTTTCCGCAGAACCTCTCGTCGATTGTCTCTCTTTGCGTCCCACCATCCACTTCAAGCAAGCTAGCCACACGAAGGTCCAAAGGCACGCTTGCAGCCCGAAGATGATGGGCAGATCCCATGCGTAACCTGGAACACCCGGATGCGTGCCCCAACGGAGTATTTCCTCCTCCAAGTACCAGCCTGGGAATTGAATCAAGGCGCCGGCAACGGATAGGTAATTGCCAGGTCCCGGGCCACAAGGTCCCCAACCACCGATGCCAATAAGAACGATGGAGACTCCCGATGCTACCACCTGGGTCGCCAAACCAAAACACACTGCCTTAAGGATGCGGCTGACTTTCATACCCACTGGATGACAAATCGCGCGAAGCCAAACCCGTTCTTCTTCACCGAGCGAACCTATTGGCTTGCCCAGCGGCTGTCGAGCTTGGCTTTTGATCGGGAAGCAGTCTGGTGTCCGCGTGAGTAAAGGCGGAGGTTTCGCGCGAACCGTCAGCTTCCACGACTCCGCGCGACTTTCGACGCTACCACCATCATCCCGCCGCGATGCGACATGCATGGCCGTGGCTGTAACCCACGGAACGGCACGGCAAACGCGTGTGTCTCGTGCGGGGGCGTGCGATTCAATGACGCGGCGACCGCAGGTCTCACCTGCGGCTATTCACATTTGACCTCTCCGAGGCCATTCAGATGGCGGCGGTGTCAAGCGACGCCTCACCACGCCTGACTACTTGAAACTTGGAACTTGGAGCTTGGGACTCTAGCCTGCGCGCATGTTCCGTCCGTGCATTGACCTTCACGAGGGCAAGGTGAAGCAGATCGTCGGCGGCACGCTGGAGTCCCAAACCGGCGCGCTGCAGACAAACTTCGTTTCCGAACGCCCGGCGGCGTGGTTTGCCGAACTCTACAAGCAGGACGGCCTCACCGGCGGTCACGTCATCCTGCTCGGCCCCGGCAATGAAACCGCCGCTCGCGAGGCCCTCGCCGCGTATTCCGGCGGCCTTCAACTCGGCGGCGGCGTGAACGCGGACAATGCCAAGGTCTGGCTCGATGCTGGCGCGTCGCAGGTCATCGTCACGAGCTGGGTGTTTCGCGAAGGCCGCGTGGATTGGGTGCGGCTGGAAACGCTCGTAAAGCGCATCGGCAAGTCCCGCCTCGTGCTCGACTTGAGCTGCCGAAAACGCGGCGACGCCTACTTCGTGGTGACGGATCGCTGGCAGAAGTTCACGGAACTGACGCTCAGCGCCGAGACGCTGCAAACGCTCGCCCGCTCCTGCGCGGAGTTCCTAATTCACGCAGTGGACGTGGAAGGGCTTTGCCGCGGGGTTGACGCGGAGCTCGTCGCCAAGTTGGCTGAGTGGACACCAATCCCAACGACCTACGCCGGCGGGGCAAAATCCCTCGAAGACCTGGAAGCGGTCGCACGGCTGGGACGAGGCAAGGTTGATCTTACCATCGGCTCAGCGCTGGATATCTTCGGCGGCAGCGGTGTGCGCTACGCGGACTGCGTGGCGTTCAACCGGCGACAAAACCTGGTTTCGTAGCCGCCGACGTCAGTCGGCGCAAACTGGCGTTCCGCAGAAGTAGCGAAAGAACGCGGTCGCTCATTCGCCTTGTCCTGATTGGACCATTCGCAACGAGGATGGCGCGGACTAAAGTCCGCGGCTACGTGTCTGGCTCCTTGACGGCGCACGCTTGAGCCGAAACAATCTGCCCGCCATGCATTCAAGATTCATCTATTTCATCCTCGGACTCAGCCTCGTTGTCTTCACCTCCTGTCGCACGCCGGACGTCAAACCCGTTGATCCCGCGCTCTCCATGTTCCAGCCGGTCGCGGCGCCCAAGCCGGCGGGGCTACTTTTGAAGCAGGGCGACCGTCTCGCCATCTGCGGCGACTCGATCACGGAGCAGAAGATGTATTCGCGGCTCCTGGAAGATTACCTGACGATGTGCGTGCCGCAGTTGGACGTGACGATCCGGCAGTATGGCTGGAGCGGCGAGCGCGCCCCGGGATTTCTGGCGCGCATGACAAATGATTGCCTGCGCTTCGCCCCCACCATTGCCACGACGTGCTACGGGATGAACGATCACGAATACCGCCCCTACGAAGAGCGCATCGGCACGACGTATCGCGAGAAGTCCACCGCGGTGGTGCAGGCCTTCCGAGCACACGGCGTGCGCGTCGTCCACGGTTCGCCCGGTTGCGTGGGCAAGATGCCGGGCTGGGTGAAATCGGCGCAGGGCACGGTGCAAGACCTGAACCTCAACCTCTGCGTCCTGCGCAACATCGGAATCGAAATCGCGCAGCAGGAGCAGGTGGGTTTTGCCGACGTCTTCTGGCCCATGATCACCGCAGGAATGGAAGGGCAGCGGCGCTACGGCACGAACTTCTTCATCGCCGGCGGCGACGGCGTGCATCCGGATTGGGCCGGACAAACCGTGATGGCCTACGCCTTTCTGACAGCGCTGGGCTTGGATGGCGAGATCGGCACGTTCACGGTGGACTTGCGAAAGCACACCGTCACCACGACGGCCGGCCACGAGTTGCTCGCCAACCACGACGGCCAGTTCACCGTTAAGAGCTCGCGCTACCCGTTCAACACGTGCCTGGGCAACACGCTGACGGACACGAAGACGACCCGCGCTTATCCCAAGTGCGACGGTGCGCCCGGCACGGAAACCGGCAGCATCCGGGCGGTGCTGCCACTGATTCCGTTCAATCAGGAACTGAATCGGTTCATGCTAATCGCCAAGAACGGCAAGGCTGCCAACTACCGCGTGACGTGGGGCAACGCGAGCAATGTCTTCACGGCGGCACAACTTCGCCGGGGCGTAAACCTGGCGGCGGAGTTCCCACAAACGCCGTTTAGTGATGCCTTCGCGCGGGTGGACGCAGCGGTGGCGGCCAAACAAGCCTTCGAGACAAAGCAGATCAAGCAGGTCTTCCACGGCAACGAAGGCAAGGCGGACATGGAAGGAGCGGTCTCCCGGACAGAAGCGGAGCGCAGTCGGCTCGCCGCGGAGATCATGACAGCCTTCCAGCCGGTGACACACACAATCAGCATCACTGCGGACTAAATCGGCAGTCGCCCGCAAATCAGTTTGGCCAGCTTTGCGCCGGCCCTGCGTCGCTCGGCTGGGCAGCGCTGGACGTCCAGGACCCGGGCTAAGTGTCTGTTTGAAAACTCCTCGCCGGAGTGCGCCCGTCCTCGGGCGCAGCCACGTGAGCCTCTCAGCGCCTGCGAAATGTCCGCCCCCGTCGTCGTTTCCACGTTGCTGCGCCCGGGGACGGGCGCACTCCAACAGAAGTCCCTTCGCGCCACGCAGACTTTTCAACAGACTCCAAGAGTGGGTTGCTTCAGCCTTTGACTCTTGCTGGCGGTTGCGCGAATCTACGTTGCCATGATGCTGATGCTAACGCGGCAACGCTTCCTGACCGTGACAATTGGGGCGCTTACCCTGCTCGCCATCTCGGCTCCAGCTTCAGAGGATGTCGTTCTCGGCGAACCCCCACTGGCACCGACGGACGTATCCAGCTTACCCCGCCGTGGACCATCTCCCCGTGGCGTCACCGGCGGATTCAGTGTGAACGCGGATTCCCGGGAAGCGGTGCGCTCGTTCTACAACGCCGTGTATGCGACCTCCGACGGCGTGCCCATGAACTCGACCGCGAACGTGACCACCTGCACGCCGGGTACGAACGCCACCGCCTTCAAGGAAGCGGTGTTCCGACGCATCAACTGGTTTCGGGCGATGGCAGGTATTCCCGCCGCGGTCACTTTCGACGCCAGCAACAACGTGAAGTGCCAGGAGATGGCCGGGATGATGTCGCGCAACAACCTGATCGGTCACAAGCCGACCCCGGCGTGGACGTGTTTTACGGCCAATGGCGCCGTCGCGGCCACGAACTCGAATCTCGCGCTGGGCAATTCTGGCGCCGACTCGATCACGGGCTACGTGCAGGATTTCGGCGCAAACAACGCCGCGGTCGGCCATCGGCGCTGGCTGCTTTATCCTCAAACTCAGATCATGGGCACGGGGGATGTCCCAAGAAATGGCAGTTACTACCCGGCAAACGCAACGTGGGTGCGTGATGATGTCCACTCCACAGATCCCCGCCCGACAACGCGCACGCCCTACGTCGCCTGGCCGCCCGCCGGCTTTGCCCCTTACCCAGTGGTCTTCCCGCGCTGGTCCTTCGCTTATCCGAACGCCTCGTTCACCACCGCCACCATCAGCATGCGCAGCAATGGTGTCCCGGTGGCGGTGACCAAGGAGTCGTACGCTGAAGGTTACGCCGATAATACTGTCGTCTGGGTGCCGATGGGGTTGAACGCAACCGATTCCAGCACGCGATTCCCGTTTGGCGGGCCAGATACCGTCTATACGGTGGCCATCAGCAACATCGTGGGCGCACCGCAATCCTACTATGTCTATACGGTGACCGTGTTCGATCCGGCCGTGCCGGGTTCGGACTACTTGCCGCCCGTGGTGACCGGGCCGAACCAGCCGGCAGTCGGTCTGGCCAATGCCTACACTTTCTCAGCGGTGACCAATGCCACGGGCTATGAGTGGCGCGCGGCGTCGCGCGCCGCGTTCAGCTTCAGCGATGGGGCCGAAACCGGCTTGGGTAACTTCACCACGAACACCTCGGCGGGGTATTCGATTCGGGATGCCAATGTGCGCGCGTCAGGTTCGTATGCGTTCCGCCTCGCGCACCCCAATGTGTACCCCAACGCGCCGCCGGACCAGGTGCTGGCGCTGAACCGGGTGATGATTCCCGGGGCGAGTGCCCGCCTCACGCTCAAGAGCCGACTGGGATACGCGACGGCCAGTGAGACGGCCCGGATACAGGTGTCCACGAACGGTTCCGGAAGCTGGCATGACATTTTCAGTCAATCCGGCTCGGGCTATGGCACCAATGCACCGGTCGAAGGCCAATTCGTCAGCCGGTCCATTCCCCTTGGCGACTATGCGGGTCTGCCAACGGAATTGCGATTCACCTACGCCTACAGTTCCACCGGGTACGGCTACATCGCCCCTCAATCCACCTACCCGATCGGGTGGTATCTCGACGACCTCGTCATCACGGGCGCCGAAGCCTGGACCACGACCGCAACCAATGCGACGGCGACCACCACCTTTGCGTTCACTCCGCCCGCCGCGGGCGTCTTTGATCTGCAAGTCCGGCCGCTGCTGTTCGCCGAGTTCCCGCTGGATTGGGGGCCTGTGAAAACCGTAAGCGCCACAACCAGCGGGACACCCGTGATCACTCTGACCAAACCGGTGCTAACCGGAGGCCAGGTACGCCTTGATTTCACCGTGGCCGGGAGTCCGCGGGCGACGTTCAAGTTGCTGCAGTCCGATCAACTCGGAGCATCGTGGGTGACAAATGCGACCGCAACGCTGACGACCAACACGCCGGGGAATTCGTATCGGTTCACCACGCCCATCGGGCCGGCGGCGCGGTTCTACCGGGTGCTTGCGCCGTAAACGCGCTCACTCGTAGCGCAATGCTTGGATCGGATCCAACCGGGCGGCTTTGAAGGCGGGGAAGAGACCGGCAATAATGCCCACGGCCGCGCTGAACGCCACGGCCACGATCATGGCCATCGGCGTGATGACAGGCGCATTCGCGGTGGGAGTAATCGTTTCCAGCACCCGCACGAAACCATAGGACGCTCCCACGCCCATCACCGCACCCAACAGGGCGAGCACCACGCTTTCAATCAGCACTTGGGTAAAGATGGCGAAACCGGTTGCTCCAACAGCCTTGCAGATGCCGATCTCGCGGATACGCTCGTTGATGCTGGCCAGCATGATGTTCATGATGCCGATGCCGCCAACCAGCAGGCTGATGGCCGCGATGATGCCGCCGCTCATACGCGCGTTGCGAATCTGCTGGTTGATACTCTCCATCTGATTCTCCTGCGTCCGGAAGCCAAAGTCCTCAATGCCGCGATGGGTCATCATCAGGACGTTCCGAGCCTGCTGAAGCGCGGGCTCCAATTCATCGAGATTCGACACTTTGAGGTCCACGTCGGTGAGCCGCGGGTCGGGGATGCCGTCCCTGTCCGCCGAAGCGCGAAAGCGCAGCCAGGCGGTATTCAGCGGCATATACACGGTTTGGTTCTTCCGCGCAAAGGCCCAGTTGCCGCCGCGACCGAAACCGCGGGCGCGGGCCGGCCCCGCTTGCGCTTCTTTGGGTTGCTTCGCGGCAAGCTCCCGTAATCGCTTTTCCTGCTCGCCTTCATAGCGCTCAAACATGCCGACAATGACGAAGGGCTGGCTGTTAATGAAAACGGTCTCTCCCAAAGGGACGATCTCGCGCCCCACGCGTTCGGGTGCGCCAAAGAGCTCATCACGAATCCCGGTGCCAATTACGCATACGGCATTGGCGTTCTCTTCGTCGAGGTCGGTGAAGAAGCGCCCATGCGCCAGCGTGTGCAGGTTCATCTCCAGTACTGCGGGCGACACCCCCACGCATTCCGAGGGCACGCTGGTCTTCTCGCCGCGGGTCATCAGTACGCCGTTCACGGCCATCTCCGGCGAAACGAGTCGCAGCAACGGCGCGCTGCCGCGCAGCGCCTTGATGTCCATCATCGTGCGACCCGGCGCCTGATCGGCCAGGTGTTCTTGCTCCGTCGGCACGTCCTCCTGTTCCAACAGAACCTTGTCCGCGCCCCCCATCGCGATCATGGTCTCTTTCATCCCGTTTTCCATCCCCTTGATGATCGCCGCCATGCCCACCAAGCTGGCCACCCCGAGAATAATCCCTAACATCGTGAGCAGTGACCGGAGCTTGTGGGCCCAGACTTCCTTGAGACCGACGAGGATGGTGGTGAACAGCGCCATGAGTTTATTCGTAGCGCAAGGCCTGGATGGGATTGAGCCGAGCGGCTTTGAAGGCCGGAAGGATGCCGGCCAGCACGCCAACGAGCACACTGAAGCCGAACGCAACGGTTAGCGCGAGGGGGGTCACGATGGGCGCGTTTTCGGTGGGCGAAAGATCGCCGAGAAGCTGCACCAGTGCGAACGACGTGGCCAATCCGGCCAAGCCGCCGAGGATCGCGATCACCACGGACTCGGCCAGAATTTGAATGAAGATGTCGCCCGTGGAGGCTCCCACGGACTTGCGGATGCCGATTTCGCGCACCCGCTCCGAGATGCTGGCCAGCATGATGTTCATGATACCAATGCCGCCGACCAGCAGGCTGATGCCGGCGATGAGCCCACCGCTCAACCGCGCGTTGCGCACAAAGGTGTTGATCTGCTCGGCCCAATCTTCCTGAGTGCGGAAGGTAAAGTCCTCAATGCCCCGATGGGTGTGCATCAGGATGTTCCGAATCTGCTGCAGGGACTCGGGAAGCAATTCCACGCCCGCGACCTTGAGCTCCAGGCTGGACAGGCGCGGGTCGCCGGTCGCCCCGCCGGCACCGCCAGTTTGTTGAAAGCCCGGACCGAATCCAGTGGTCGCGATGCCACTGCGGAACTTCATCCACATGGTGTTTAGCGGAATGTAAATGGTGGAGTTCTTAAGGTAGAAGGCAAAGTTGCCCCGGCGACCACCACGCCCGTGGCTGTGACCGCGGTCGCGCGTAACCCCGCCTTGTGGCTGCTGCGGTGACTGTGCCGCCTGCAGCTTGGCGTATTCACGCGCCTTCCGCTCCTGCTCGCTCTCGTAGTGCTGGAACATGCCCACGATGGTAAACGGCATGCCATTCAGATAAACCGTCTCGCCCAGCGGGATAATCTCCTGCCCGATCTCTTCCGGTGACCCCCAGAGTTCGTCGCGCGTGGCCGTGCCGATGATGCACACGTTGCGGGCCATCTCGTCGTCGAGTTCGTTGAACATGCGACCGTGAGCCAGGACATGCTCGGACATTTCGAGGGCGACGGGCCAGACCCCGGTGCAAAGCCAGGGTCGGAAGGTGCGTCCGTTTGCAGAAGCCGTGGCGGGCAGCCGCATCTCCGGCGAAAGCCGTTTCACGAGCGGCGCACCTTGGGCCAATGCGTAGACGTCGTTGATGGTGATGCCGACGGCCTGGTCCGCGAGATGGCGCTGCTCGACCGGCAGTTCTGCCGGTTCAATACGTACCTTCTCGAGGCCGCCGATGGCCACCAGCGCTTCTTTCGCGCCTTTCTCCATGCCCGCTACCAGCGCGGACATGGCCACAAGGCTCGACACGCCCAGAATGATCCCCAGCATCGTGAGCGCCGACCGAAACTTGTGCGCCCAAATCTCGCGCAAGCCAGCCAGGAGCGTAGTCGTCAACTGTGCGGACGATGGCCGCAAGGCAATGGCCGATACCTGGGAAGGCAACGCACTCATTTCTTGTTCAAACCGGCGAGCGTCAGGTCCAGCTTCTCCGCAATCTTGCCGTCGCGGATTTCGATCCGGCGCGGAGTGACGGCGGCGATTTCCGGATCGTGCGTGACCAAAACGATGGTGCGGCCCTCGGTGCTCAGCTTGCGGAATAGACTGAGGATGGCTTCGCCCGTGTGCGAGTCGAGATTACCGGTGGGTTCGTCGGCAAAGACGATGCGCGGCGAATTCACCAGCGCGCGGGCGATGGCCGCCCGTTGCTGTTGGCCGCCGGAAAGCTGGCTGGGCCGGTGCTTGGCCCGGTTGGCCATGTCCACCGCGGTTAGCGCCGCCATGGCCCGTTCGCGGCGTTCCTTGCCAGACACCCCGCTGTAAATCATCGGCAGCTCGACATTCTGCAGCACGTTGAGCTTGGGCAGGAGATTGAAGAACTGAAAGACGAACCCGATCTTGCGGTTGCGCATGGCCGCCAGCTCGCGGGACGAGGCATCCTGAATCATCACGCCATCGAGTTGGATCGTGCCCTTGGTGGGTGAGTCCAGGCAGCCCAAGATGTGCATGAGCGTGGACTTGCCGCTGCCCGAGGGGCCGATTATCGAGATGAATTCGCCTGCCGCGATGTCCAGCGACACATCGTCCAGCGCGCGAATCTCCTCCCCCCCAAGGTGGTAGATTTTGCTGACGTTGCGGAGTTCAACCAAGGCCATGGTCGTTCCTATTCGTAATGACTTCTCGCAATCAACGAGGCGGTCGCCCTTCGCCGCGACCCGACTTCCCACTCGGAGCGCCACCCGGAGCGCCGCCACCAGTTCGGCCCGCCCCTGCGGCAGTTGGGCGGTCCCCTGAAGCGGCGCCCGGTCGCGCACCCGTTTGAGCGCCCTCCCGACCGCCCGATTTCTGCCCCATCAGTTGCCGTGCCTTCTTCTCCAACTCCTCCTTCGGCAGTTCGAGAGCCACGACTTCTCCTGCCTTCAATCCTTCCTGCACCTCGGCGAAGAAGAAGTCCGATACGCCGACTTTGACGTTTCGCTTCTCCAACGCCTCACCGTTCTGCACATACACGAATCGTTCATATTCGCCGGTGTCGGCACTCTTCTCAGTAAACACTGCGGCAAGCGGCACCGCCGTAACGTTTTCCGCCGACGCCACCGGAATCTTGATGTTGGCGGTCATCCCCGGCCGAACGCGCGGATCGACGTTCTTCAGGAGGATCCGGGCGGCAAAGCCTTTGATGTTATTCTTGATGGTGGCCTGCGGCGCAATGCGTTCAACGATGCCGTTGATGCGCAGGCCCGCCACCGCTTCCACGGTGACTTCTACGGTCTCGTTCACCTTGAGCCGCGGCACATCAGCCTGGTTGACATGGGCGTTGATCACCATCGAGGTCAGGTCCGCAATGCTCAGGACCTCCGTGCCGCCGCTGACGCCGCCGCTTCCGGACACCGCCTGCCCCATTGAGATCGGGCGGGTGAGCACCGTGCAGTCAAATGGCGCGCGGACTTCGGTCTTGGTGAGCCGCTCGTCAATGAGGGCCTGGTCCCTTTCGGACCGCTCCAGCGAGTTCCTCGCCAGTTCGAAGGCGGTATGGGTATCATCGTAAAGTTCCTGCGAGATCAACTTGTCGGCGAGGAGCTGTTCCGCGCGTTTGTAATCGCGGTCGGCCTTGGCCAGTTCGAGTTTTGAGCGCTCGATTGCCGTGACGGTGGAAGCCTTCTGTTGCTGGAGTTCCTTGTCGTCCAGTTTGAAGAGCAGGTCACCCTTCTTGACGCGGTCGCCAATGTCCACCGGCAGTTCCTCAATCTTACCGTTGATCTCGGGCCGCACCGAAACCTGCTCGGCCGGGCTGATTTCGCCCGCGGCATTCACCGCAAAGCTGATGTTGGTCTGGATGACGACGGCGGTGGTGGGGCGCGCCGGATTGCCACCGGCGGTCGCGCCGGATCGGGGCGACTTGCTCCAGAACCAATAGCCGGCCACGCCAAGACCGAGCAGCAAGAGGACTACAATGACTTTTTTCATTCGTGTTGCGATGGCCACAGTACCTGCTCGTGGGCCCGGGTGTAAACGTGAATTTGCCCGCGTTTCGGTGCGATCCCGAAACGCGGCTTGCTATGGCCGACCTGAGCGAGTTTGCTTGAACCGTTGGTTGGATGCGAAATGAAGCCGGCGTATTTAATCATTTTACTGGTCCTGAACGTCTTTTGGGCGGGCACGTATTCCGCCTTCAAGGCGCTCGCGCCCCATCTGGATGCCGGCCAAGTGGCCACGCTGCGATATGATTTGGCTGCGCTGGTCCTGCTCCTCGGCTGGCCCTGGCTTGGCGGCACCGCGCCCCGCGGACGCGACTTGGTCCGCACCGCCCTGATGGGGATCGTAGTCTTTGTGCTGGCCCCTCGATTACAGGTCTTGGGCGTGCAACGCGGGCAGGCGACCGACGCCTCGGTGCTGATGGCGCTCGAACCTTTGGTGACGTCAGTTGCCGCAGCCCTGTTCCTCCGGGAACACATCGGCCCGCGACGGTGGATCGGTTTCAGCTTGGGGATCGGGGGCGTCGTGGTGATGGCAGAAATCTGGCGGCCCGATTTTCATTGGCCCGGGCTGGTCGCTAACGCCCTGTTTGTCGCGTCGTTTGTCTGCGAAGCAGCCTATTCCGTGATGGGCAAGCCGCTCCTAGGTCGGGCTGGACTGCTGAAGGTCGTGACGGTGGCCCTGCTGGCCGGCGCCGTCGTGAACACCGCGCTCGACGGCCCGCAAACGGCAAGGGCCGCCCTTCACATGCCTGGGTCGGCCTGGGCGATGATGGCCTATCTATCCCTCATTTGCACCGTCATCGGTTATGCCTTCTGGTTCGTGGTGATTCGGGAAACCGAGGTCAACGTCACCGCCTTGACCGTGTTTGCGCAACCCGTCTTGGGCGTCTTGATCGCCACGATGACGCTGGGGGAAACGCTACGGTGGGGGCAACTTTGGGGCAGTGTGGTGATCGTCCTGGGACTGGCAATCGGCCTGTCGCGGCAGATCAGGTTACAGCGCCGAACTGCCGAACCGCCGCCAAACCGTGGGCGAGCAGATCCGTCTGCGAACGCCGGCGGTCCGTGAGAACTTCCGTCACCTCAGCCCAGTCCCATCTTGCCGGGCCCGCTGCTGAGATAGTAAAGCACCATGACCCCGGCCAGCACCGCGGCAATGAACAGGCCAACGGTGAGCGTCACCATGATGGTATTTGTCTTGCGACGACGCTCAAACCGGCGATCGTGCGGGAAAAGTATGTTGCCGAGCCATTCCATCGGGGGGAGACGATAGCAGGAACCTCTCCGCGGGCAAGCGGTTTGCGCTTGCCCGATTTCCAGGCCAGCGCGCCTCCGCGACTTCTTCCGTTGGCCAGATCGTTTGAATGCCGCGGCATTCTCACACTTACGAACTGGCGCTGGTGTAGCGCCGCACGGAAAAGCGCCAACCGATTTCGGAGACAACCGCACAGACGAACGCCATGCCCACCAAGGCAAACACCAGTTCTGGAGACTGAAGCTTGTTGGTGAGAAGCCGCACTGGTACGTTTGAAATAAGCAGGACGGGCAGCACGAAGGTGAACACCGCCTTGAACATCCCGCGAAACGCCTCGTCCGGAAGCCGTGCCAACTGGAACAGGTTGTAGTAGCCCCACACGATGCCCTGCGCCTTCACCGTCCAGAAGCTCACCGTCGCCAGCAGGAACATTAGCGAGTAGTGAATCAGAATGCCAAATGCCGCCAGCGTCACAAACCCGGCGATCTGCGTCACGTTGGGTGAGAGTTCCAATCGGTGGGCGGCATAGACCATGACCGCCAGCGCGCTGGCCGCATTCACAAAGCTGCCCAGGTCCACCTGCCGCAACGACACGATGAAACGCGTGTTTGCCGGCAGCAGCAACAGAAAGTCGAGTTTGCCGGTCCGCACCATCTCGCTGAGGTTGGTGCAATTGATGAGGAAGAAAGCCTGGAAGATCTCTTGGATGAGGTGGCTGCCGCCGATGAGCAGGACCACCTGCCACTTAGTCCAGGTGCCGATGGAATCGGTGTGCAGGTAAAGGACGTTGATGAAACAGATTTGCAGTGCGAACCAGAGTAGCTCGACGACGATCCAGAGGAGGAAGTTGCTCTTGAACGTCATCTCGCGCGTCACCGAGTTCTTCCAGAGCGCGGCGTAAATGCGGGCGTAACGGGCCAGCAGAGTCGTGGGCCGAGGGTCGAGGGCGGCTGCGCCAACACTGGGGCTCGACGCTCGCCCCTCGACGCTTGTCACGTCTCCGGATTTCGGATTTCGGGTTTCGGATTTCACGTCATCCTCCCGCCGCCGCGTAATGTCGGATGCCACGGCGCCATGCGAATTGAGCAGCACCATACGCCATTGCCACCCAAAACAACTGGATGGCCATGCCTTGAAGCAATTGCATCCCGCTGACCTTACCCATATAGATGCTTACGGAGAAATACAGCTCGTACGGAAACGGCGTAAACGCCAGCACCCGCTGCAATCCGACGGGCAGGATGTCCAGCGGGAACAGATGTCCGCTGGCGATGTATTCGAAGGCATAGACGATGAAGATAAACGTCGAAACCTCCAGCACCCAGAATGCGAGCATCGCCAGCGCATAGGATGTAAAGAACTGGAGTAACGCCGTCAGCAGCACCGAGAGCGCAAACCAGCATAGCGTCGTTGCATCCGCTGGCAGCCGGACATACTCCCGCATCAGCCAGATGAATCCCGCCAGCGGCAGCGCTGCGACGGTGATGTAAATGGCGCGGCCCGAGAGGAACAAACAGAGCCGATATCCGAGATAGTCCATCGGCTTTGCGAGGAAGTGGTTGATGTTGCCGTCGCGGATGTCGGCAGCGATCTGCCAGTCATCCTCGCTGACCGTGGTAAGCGCGCTGACGACCGTGACCACCAGATAGTAGGAGATCATCTCCGCCAGCGTGTAGGGGCCGACAAGCGCATCGGCCCCTTTGCCGGCGTAGATCGTGCGCCAGAGCATCAACATCGCCGTGAGCGGGATCAGCCCAAACAGCGTCCGCGCCAGGAAATTGAACCGGTAGGCGAGGTTGTTCTGAATGCCGATGTTGATGACGTGCCAGTATTTCTTCATCCGCGTCACGCCCAATCTAGCGACAGATGATCGCGAAAGCTAGATTGGCTTGAAGCGACACATCCCAACTTCGCTGGACTTTGTCGCCGGGCCGAGGTTGAAGTCGCGGCGATGAAACTCATCACGCAGGCCACGGACTTCCACGCAACCCGCCGATCAGAAGACGAGCGCAGCGAGAGGCTAGCAGGCCTTTGCGGTGGTGGCGTGCAGGGCTGCGTGTTGCTTTAAGCCGTTCTTGCAATTTTCATTGAAATATTCAGTAACCCTTGAGAAGATGCCAGCCGTGACCACAGAAGATTCCGAGAGGGCAAGGCGACGTGGAGCGTCCTTCTTCGTTTGCATGGCAGTAGGGATCGCGCTTTGCAGTCAAACCGGCGGTCTTGGAGTCTGAATAACCCTGACGAACAGACAAACATGCAGAAATCAACAACTATGAGTACGAAGATATCAACACTCCTGAAGATGCTAGCGTGCAGTTGCCTTGTTTTTCTCGCGGCAGATCTGCAAGCGCAACTGCTCTACAAGACCAAATTCTCAGCCGTGGAGGGTTACACAAACGGCTGGATGATCGGCCAACCGCCCATCGGTAACAAATGGCTCAATGCCAACGCTGACTGGAGCTACGATACGAGTGAAGCGTACACGTCCCTGAACAACGGTCGCAGTTGGTGGCCGGAAGGAGCCGCGGGGCCTTGGCTCATCGTGACTGCGACCAACTGCACCGCGCCAGAGGGGGGGGCGATGAAAGTGGCCTCGGATAACAACAACGGAACCAACAAGACCACGTACTTCTGGAAGATGGATTTCCCCACGACCGTCCAGGGGCCGGTCACCGTCACATGGGACTGGCAATTCGTCTGCACGAATGAGATTCCCAATTCCCCGTTGCCATACGGGCCGACAAACAGCCTGACTACCAGCAATTACAACGGGCAACTGCCTGGTTACGACCACGGTTTCACTCTTTCCGATTGGGCCAATCGCACCGCGGATACCGGCGATGTCGGCGACACCGTGCCCAATCCGAACTGGAAATACAGCGAGCTGTCCACCCCCTTGCGCATGTCCTCATATCTGGACGCGCGCCGTAATGGCCAGGGCGCTTGTGGGGGTACCGGGGGATGGAACGACTATGGACCGGTATTCAAGGACGGCAAAGTGATCCACATGAAGCTGGTTGGCTATGTCACCACCAATACGCCGGACGAATACACGGGCACTTACGAGGTGTGGGCTCAGAGAGACGGAGAAGATGTGTGGCAGATCGCGTTCCATCAGGACACCACGGTGCAATGGGCGAAGAATGGGGAAGATCCTCCCAGTGAATTCTACATCTCCGCCTCTGGATTCAGGCGTTGTCCTGGTGAAACCGATCCAAACAGCGGGATCAACTGTCTCATGCTCTGGATGAACGGCACGCAAGGCACCAACAACTACGCGCTGATCTCGAACATTCGCGTCGTCGGTCCGGACCCGGTTCCGCCGCCCAAATTGAGTATCCAGAAGGTCGGAGCAGACGTTAAGGTTACCTTTGACGGTTGGCTCGAAGCTGCGGACAAGCTGGAAGGGCCCTACACCACCATCGCCGTGCAGAGTCCCTATGAGATTCCCGCCAGTGCGGCAAAGACGTTCTACCGCGCTAACAACTGAGCCCCCGTTGGGCTTTCTCCGGACTCGTCTCAAGAGTCCGATCAGGCAGGCGGCGGATGGGTAATCTCCATCCGCCGCTTGCTTCTTGGCAGTGCTGGAATCCGCCTTGCCTACGCTGCTCTGGCTCTCTGCGCCCGCTTCGCGCAACAGTCAGGCTGCGACTTACACCACGAATGCCCTTGCGCGTGCGAAACGACTTTCAGTTGAAATCACTGAATTGAAGCCATGGCGCGGTTTCCTGTTCAATTCCGCGGACCGACAGGCGAGCGTCCCTCTACGTCTAGGAATCACGCATGGCGTCACGCGCCTAATGCCTGCAATCGCGCCAGCAGCCAGCCACAGGTCAGACAGCACAATAAAATCATTTGCGGCTGAAGCCCTCGGCTACTACGGTCTTCTCAGTCACGGCTGCGGGTGAACCCTTCGCTGCTGTGAGACACTGACTATGGCAACCAAACCGTTGACGACGGACGAACTGAATGAGCTGACCGCGGGACTGCACCGCCTCGCGCGCAATCTCTGGTGGACTTGGGACCAGGCCGCACAGGATGTCTTCGCCCAATTGTCGCCCCGGGGCTGGCAGAACCTGTTTCACAACGCCGTCGCCATCCTGCACGAAGTTTCCGACTACGAACTCCGCGTCCGCCTCCAGGACCCGGATTTCGCCGCGCTGGTCCGAACCGTCCTGCACGATTTCGACGCCTACATGAAGGAAACGCACACGTGGGCGGCCAAACACGCCCCGCAGTTCCAGACCAAGCCGGTCGCGTATTTCTCCGCCGAGTTTGGCTTCCACGAAACCCTGCCGATCGCGGCGGGAGGCCTGGGCGTACTGGCCGGCGACCACATGAAATCAGCCAGCGACGTCGGCTTGGGGCTTGTCGGCATCAGCCTGTTCTACCGTGAAGGCTATTTCCAACAGGCGATTGACGCGAACAACTGGCAGACGGAGTACTACTCCCTCCTGAACCCGAACAATCTGCCGATCGAACCCGTGCTGGATGCGAAGGGCCAACCGCTCACCATCACGGTCCGCATTGCCATGTCGCAGACGCGGGTACGGGCGTGGCGCGTAAACGTAGGCCGCGTGCCGGTGTATCTCCTCGACGCCGACCATCCGGAGAACGAGCAACATATTCGCGACCTGACGCGGCGCGTTTACGGTGGCGACACCACGGTGCGGATCATGCAGGAAATGCTGCTCGGCGTGGGGGGCGTGCGGCTGCTGCGCGCCTTGGGCCTGCAGCCCTCGGTCTTCCATATGAACGAAGGCCACGCTGCGTTTCTCACGCTGGAACTCGCGCGTGAGAAGATGGCCGGCGGCATGAACTTCAAGGACGCTTTTGACGCCACGCGTCAGGAGTGCCTGTTTACCACGCACACGCCCGTTGAAGCGGGGCATGACCGGTTCACCAGCGACCTCATGGGCTACGCGGGCCACAAGTTTGCCGAGCAACTCAAGCTCAGCCACGATCAACTTATGGCCTTGGGCCGCGTGCATCCGGAAGACGCGCGCGAACCGTTTTGCATGACGGTGCTCGCGCTGAAGGGGTCGCGTGCCGCCAACGCCGTCAGCGAACTCCATGGCCGCGTCAGCCGGCACATGTGGCATTGCCTCTATCAGGACCGCCCGGAAGACCAGGTGCCCATCGGCCACGTTACCAACGGCGTCCACGTCATGGGGTGGATGAAGGGAACACTGCGCGGTTTCTGGCGGCGCAAGCTGACCGAACACGGCAGCCACTGGGACTTTTACATCAACTCGCCGGAGTTCTGGGCCCGGCTCGGTGACCCGGCGTTCATCTCAGATGAGGAAATTTGGGCGCTTCGCTATCGGTTGCGTCGCGAGTTGCTGGAGTTTGCCCGCCGCCGCCTCCGCCTCCAACAACAGCGGGTCAGCCAGGACGCGTTCATCATCTTCGATCACCTCCTGAATCCCGACGCGCTGACGATTGGCTTCGCACGCCGTTTCGCCACCTACAAGCGCGCCCCCCTCATCTTCCAGCAGTTCGACAACATCGTCCGGCTCACCCGGGATCAGCAGCGTCCGGTGCAGTTCATCTTTGCCGGCAAAGCGCATCCGCGCGACGACGACGGCAAACGGTTCATCCAGTACATCATCCACCTCAGCAATTACAGCGACTTAAAGGGCCACTTGGTGTTCCTCGAGAACTACGATGTCCACGTGGCGCGGCAAATGGTTTCGGGCTGCGACGTTTGGCTGAACACGCCCCGCCGTCCGCTGGAAGCCTCGGGCACGAGCGGCATGAAGGCCCTCTGCCACGGCTGCCTCAACTTCAGCATCCTCGAC
>CAZWJC010000072.1:0-25908 GCA_964634255.1 uncultured Verrucomicrobiota bacterium | reverse complement strand
GGGTGGGCAGAGTACAACGCCGCCTCGCAGGTGGACTTCTTCTATCCGAATGGCGGAAAGCTGCCCAACGGCGATAACCTCCGCGAACGGCTCCCGGTCTTCGCCATGAAGACCACTGATCGTCCCTACTACAACCTGCTCTGGACCGACTGCAACGCGAAGTATCTCGGCACGTGGGTCCGGGAACAAACCTACTTGGATGGCGAAGTGCGGCGCGCCAATCACTTTGCGAAGGGGCAGCCCTTGGGCGCGAACGAAGGCTATACCGACGGCCACGCTGAGTGGGTGAAGTTCGCCAAGTTCGCCAAGACTCCGCGCATGCAATTCAGCAGTCTCGATATTTACTTCCACGGCGGCCGGGACTGACTCCGGCGGCTAAGTGATCACAGCGGATGTTGTTGCCTGTTATCCAACTCCACGTGTTGTTCTTTCTCCGGTGGTTGGTAGCATCAATGGCAGCGGCCACAGAAAAAATGTATCGGTATCGCAAACCACGACACAATCGCATGCCAAACGGATCGGAGGTCTGGTGAGACTCCGAGGGCTGCGCTGGTGGATTGTGACGTTGCTCTTCGGCGCGGCGGTGCTCAATTACGTGGATCGCCAGACGCTTTCCGCGCTTGCGCCAACCATCCAGAAGGACTTGGCAATGGACGACCGCGCCTATGCCAATGTCGTGAACATCTTCCTCGTGGCTTACACGGTCGCGTATCTCGTCTCCGGGCGCATCGCCGATTTGATGGGCACGCGGGCGAGCATGGTGTTGTTCGTCGCATGGTGGTCCATGGCAAACATGCTCACGGCGGCGGCGCGGGGAGTGACTTCGCTGGGCGTCTATCGCTTCGCGTTGGGTCTTGGTGAAGCCGGCGTCTGGCCCGCAGCCTCGAAGGCGGTTTCTGAGTGGTTTCCCGCCAAGGAACGTGCGCTCGCCATTGGCTTCTACACCATGGGCGCGACCATTGGCGCAACCGTCGCGCCTTATCTCGTCATTCCGCTCGCCACGCACGCTTACTCGGAAACCATGCCCGCACTGGCCAACTGGCTTGGGCAGGGCACGGGCTGGCGCTTGGCCTTCATCCTGACGGGGTTTGTTGGTTTGATTTGGCTGATTCCCTGGCTCTGGCTCTACCGGCAGCCGCGTCAGAGCCAGTTGATCACGGAGTCCGAGCTGCAAGTCATCGAGCAATCCGCCGCCGCCGAGAATCCCGCCGACTCCGCCAAAACCAACGCCTGGTCGTGGAAGCAGGTCTTCCTCTTTCGCGGAACGTGGCTGTTGCTGCTGGGCCGGCTTATCACTGATCCGGTGTGGTATTTCTACCAGTTCTGGTTTCCCAAATACCTCAGTGCCGATCGCCAGCTTTCGCAGGAACAACTCAAGATCACTTGGATTGTCTATGCGGCGGCGGGCGTCGGCAGCCTTCTGGGGGGCTGGCTGTCTGGGCAGTTTGTCAAACGTGGCGTCGCGCCAGCGTCAAGCCGTCTGTGGGTGATGCTTGGCTGCGCCTGCATCATGCCGCTTTCGGCTTTCATCTCACAGGTCACCGGAATGAGTCTCACGATGACATTGACCGTCTGCACGGTGTTCGCGTCGCTGGCCTGGCTGATCAACATCAGTTCGCTGGTGGTGGACGTCGTTCCGAAGCATTCGCTCGGCACGGTCTTCAGCGTCGTGGCCACCGGCAGCACCATCGGTGGCATCATCATGAACATGATCGTGGCCACGATGGTTTCCGGGCCATCCACCAAACCCGCCGGGTTTCTTGATCAAGCCATCAAGTCCGTCTTCGGCCCGTTGCTTGAAATGGTCCAGGGCCACGGTTACGCGCAGTGGTTCTTGATGATGGCCTTCCTGCATCCGCTCGCCTGGCTGGTGCTCAAGCTTGGCGGGGTTCACAAACTCGATCTGGCCATAAAGTTGAAATGAATACCTGGCTCTCCAATGTTCTGACGCTCGCACTGTTCTCTGCGCTCCCGGCTCGCGCTGCGGAACCGGTCCAAGTCTCCGGCATCTACCCGCATCTCGCCATGTTCAATAGCGAAGGCGAGTGCGGCACCGGGGCCGTCGTCCCCTGGGCGGATCGTCTCTGGGTGGTGTCCTATGCGCCGCACAAACCGACCGGCTCGACTGACAAGCTCTACGAAATCACACGTGCCCTTGAGCAAATCATCCGTCCCGAGAGCATTGGCGGCACACCCGCGAACCGCATGGTCCACCGCGAATCGCAGCAGCTCTTCATCGGGCCGTATGCCATCGGCTTGGATCGCGCCGTGCGCGTGATTCCCTACGCCAGGATGTTTGGCCGTCCGACTGGCCTTGCACGGCACCTCACCGATCCGGCGAATAAGGTCGTTTTCGCCACGATGGAGGAAGGCGTTTACGAGGTGGACGTCAGGACGCTCGCCGTGACGGAGTTGTGGGCCGATGAGCAGCGCAAGGAGGGGCGTCATGCGGATCTCCCGGGCTACCACGGGAAAGGCTTCTATTCTGCCCAGGGCCGCTACGTGTATGCGAACAACGGCGATCATGCCGCCGAGGCGCGCAAGGACCCCAGCGTTCCAAGCGGCTGCCTTGCCGAATGGGACGGCAAAGCCGATCAGTGGACCGTCGTCCGCCGCAACCAATTCACCGATGTCACCGGCCCCGGTGGTATCCACGGCAACGCGTCCGGCGACGACCGACTCTGGAGCGTTGGTTGGGACCACCGCTCCCTCATTCTCATGCTGCTCGATGGCGGCAAGTGGCATTCCTACCGGCTTCCCAAGGCGTCGCACTGTTACGACGGCGCCCACGGTTGGAATACCGAGTGGCCGCGCATCCGCGACATTGGCGAGGACGCGCTGCTGATGACCATGCACGGCGAGTTCTGGACGTTTCCCAAAACCTTCTCAGCGGCCAACTCGGCCGGCCTCGCACCGCGCTCGACCTACCTGAAAGTCATCGGCGATTTCTGCCGCTGGCAGGATCGCCTGGTCTTCGGCTGCGACGACACCGCGCAAAGCGAGTTCCTCAACAAGGACCGGTTGAAAGGCAATCTCGCCGGCCCGGGCAAGTCGCAATCGAATCTCTGGTTCGTCGAACCGTCGCGCCTCGGTCGCCTGGGGCCGGCGCTTGGACGCGGCGCCGTCTGGCTCAATGACGACGTGAAAGCGGGCGCGGCCAGCGAGCCGTTCCTCTTCTCCGGTTTTGCGAAGCGCTCCCTGTTTCTCGCAAACGGCAGCGCGGATGAGGTTACCTTCAGGCTCGAAGTGGATTCGCGAGGCGATGGCAAATGGGCGAGGCTGGGCGAAGTCAGCGTTCCCGCGAAAGGCAGCGAGTGGCTGGAGTTTTCCCCTGCCGAAACCGCTGTCTGGCTGCGCCTGACTCCCAACCGCGACGCTGCAAACGTTACCGCGTTCTTCCACTACCGTGCTGAGGATTCTCGGCCGAGTGAAGCCGCGCCGATCTTCACCGGCATAGCGCGGCCGGGCGACAAATCGCTGAGCGGCGGCATGCTCCACGCCCGCGGCGCCGAGTTCAAGACGCTACGCTTCCTAGCAAAGAGCGCGACCGGCGAACTGGGCACCTACGACCTCGATGCCAACCTCAAGCTGCGCCCCGCCCACGATCCGGAAGGCGCCGCCTGGACTGCGAACGCCGTCGCCATCACCGCTCCGCTCATCACCGCTGACGCCGCATCCGTGCTCTACGTGGACGAGAATGGCAAACGCTGGCGATTGCCCAAGGGCGACGCGGCTTTCGACCAGGCCGGTCCACTCGGCTACGCCCGCCTGTGCCGGGAAGTCTGCACGGAGCGCAATCTGCTCAACGTCCATGGCTCGCTCTACGAAGTACCCGCGGAGAACGCCGGCGGTTTTATCAAGCTGCGCCCCATCGCCACGCACAACCGACGCATCCACGACTTCGCGAGCTATCGCGGACTGCTGGTCATGAGCGGCGTTGCCGATGACGCGAAAGGCGAGCACATCATCCACAGCGACGACGGCAAATGCGCCCTTTGGGTTGGCGCGGTGGACGATCTCTGGTCGTTCGGCAAACCGCGCGGCCACGGCGGGCCCTGGTGGGAAACGGCCGTAAAGGCGAACGTGCCCAGCGACGCCTACCTCGCCACCGGCTACGATCACAAACGCCTCACGCTATCCCATCGTGGGAATCAGCCGGTCACCTTCACCGTGGAAGCCGACTTCAGTGGCACGGGCGCTTGGGCGGAAGTGGCTTCACTCCAAGTACAGCCCGGGCGGAAACTGGAACATAACTTCCCCGAGGCGTTTGGCGCTTACTGGCTGCGCGTGACCACTTCCGCCGACACCACTGCCACCGCGCAGTTGGAGTATTTTTAGGGAGAAAGCATTCGTATGCAGAAAGTCGAGCCAGCACTGAAACGGGACTTGAAATGCGAACGGTTGACGACCGACATCGCCGTCGTCGGCGGTGGCCTGGCCGGCGTCTGCGCGGCGATCACGGCGGCGCGCGCTGGCTGCAGGGTCGTGCTCGTGCAGGACCGCCCGGTGCTCGGCGGCAACGCTTCCAGCGAAGTTCGCCTGTGGATTCTCGGTGCGACTTCGCACATGGGTAACAACAACCGCTGGGCGCGCGAAGGTGGCGTGATTGACGAGTTGCTGGTCGAGAACCTCTACCGCAATCCCGAAGGCAATCCGCTCATCGTGGACACGATCCTGCTTGAATGGGTCGCCAACGAACCGAATATCACGCTGCTGCTCAACACCGCTGTCCACGACGTAGGAAAGTCCGATTCTGACACCATCAAGTCCGTCCGCGCCTTCTGCTCCCAAAACTCGACGACCTACGAGATTACCGCGCCGCTGTTCGTGGATGCCAGCGGAGACGGCGTCGTCGGCTTCCTGACCGGCGCGGCGTTTCGCGTCGGCGCAGAGTCGCGGGCTGAATTCGGTGAGCAATATGCGCCCGATAAAGCCAGCAACGAACTGCTCGGGCACACGCTCTATTTCTACTCAAAGGACACGGGCCGGCCGGTGAAGTTCGTTCCGCCGAGCTTTGCGTTGCGTGACATTACGGAGATTCCGCGCTGGCGCGACATTCAGTTCAATGACACCGGCTGCCGGCTGTGGTGGCTGGAGTGGGGGGGTGAACTCGACACGATTCATGACAGCGAGAAGATCAAATGGGAGCTTTGGCGCGTGGCCTACGGCGTGTGGCATCACATCAAGAACTCCGGCCACTTCCCCGAGGCCGAGACGCTCACACTCGAATGGGTGGGAACGATCCCCGGCAAACGCGAGAGCCGCCGATTCGAGGGCGACCTAATGCTCACGCAGCAAGACATCGTCGAGCAGCGCCGGCACGCGGATGCCGTCAGCTTTGGCGGCTGGGCGATTGACTTGCACCCGGCGGACGGAGTTTACAGCCCACTGGCGCCTTGCCAGCAATGGCACTCGAAGGGCGTGTATCAAGTCCCGTTTCGCGCGATGTATTCACGGAACATCCAGAACCTCCTCCTCGCGGGTCGGATCATCAGTGCCTCGCACATCGCGTTCGGTTCGACGCGCGTGATGGCCACCTGCGCGCATGGCGGACAAGCGGTCGGCATGGCGGCGGCGTTGTGCCTGCGCGATGAACTCAAGCCGCGCGACCTGCTCACCGCGCCGCGTATGACAGAGTTGCAGCGTGAGTTGCTGCGGCGCGGACAGTTCATTCCTGGCATCGCGCTGGACGATCCGGAGGACCTCGCGCGGCAGGCCGAGGTGACCGCTTCGAGCGAACTGAAGCTGGCCAGGCTCACCCCCAGCGGCGAAACGCTCCCGCTCACTGCATCGTGGGCGATGATGCTGCCGGTGCAGCCCGGTCCGATGCCAGAAGTGGAATTCCTGCTCGACGTGGTGGCAACGACGACGGTGCACGCCGAGTTGCGCGTGAGCAGCAAACCGGAGAATCACACGCCCGATGTAACGCTGGCAAAACACGAAGTGACGCTCGCGGCCGGGTGTCGCATCAAGCTGCCGTTGAAATTCAACGCAACCATTGACACGCCGCGCTACGCGTTTGTCTGCCTGATGGCGAATCCGGATGTGTCGGCTCACTTGAGCGATGAGCGGGTGACCGGCGTGCTGGCAGTGGCGCAGGACTTCAATGGCGCGGTGGCGAAATCGCCGCGCCAGGACCCGCCGCCGGGCATCGGCATCGACAGCTTCGAATTCTGGATTCCGCAGCGTCGTCCCGCCGGAAAGAACCTGGCGTTAAGAATTGAGCCACCGCTGGAAGCCTTCGGTGCGGCCAATTTGACGAATGGCTTTGCGCGCCCGACGAATCAGCCAAATGCCTGGGTGGCGGACTTCGCGCACGGGCAACCGACGATTCGCCTCACGTGGGATGAGCCACAGACCATCGCGCGCATTGAGTTGAGCTTCGATACGGACTTCGATCATCCACTGGAGTCGGTGCTGATGGGTCACCCGGAGCGAGTGATGCCGTTCTGTGTGCGGGAGGTGCTGGTCGCGGAGGGCGGGCGCGGGCTGATGCAGGCGAGTGACGTTTTTGCGAGCCATGAACGCAGCCGCGAAACGGATCCGGTCCTCGCGGAGTTGACGCACAACCATCATTCCCGCCGGACCATCCGGTTCAGTCAGCCTGTGGTGACCAATTGTCTCGAACTCCAGCTCGTGGCTCCTTCCGCCCACGTGCCCGCAGCGTTGCTTGAGGTCCGCTGCTACGACCATGCCTGATCGCTCCATCGCCATGCCCCTTACAACACTGCGTTCCTTCCGACAGAAGACAGCGTTCTTATTATCCGCGCTCTCGTCAGCCCTCGCGGCTTCCGCTCCCGCTGCTACGAATGCCGTGGAATACGACTTCGCCGCCATGGTCCAATCAATGCCGCTGACGGCGAAATGGGCGGAAACCAACTTCAACATCTGGTGCGGCTCGGCGGTGATGGGCGACGACGGCAAGTACCACCTGTTTTACTCCCGCTGGCCGCGCGCATTCGGGCACAAGGCCTGGGTGACGCACTCCGAGGTTGCCCACGCGGTCAGCGACTCGCCGTTCGGCCCGTGGACGCATCGCGATGTCACGTTGCCGGCGCGCGGCACGAGTTTCTGGGACGGCTCCTGTACGCACAATCCCACCGTCCTGCGCATCGGCGGCAAGTTCTATCTCTACTACATGGGCAACCACGGCGACGGCATGGTGAAATCACCGTTGAACTGGGAGCATCGCAACCACCAGCGCATCGGCGTGGCCGTGGCCGATTCGCTGAACGGCCCGTGGAGGCGCTTCGACAAACCCATCGTGGACGCCAGCGCCGACACCAATGCGCCCGACGCGCTGGTCGTCACGAATCCCTCGGTGACCGAGCGTGCTGGGGGCGGCGTCCTGATGATCTACAAAGCGGTTGGGCTGAAGCGGGCGTTGCCGTTCGGTGGACCGGTAGTACATCTCGTCGCCACGGCGGACAGTCCACTCGGCCCGTTCACGAAGCGGCCCGGCGAGGTCTTCGGCGCCAAGGGGGTGATGTTCGCGGCGGAGGACCCGTTCATCTGGCACGGCACGGATCGTTACTGGGCCGTGGTGAAGGACAACGACGGCCATTTCACCAAACGCGGCTATTCACTGGCGTTGTGGGAATCGGCGGACGGCTTCGATTGGAAGTTGTCAAAGCATGCCTTCGTCGCGAACCCGTCCACGATCCGCTGGGCCGACGGCCGCGACGCGAAGCTGAACTCGCTCGAACGCCCGCAATTGCTCTTCAACAACGGCGTGCCCATCGCGCTCTTATGTGCGGCGGCGGACACCCAAGGCCGCGACGGAAGCTTCAACGTTCAAATCCCGCTCAAGGCAACGAAATGATCGTCTGCGGTGTCAGCCTTGCCCACCAACGCGTGACCCCATGAAACTCTCAGTCTGCTTCCTGCTCCTCTTCTCGTTCTGCCTGGGACAGGCGCAGCCGCAGACTCCAGTCTCACAGTCTTCGCTGCCAGGCGGGCCGGACAAGTGGGAGCTGGTCTGGAACGACGAATTCGACGGGCCGGATGCGAAGTTGGAGGGGAAATGGAAATCACAGAACGGGCCGAGCGGCCACATCCTCAGCAGTCGCTGGCGAGAAAACGCCGTGGTTACGAACGGCTTCCTGCGCTTGGAGGCGCGGAAAGAGAAGCGCGGCGGACAAGAGTGGACTGCCGGTAGCATCTGGACCCGCGAGATGTTCCAATACGGTTACTTCGAGTGCCGCTACCGCTACGCTGCCGCCGAGGGGCTGAACAACTCCTTCTGGTTGATGCCTACGGGCACAAACAAGATAGCGCGGGGTAAGTTGTTCGAGATTGATGTGAACGAAGGCCATTATCCGAGCAAGATCAGCAACAACATTCACAACCACTCCGACGTCACGGTGGTCAACGGCAAGCGCACGCATCCCTCCGCGTCGCGGACGTTCACTTACAAGGACCAGGACTATGCCCGCGACTTCCAGGTTCACGGTCTGGAATGGAACGAACGCGAACTCATCTTCTATCTCAACGGCAAAGAAATCCGCCGGGTGATGAACGACATTTGTCTCAGTCCGGCGTCCGTCTGGTTGAGCCTCGCAGTCATTCCGTGGGCAGGGCGGGTCACCGACGCCATCGATGGCACGTTTATGGAAGTGGATTACGTCCGGATTTTCCAAAGAAAGCCGTGGGGGGCGGCAACCATGAACCGAGGCACATGAAGCGAGCGATTGCATTTGGAGTAGTGGTCTGGCTGATTGCCTATTGCGCTGGCTTGCTTCGTGCAGGCGCAGCTCAAGCTGACGACGTGAAGACGGCTATCAGAGTCCGCAGCGCCCACGCAAGTTCCACGTTCGGCGACTTCACCGCGAGCAAGGCGATTGATGGCTTCATCAGCGACGACTCGCGTTGGGTGAGCCAAAAGTCCACCGCGCCGTCGTGGCTGGAGCTCGATCTCGCGAGCGCGCAAAAGCTGGCGGGCATCCACCTCTACTCGGGCTACCAGAACGCAAACCCAATCCAGGATTTCGTGGTGCAGTTCTGGCGCGACGGCGACTGGCGTGACATCCCGTCGGCCCGGTTTGCGAGCAATCGTGCCACCGCGCTGGCGATCCCGTTCGACGACACCGTGAGCGTGACCACCGACAAGCTGCGCCTCTGGATCACGGCAAGCCACCAAGACACAGCGAGGATTCTGGAAATCACCGCCTGGGCCGCCTCGGTAGGTAATTTGCCGCCGCTGTCCGCGAAAGCAACGAAGTCCGGTCCGCCGCTTCAAAATGAACCGGTGCCGCTGATTTACCTAAACCAAAGCGGCTTCAATCTCGGCAAGTCAAAGCGCTTCACCGCGCCGACGCTGCCGGATGGAACGCCCTTCGAAGTACGGCCTGCCACAGGTGGAGCCGCGGTCTTAACCGGCAAGTTGAGCCAGCAGATCGGCGATTTCACGGCCTTCAACCCAACCGGCGAGCGGGAGTATGTCGTCGTGGCCGGAACGAATTCCTCCGTGCCCTTCCGCATCGGTCCGTGGTGGCTGGAGCGGGTGACGTATCAGAACGCGGTGAACTTCATGGTGGACAGCCGGCATTACGTCGGCAACGACCGCAACGCCTGCCAAGGCTCATTCGGCTGGCGCGACGATCATCACTTCGGCTGGGAGTTGCATTCGCTCGTGCCGCAGTTCCTCTCGAACCCGTCCGCCTACGAGCGGATGCCACACCAGATCAAATACGAGAAACCTGCCAATCCCAAGCTCTGGGGCGCGCTCCAGCCCTACCGGGACGACGCGCCGGACGTCATAAAACTCATCCACTGGGGCGCGGACGTGATCGTGACGCAGGGGACCACGCACGAAATGCTCAAGTCGCAGCTCGCTTATTTCCTCTACGTCTGGCCGTGGCTGAAGGAGTGGTTGCCGGAGCAGAACTACCAAGCCGTCCGCGACTTTGCCTTCTCGCACTGGAGCGACGCGGCGTGCGATCGCAAGTACCCTTACGACGAGAGCGACGGCCATGATCTGCTGGCATTGAAGACGAAGGTCGGCTCGACCAAGGGCGCGCTGCCGCCAGGCTTTTCCATCGAACCGAACCTGCTGCTCTACGAAGTGGCGAAACGCGAAAGCCGCACGGACGCCGAGAAGTATTTCCAAGCCGCCTGCGAGCAGGCCGAGTGGATGATCGCCAACCTCGACTGGAACGATCCACAGACCACGAAGGGCCAGCGCATGAGCGAGTTCATCACAATGACCGGGCTGGCGCATTTGCTCCGCGAGTATCCCGACCGCGCACCCGCCGGGCTGCAAGCCAAAATCAACGCTTGGGCCGACGTCGTGGTTCGCCGCTCGGACAACCTGTGGGACTTCCGCAAACTGGACGACGGCGTCCGCTGGACACCGATGGGTGACAAGCCGACGATGTGGAACGAGCCGGGCAACGTTGTCGGCCTCCCGGCCGCGTTGCTGGCTGCGCAGCCGTTTCTCACCAACGCAACCACGCGGGCGCGTGTCGAGCAGCTTGTGTGGTCGCACTTCGACAACATGTTTGGGCGCAATCCGACCGGGCGGCACTTCTCTTTCGATGCACCACGTGAAGTGGAAGGCGTCGAGCACGGTTGGTTCACGTATCTGCAAGGCGGCATTGGCCGCCTAGCCGACGCACGCTTTGTAATTGATGGCAGCCCCAAGGACGGTCACTACCCGTATCATCCCGAGAAGGGGAACATCGGCTGGACGGAAGGCTGGGTTCAGTTCAACACGCCGTTTAAGGCCAGTCTCGCCTATCTCGCATGGGCGGAAACCCAGATCAGTCTGCGTCGTGAAGGGGATGAACTGGTGCTCCGCCTCCGGGCGCCCCTCAATTTCGATTACCACAAGGTTGAGTCCGGGAAAATGTGGGTGACCTCAAGCAGCGGCGATGCGGAGTCTGGCGTCGTTACCGAGGAATCTCCCAACTCGCATTATCTTACCGGACGGATCCGGTTTCAGTCCGCGGCGACAGTCAAGGTAGGGGATGGCGCTTTGCAGGCTGCGCCGGGTGCGAAAGTGGAGGCGGGCTATGGATACGGATACTTGGGGCGGCGGGTGACGCTTGCTCTGTAGTTTATTGGAGAGAACAGCCCTCAGCGTTCAATCCAGTCTTGACGCAACTTCGAAAAATCGAGACGCAATCGCCTATATCCGGGTAGCACTTTCTCCGCTAGGATGGCTGCATCGCAATCAGCAAACTTACCAGCATGAGCAAAGGCATAACGTCATGAAGAAGACTGTTGTGGGGATCACCCTGACCACCGTTACTATTGGCTTGGCGCTGACTCGGACCAGCCTGGCCGTCGGTCCAATCGACTTCGAGACGGCTGGAGATCTGGCTAACAACTTCCGGCTTAATACCAACACGGTGAATTCAAGCCGGCTCAGCCAGATCGGCCCATCGGCTGGTAATGATTACATCGCCCACAATAACAGCCCCACAGACAGCTCCAGTACAACGGTGGGCATTTATGACACGTCGCCCGGTGATGTTAACGCGACGCAGAGCCTATTTACAGGGCCGTTCAGTGTGGAGTTTGACATCAGTGGCGCTCAGGCCACCTCGAGTTTCGGCGTGCTGCTCATTAATCCGGACGAGAACGGATTCCGGACGGACAATCTGCTGGCACTCTTCAATCTGGACGTCACCGGTACAACAGACCGGATGCGCTTCTTTCGGGATGGCAACTCGCCCTTTAACAACGGTTCAGCGGGGACTTTGGTTGGAGCCGCTACCGATGGGAATGCCGGTATAGATGCCAGCCCTGACTCTGCGCCGTTTTGGGGACACCTGAAGCTGGACTACTCGGTCATTGCCGGCGTGCCCCAAATGACTCTGACCGTGGGTAATCTGAGCGCCACTTCAACCTACCTCACCACCGACGCGTTGCCCTCCAGTGTCGAGGTGGCTTTCCGCGTGTTCGATGTCAACGGAACTGACGGAACCGCCAAGATTGACAATTTCCAGATCAGCTCGGTTCCTGAGCCGACTTCGGCAGCTTTGATTGGCTTGGGGCTCGGGGCTGTGCTTTTGAATTATCGGCGGGGTCGCGTGGCATAGTCGTGCAGCAAGAGTGGAACGGGCCGATTTACGAGGGCCGCGGCGCTGTTCCGTCACGACTGCACAGTGCTTCACTATTTCACCCTCATCGAGCCATCGGTGAGGGTGAGTCGTTTCTTGTAGCAGTCGTCCCGATGATGACCAGCGCAAACCACACGACCGGAGCTCGCTCCGCCCAGCTTACTCTCCGCTCGGCGAGTCGATCATCGGCGAATCACGTCGCTGGTGTTAGCCAAAAATGAACAAGATTGGAACATGCGCGGGGTTTGCTGCCGCTGTCCTGGTCGCCGCGCTGGGCGTCGCCTTGCGGACATCCTTGAATGCCGCGCAGCCTTTGGCTGAGCCGTTTGATCTCTCGCGTGTACGTCTGCTAGACGGCCCATTCAAAGAAATGCAGGAACTGCATCGGACGGGGCTGGTCGGGCACTTGGAGCCGGACAGGTTGCTGTTTGGCTTTCGCAGGAACGCTAGGTTGCCCCAGCCTGCCGGGGTCACGGGTGGCTATGGCGGGTGGGACGGCGAGTTCATCGCTGGCCACTACGGCGGACATTACCTTTCTGCGGCGGCGCGAATGTATGCCGCCACGGGTAACTCGGGCTTCCGCGAGAAGGCCGAATACATGGTAAGTGTGTTGGCCGAATGCCAAGCGAAGCTCGGCAGCGGGTATTTGTCGGCCTTTCCCGCAGACAACTTCGACCGCTTGGAAACCGATCCACACAAGGCGTCCGTTCCCTATTACACGATTCACAAGATCTTGGCTGGGTTGCTGGACGTTCACGCGCTGTGCGATAACTCCCAAGCGCTCGAGGTGGCGGCGCGGATGTCCGACTACTTCGCCACCCGCATCGCGAAGCTCACGCCGGCGCAGGTCGAGGCGATGTTCCGCACCGATTACCTGGGCAATCCCGCGAATGAGTTCGGTGGCATGGCCGAGGCATTGGCCGACCTCTACCTGCTGGCAAGCAACTCTGGCGACACCAACGCAAATCGGCATTTGAAGCTCGCTGCGGTATTCAACCGTGATTGGTTCATCGAGCCACTGCTTCAGGGACAGGACAGGCTGAGCGGCTTGCATGGCAACACGCACGTCGCACAGGCGTGCGGCCTTGCTCGTTACTCACTGGCCACCGGCGACGCGCGCTCCGGCCAGGCGGCGGAGACGTTTTGGCGATTGCTGGTCAATGAGCATTCGTTCGTCATCGGCGGGAATGCCTTCGACGAGAAACTGCGCGCGGCCCGAACGGAGGTGGCGGGAAATGGTGATGCCGCGTTGTCGCCCAAGACCGCCGAAACCTGCAACACCCATAACGTGCTGAAGCTGTCTCGTCTCCTTTTTCAACGCGAGCCGCAAGCCGCCTACGCCGATTACTGCGAACTGGCGCTTTACAATCACATCCTCGCCAGCATCGCGCCTGACAGTGGACATGTAACCTATTTCACACCGCTGCGACCCGGTGATTTCCGGACGTATCTGGACAGTCCGTACTGTTGTCAAGGAACAGGCATTGAGAACACGGCACGATTCGGCGAGGCCATTTACTTCCACCGTGCCAACACGCTTTGGATAAACCTGTTCATTCCCTCCACGCTCGACTGGCGCGAACGCGGGCTGAAGCTCCGACTCGAAACGACTTATCCGGAAGCCGGCTTGATCCGGATCGCGCTCGAAGCCGCCAGGCGAACCAACGCCACCATCAACCTCCGCATTCCGTCTTGGATGACTGGCGTGGCAGACCTAGCCATCAATGGGAAGAGGGAATCCGTGGCCACACGGCCCGGAAGCTATTTGTCCATCACACGGCGATGGCGAACCGGCGATGTCATCGAGCTTCGCCTGCCGCTCGGATTGCGAGTGCGTCCGAGTAGGGACGACCCCACGACAGTCTCGCTGTTCTACGGTCCGGTCATTCTCGCTGGTGAATTGGGCCGCGACAAAATGCCCGCCAGCGACATCGCCGGTAAAGACGCCTTCGTGAGTGCGCCCGCCTGGCCCGTCCCCGTCTTCGTCAGCGCAACGCCAGACAATCTGTCAGTGCCGGTGGAGCGTGAGGCAGATGCCCCGCTCGTCTTCTACGCGCGGATGGCCGATCCGGTGGACCGGCAGGAAGTTTGTGTGCGACTGGCCCCTTTGCACCGTGTGCATCATCAGCGCTTCGCCGTTTACTGGAAGATCGTTGCGCCGGAGCAGTTGAAGACCCCAGCCGTTACCAAGGTGGGCTCGTTGCAGACCGATCGCCTGCGTAACCCCGTCTGGACGTCCGCTGACAACCTGCGCGACCCGTCGGTGCTCAAAGTGCATGGCGGCTACCATTTGTTCTACTCGCGTTTGTCGGCCAGCAGCACCGGTTGGAGCGACCCGAAGAACTGGGCCATCGCCTGCGTGTTTACCAAGGACTTCGTTCACTTCGCCAATGATCGTGACATCTCGCCTAAAGGCCATGCTTCGCCCGGCGACGTGGTGAAGTGGCACGGCCGTTATCTTCTTCCGTACCAGACTTATCCGGCGACGCCGACACAGCTTTGCTTCAGTGAGTCGGCGGATTTGCATGAATGGTCGGCGCCGAAGCCTTTCCTGACTGAGGCGCGCTTCCTGCCCTGGAACGGACTGCGACGCGTGATCGACCCTTCACTGGTTGTGGACGGCGATACCTTGCATTGTTTCTTCGTCGGCTCGGCCAATCACACCAATGCCGCTGGGCAAACGATTCGCGCCAACCTCATGGGACATGCTCGCACGCGCGACCCCAAGCTCGAACGCTGGGACATCCTCACGCACGACGCACCGCTCCTCGGCGGGTCCGACCGCGCGCCCGACGGTGTCGAGAACACGATGATCTTCAGGACCGGCGACCACTGGACCATGATCTACAGCGAGGGCCTCGCCCGCCAACATCTCGCCCTTGCCACCTCGAAAGACCTCCTGGATTGGAAGGTGGAAGGTCCGATCGAGCTTCCAAGTCAGAAGTGGTTTACGCGAAAGTATGGCGCGCCCTTCATCTGGCGCGAAGACGCGCACTGGCTGTTGATCCTGATGGGCACGAACGATCGCGACCGGACTACTTTCGGTCTGTTGAGTTCGACCGATGGCCAGAAATGGACCTTGCTGCCTGAAGATTCAACCGATTTCTAACCATGAAACAACACGCCGCAGCCCTATTCACTACCCTGGCGCTCAGTCTTGTCGGTGTTGCTCAACCCGTCAGCCCTGCCAGCCAGGCCCGATTGCCCGAAGGCGCGACCGTGCATCGCGACCTCGCCTACGTGCCGGATGGCCACAAGCGGCAGAGACTGGATCTGTATCTGCCGAAGGATGGCACGAATCTACCGCTCATCATCAACATCCACGGCGGCGCGTTCAAGATGGGCAGCAAGGAACAAGGTGTGCCGGTGGACTACCTGGCTCAGGGTTACGCCGTAGCTTCGATCAACTATCGCCTGAGCCAGCACGCGAAGTTCCCCGCGCAGATCGAAGACTGCAAAGCTGCCGTGCGCTGGCTGCGTGCTCATGCCATCGAGTACCGCCTTGATCCAAATCGCTTCGCTGCCTGGGGCGCTTCCGCGGGCGGGCATCTCGCGGCCATGCTCGGCACGACCGGCGACACGAAAGAGTTCGACGTCGGCGCAAACCCCGACCAGTCCAGCCGCGTGCAGGCGGTGGTCGATTACTTCGGACCGACCGATCTTCTGCAAATGGACGCGCATCGCTTGCCCAATGGCATGGTGCATGACGCGGCCAACTCACCGGAGTCGGAGTTGATTGGCGGCGCGATTCAGGACAACAAGGCCAAGACGGTCAAGGCGAATCCCATCAGTTACGTGACGACCGGCGATCCGCCCTTCCTGATTTGCCACGGAGATCAGGATCCGCTGGTCCCGCACCACCAGAGCGAATTACTCGAAGCCGCGCTGACGAAGGCCGGCGTGCCGGTGACGTTCTACACGGTTACCGACGCAGGACACGGTGGGTTCAACGATCCCAAAGTGCCGGAGATGACGCGGGAGTTCTTGGCGAAGCATTTGAAACCCAACGAACCCACTCCGTCCATTCCTCTTGCGGACAATAATTCAGTGGCTCCGCCCAAGATGCTCTTGGATTCGGCGGGGAAGGAGAACCTCGTGGACTGGGGCTTCAACGGCGAAGTCTCCGGCTCGATCATGGGCGTGCAAACCTTCGACGCCCTCGCGCCCGGCCTGCTGCCGGAGGGAAGCCCGGAACGGCAATGGGCGCTGGCGCAAATCGAGCGCACCCGTCGCACCGTCCAGACCGCCCATGACCGGGGCATGAAATGCTTCGCCTCCACCGACCTGTTCGTCCTGCCCCGGGCGTTGGTGACCATATATCGCGACGAGATTTGCGACGAGCGGGGCCGGATTGATATCCAGCGCCCGAAGACGCAGGCGATCTTCCGGGCATTGCTCCAGGAAACGCTTGAACGCCTGCCCGACCTGGACGGAATCGTCATCCGCACCGGCGAAGTCTATCTGCACAACTACCCGTATCATGCGGCGAGTGGCAACTTCTCCGAGAGCAAGCGCCAGGGCGGCTCGGCCATTGTGCGCGGCCCGCAATCGCACATCGAGATCCTCAAAATCCTGCGCGAGGAAGTGTGCGTCAAACGCGGCAAGAAGGTGCTCTACCGGACCTGGAGTTTTGGGCCCAACAGCCTGCATGAGAGCCCGGAGTATTACCTGACCGTCACCGACGCCATCGAACCGCACCCGAATCTGATCTTTTCGGTGAAGCATCAGAAGGGCGATTTCCATCAGCTCACGGTGTTCAACCCCACGCTGATGATCGGCAAGCACCCGCAAGTGATCGAGGTTCAATCGCAGCGTGAAGCCTACGGCAAGGGCGCCCACCCCTACTACATCGGGCAGGGCGTCATCGAAGGCTGGGAGGAATATGCCTGGATGATGAAGCCGGGCGAACCCCGCGGCTTGCGGGACGTGGTGGCCCACCCGCTCTACGCGGGCGTCTGGATATGGTCGCGCGGCGGCGGCTGGGAGGGGCCCACGATCAAAAACGGCCTGTGGTGCGACCTGAACAGCTACGTGGTCAGCCGGTTCGTCCGCAATCCGTCCCGCACCGAACCGGAGATCTTCAACGCGTTCGCCCGCGATCACCTTCATCTGAGCGCCGCCGATGCCGCCAAGTTTTATGAGCTCAACCTGCTTTCCGCCCAGGCTGTCCTGCGCGGCCAGCTCACCACACTTGGTGCGAAGATCAATGTGTGGTGGGCGCGGGATCATTTCTTTGAAGCGCCAGATTTGTCAGACTTCGTCGCTCGTGGTCTTGTGGACAAGGCGCTTGCCGAGAAAGCGAAAGCGGTGGCGCTATGGCGGCGGATCGAAAGCCTGGCGCGGGAAATCCAGTTCGCCGACGAAGCCACCCGGGAGTTCGTCATCACATCGGCGGCTTATGGCCGCATCAAATACTCGATTGTCGAGCAGGCGTGGACGATCCTCTTTACCGGTCGGGCGGGTGACACCTCCGGGCAATACGACGTGTCGAAACTGCGCGCGGCCATCGCGCGCTACGACGCGCTCTGGGCGGAATGGCGGACGCTGGAAAAGGAACATCCCTCCTGTGCCACGATCTACAGAGACGTGGGTTTTGAAGGAAGGCCCGGGATTGGGACCGCGGTGGATCGCTACCGGCAACTGATCGGACAAACCCAGACGCGAAACCGGTGATCCGGGAAACATTAAACCACGATGCATCAGGAAAGCGAACCCCGATCAGTACCCGGCCAGAACAATCGCCGCGAAATCATAAAAGCCATGAAACGACTCATTCTCCTCGGGGCTCTCTGCACCAGCCTGACCGCCAGCGCTGCGACTCGCATCAGTATGGGGCTGGGATACTACGCTATCCTACCCAACAAACTGTTGCTCGTCAGCACTGTGACCAGTGAGAGCACCAAGAACTTGGAATGTCTCTGGTCGAAACAAAGTGGCCCGGGAGAGGTTGTTTTTGAGCGGCCTCGGGCGGCCATCACCTGGGCCACGGCCACCGTGCCGGGCAAGTATGTATTCAGAATTCACGTCGGCGAGGGTGCGTCCGCTGCCCAAGCTACAACGACCGTCAACGTCTACGACACTCCCGGTCGTTTTGGGAATCCCATCGTGCCCCGCAAGTTTACCGATACGCACCTTTTGTTCGACCAGGCCACATTCTACATCTTTGACCCTTCGATGGAGAACGAAGCCGGAGCATATGGTCGCGCGTCGGTATGGATGTCCAAGGACTTTGTAAATTGGGAGATGCGGCTGACCGATTGGCCGGTGTATGGCGCATTTGGCGGCGACATCTGGGCGCCGGATATTCTTAAGCGCGACCATCGGTATTACCAGTTCATCACGCGCTCCGGCGCTTACGACACGTGGGTTGCCATCGCCGACCACCCCTTGGGGCCGTGGAGTAATTTGCGCAAGAACAACACTCCGATCGTCAGCGGCGGCGGCAAAGCGGGCCGCATCATCCCGGCCTACAACATGGACGCGCAACCCTTCATCGATGACGATGGCCAAGCCTACATGTATTGGGGTTGGTCGGAAGCGATGGCCGCCAAACTCACGCCCGACCTCAAGAACATTGACGGCGAGGTGCATTTCCTGAAGGGGACGAAGTGGCTGCCCAAGGATGGCAAGCTTCCGCAGTGGCTGTCCGTTGATTTGGGCGAATCACTGCCCATCACGCGGATCCTGACCTCGCCGGAGTTCCGCGATGTCGCCTACGGCTACAAGATCGAACTGTCCGGCGACGGCCAGACGTGGCGGACATTCGCCGACCGAACCGCGAACCGATCCGAGCAGGCCGCGGATGGTTATGTGGATGTGGGGGACGGGCGCGGGCGACATGTGCGAATCACCATGACGGAGTGCGCCGGCAACTGGGCGGGGTTGTACAGCTTCGACGTGTATTCTGGCGACAGGCTCGTCTCTCGGGGAAAAGGAGCCACGGCTTCCTCTACGCGCGGCGCGGGATCGGAACCTGATAACGCCTTGGACGCTTCCAATGGTCCTCATCTGGCCGACTTCGTCGAAGGCTCCTACATGATCAAGCGCGGCGGCACCTACTACCTGCTCTACTCCTCGGGCGCCTTGCACGATGGTTCCTACTCGGTGCATTACGCCACGGCCAAGCATCCTTTCGGGCCTTTTACCACCCCCGCGAATAATGTCGTGCTCAAGTCGAACGAAGACCTCACCACCAAAGGGCCTGGCCACAACTCCGTCCTGAAGTTCCAGAACGAACACTATATCGTCTATCACCAGCACAACCAACCGCACGACGGCGCAAGCGGCGTCTTCCGCCAGACCTGCGCCGACCGGATGGAGTTCGGCGAAGATGGGATCATCAAACAAGTCGTCCCGACGCAAATAGGCATGGGTGCCCTCCGGCCTCTGGTTCTGCAGGGCAACGATGTGGCTCGCGGCAAGTATGCCAGCGCCACCAGTGTCCGCAGCGCCAACTACGCTCCCGAATACGCACTGGACCACAACAACGCCAGCCTTTGGCGCGCCACCACCAACACATATCCGCAAACGCTAACGGTTGACCTCGGCGGCACGTGTGACGTGGACCGCATTGAGACTAGTTTTGAATACCCCACGCTCGCTTACAAGTACGCCATCGAAACCTCGCTTGATGGCAAAGCGTGGCGAGTCTTTGCGGATAAAACCGCCGAATTCCCGGTCGCGGTAAGTCCGCAAAAGGACACCGGCCAGGTCAAGGCCGGCTTTGTGCGCATTATCATCACCGGATGTCAGCGCCCTGAGAATGCCGCAGGCATCTACAACCTCAAAGTATTCCGGCAATGAAGGGGCTTCCTGCGATTCTCTGCGCATTGTTGCTGCCCTGGGGGTGCATCGATCTGGCAGCGGAGGTGTCGCCGAAAACGGAAGCGTCATGGGGCGACCAAGGCGACGGCACGTTCAGGAATCCCATTCTGCCGGCGGACTACAGCGATATTGATGCGATTCGTGTGGGGTCAGATTACTACGCAATCTCCTCCACGTTTCAGTATTCGCCGGGGATGGTGATCCTACACTCGAAGGATTTGGTGAACTGGACGATTCACGGTCATGCGGTCGCGGACCTTACGCGCATCGGACCGGAGTTAAACTGGGATCGGATGGACCGCTACGGCAGGGGCATCTGGGCTGGGGCAATCCGCCATCACGCGGAAAAGTTCTGGGTGTATTTCGGCACGCCGGACGAGGGCTACTTCGTAACGACGGCCACGAATCCCGCCGGGCCGTGGGAGCCGCTGACGTGCGTCATGCAGTCGCCCGGCTGGGATGATTGTTGCCCCTTCTGGGACGACGATGGCCAGGGTTATCTCGTGGGCACGTGTTTCAAAGACAACTACAAGATTCACATCTTCAAACTCACGCCGGATGGCAAGGGCCTGGTGACCGGCTTTGACCACGTTCTGCATCAGGCGCAAGGCCGCGAGGCGAGCAAGCTCTACAAGTGGAACGGCCTCTACTACCACTTCTTAAGCGAGGTGAACCGCGAGGGGCGCGTGCCGATGATGGGCCGCGCGAAGAACATCACCGGCCCCTACGAGCGCCGGCAGTTGTCCCACGTCAATCCGCGCGTGGACCGCGAGCCAAATCAGGGTGGGATCGTGCAGACCGAGAAAGGCGACTGGTGGTTTGTCACGCATCAGGGAACCGGGGCGTATGAAGGCCGGACGATGTGCCTGCTGCCGGTCACGTGGCGCGATGGCTGGCCGATCATCGGCGAGATCGGGACGGATGGCATCGGCAACATGGTGTGGCAGCCGATGAAACCCATTGTTGGCTTCCCTGTGGCTGTTCCCCAGACGAGCGACGAGTTCAACGCGCCCACGCTGGGCGCGCAGTGGGAGTGGAACTACCAGCCACGTCGGGACAAGTGGTCGCTCACCGAACGCGCCGGTTGGCTGCGTCTGCACGCCTTTCGTCCGCTGCAGCGCGGCAACCTGCTCAAGGCCGGCAACACGCTCACGCAGCGGCTCATGGGCACGGGCGGCGGTGAAGTGACGATCAAGCTCGATGTGTCCCACATGGCGGATGGCCAGGCGGCCGGGTTGTGTCATTTCGGGAAAGGCTATGGCTCGATAGGCGTGACGCAGACGAACAACGTCCGGCGCATTTGTTATTCCGCGAGCGGGAAGGAAACCGCCGGCCCGGAAACCGGCACCGCGGAGGTCTGGCTGCGGGCGGTTCACTCCGCGGACGGAGACTGCACGTGGGCCTTCAGTCTGGATGGCACAAATTTCACCGCGTTTGGGGAGCGCTACAAATTCGAGTGGGCCAACTTTCGCGGTGACCGCCTTGGGATCTTTTCTTACAACAACGACGCTGACGCTGGCCAGATTGATTGCGACTGGTTTCATTACGCATTCAACAACCCAACAGTCTGCGCTCACGGCAACAAGACCCAATGACCATGCTCAAACTCCAAGCCAGAACTGCCCTCGGATTGGCGATGCTCCTCGGAGCCGTCGTCCAGGCCCAAACCACCGCCGACCGCATCGCCGACCTCAGCCAAGTACCGCAAATCCACGCGACCAAGGCCCAGCGCGACGCGCGGATGCAATGGTTCCGAGACGCGAAGTTCGGCATGTTCATCCACTGGGGACCGAGTTCGGTCGGCCAGAAGGAAATCGGCTGGGGGCGTGAGGGCAATCGCCCGTGGGATATCAACAAGCATGGCCCGCGCACGGCCGACCCGGTCTATGACAGCTACTACCAGCAATTCAACCCTTCGAACTACAACGCCGACGCCTGGGTGCAGTTCGCCAAGGCATCGGGCATGAAATACATGGTGCTCATTGCCAAGCATCACGACGGCTTCTCGCAGTTCGACTCGAAGCTGACCGACTACGACATCATGGCCACGCCCTACGGACGCGACATCGTGAAGCAATTCGTCGAGGCGTGCCACCGGCACGGCCTCAAGGCGGGCCTCTACTACTCGACCCGCGACTGGTATCACCCGGATTACCTTGTCGGCGACAACACGAAATACGACGCGTGGTATCGCGGCCAGGTGCAGGAGTTGCTCAGCAACTACGGCACGGTGGACATGATGTGGTTTGACCACGTGGGCGGGCACGATTGGGGCAAGTGGCGCTTCGATGAACTGTTTGCCATGATGTATCGCCTCCATCCGAAGCTGCTCGTGAACGATCGCGCCGCGCGGTTCTGCGGCCCGGAGTCGCCCGTAGACCGCGGCCCGGCTTCGCCCGAGATCAAGAAGATGACGGACGGCGATTTCTACACCCCGGAAGGCCGCATCGGTTCAATGGACATTGCGCGTGACTGGGAATCCTGCATCCATGTCGGCCAGGGTTGGTCGTACCGCGGCGAGGAGGGTTTCAAGAGGCCGGAAGATTGCATCAAGATGCTGGTGAGTTGCACCACGGGCGGCGGGAATCTCCTCCTGAACTTCGGTCCGCGGCCCGACGGCACGTTCGCCGAAGGCGAGGCCGAGGTGGCGCGCGCGATGGGTGAGTGGCTGAAGAAATACGGCGCAGCCATCTACGGCACACGCGGCGGGCCCTACCGGAACGGTTCCTGGGGCGGCAGTTGTCACCAGGGCGACAAGTTGTTTCTGCACGTCTATCAGTGGCAGCCGCGTGGGCTGGCGTTCGACCCCTTGCCGTACAAGGTCAGGTCCGCCCGCACGCTGACCGGTGCTGCCGTCGAGTTTGCCCAGATGACCAACGAGTTTACGGTCCAGGTCGCCGCCACGGACCGCGACATGCCGGTGACCGTCATCGAACTGACGCTCGACCAGCCGGTGCCAGACGGTCGTATCATTGGCAACATCCGCGCGGTTCCGGAGAACATGTCGGAGTACGGCAGATTGCTCAGTGCGGGCGGGACCCTCAAACTGAGTTCCGGCTCGGTCCATGATCACGTCACCGATCACGCGCGGCTTTTCGAGGGCGAGAAGGCCGGGCGGGGTTACGCGTTCCATACCGGCGATGAAAAGAACCCGTGGGCGAAGATTGATCTCGGCGCGGTAAGGACTGTGAAGGCCGTGGTGATTGAGAATCGTCCCGACGAGCGTCGAACCGAGGGCCTGATCCTCTCCGTCTCCGAGGACGGGCAGAAATGGGTCAAGTGCTGGCAAGCACAGAAATGGGAGCAGAAGTGGCTGGCGCTGGTGACGCGCTTCCACGCCGGCATTGACGTGCCGGGTCGGCCTGTCCGCTATCTCAAGTTGGAGACGCGAGGCGAAACGCCGCGCCCGATGCTGCTGCAGCGCGTGCAGGTTTACGGGGAATGACCGTTTTGCGCCCTGACCCGCACGAATGGGGTGAAACGTTAGAGTAGAAATGAGTAAACACATGAAGATACAAACACTCGCCTTATTCCTGACTGTGGCGAGCGCCGGTTTGGCGCTGGCCGCGGAAGAACTTACCTCTTGGGAGCACGCTCCCACGGACTACAAGGTGCCACTCGGCATGGTGCGCGGCGGTGCGTTCATTGACCGCATCCTGCCGATGCCCGTCGAGAACGGCGTGCGCTCGGATGTTTGGGGTGATGACAACGTCAAGCCGCGCAATGTGGACAATGGGCTCGAAGACCCGAAGTGGTCGTATTGGTGCATGGAAGTGTTCCCGTCCGGCGGCAAGGAACACATGTTCGCCGTGCGCTGGCCGGAAAGCGCGCCCAAGGGACACATGACCTGGCCAAACTCCAGCGTCGTGCATGCCGTGGCGGACAAGCCGACCGGGCCGTTCAAGGTCGTGCAGGAGATCGGCCCGGGCCACAACGTCCGCTGCTACCAGGCGAAGGACGGCACCTATGTGATCTACGTGATCAACGGGGCCTACACCTCGAAGTCGCTCGACGGTCCGTGGACGCGCTACAACCTCGAATACGATCTGCGCGGTACGCCGAAAGTGAGCATGTCCAACCACACCTTCGTCCGGCGCGAAGACGGCAGCTACTACATGATGTCGCGCGATGGCCATGTGTGGATCAGCGAGGACGGCTTGAAGCCTTACAAGAAGATCACCACTAAAAGCGCCTACCCGCCGATCAAGGGCCGGTTCGAAGATCCCGTCGTCTGGAAGGACGAGGTGCAATACAACCTCATCGTGAACGACTGGTTCGGCCGCACCGCGTACTACCTGCGCTCCAGGGACGGCGTGGATTGGGACTGGGACCAGGGCAAGGCTTACGACGTCAATATCGCCCGCCATCCCGACGGCAGCCTGGAGCGCTGGTACAAGTTTGAGCGCCCGGCGGTCCGCCAGGATGCGGCGGGCCGCGCCACGCACATTTACTTCGCAGTCATCGACAGTCGCAAGGACCTCGATCTCGGCAACGATAACCACAGCTCGAAGATCATCGCGCTGCCGCTCGTGCCGCAGCGCCGCCTCGAAATCCTCAACGCCCAACCCGTCACCGCGAGTGCTGGCGAGGTTCGTGTGGCCATCAAAGCTGAGGAGGGATTCGACCCGATCACCGAAGTGGATGTCGCCTCGCTCTTCTTCGGTGCGCCAGCGTCCGTGGATTTCGGCAAGGGCAGCAAAGCGGTGAAGTCCGAGACACGCGGCAAGGATCTCGTAGTCACATTCGAGGTCACTGCCACCGGCATCAAGGGAGAAGACTTCGTCGGCAAGCTGCTCGGGAGTCACCGTCGTGGAGAATTGCTCTTCGGCTACGTGCGGATGCCCGGACACCAGGGTTTGACGCCACTCCTTTCCCAACGCTCGGCGAAGCTCGAGAAGCCGGAGTCCTTGACTGTGATGGTCGAGAACTTCGGCTTGGTGGCTTCGCAACCCACGCCGATGAAGACCACCGTGCGCAACGCGGCCGGCAAGGAGCACACGGTGGATTCCACCATACCCGCTCTCGCGCCGTATGCTGGAAACACGGTGAGCATGCCGCTGCCGGTTGGTTTCCTCGAACCGGGAACGAAGAGCAGCGTCAAGACGGTCGTCACGCCTGTGGGCTCGCGGCCAGTGGAGGTCCGCTCTTCCGTCGAGGTTCCCAAGTGAGCCCCAGCGGCACGTCAATGAAACGTCGCCTCGCCAAAGGAGAAACCAAACGTGTTCACTAACCTCCTGCGCGTTGCCGGGCTCTTGAGCGTGCACACGGTGGTTGTGTCCGGCGCGTTTGTTCCCGACTTTCGCGTCAGGCCGGACGATTACACCGTGCTGATGGCGGCGGATGCGAAGCGGCCGCCGGAACTCAAGCCGCTTCAAACGGGAGCCCATGGGAAGTTCCACGTCACCGGCTGGACGCGGCCAGGGCAGGCTTTGGAGTGGGAGATTACCGTGCCGGAGGAGGACGCTTATGCGATCAACGTCCTGCTGCGGCGGCACGAGGGCCAGGCGTTGCACGTCGAAGTGACCGGCGCGAAACAGGCGTTGAGCGGTTTGGTGCCGGCATCGCTGGGGGGATGGACGCGGCAAACGCTCGACGGCCTGTTGCGACTGCCGGCCGGCAAACACAGGATTTTGCTGAGGGCGCGCTCATCGGACGACACCATTCATTTCAACGCCTCCGTGTTCTCCATCGAATTGGTGCGGCCAGCCGTGCGCGAGCGGTTGCACTTGGCGGCACTGAAGCTGCGCTCCGACCCCCGCTGGCTACAAGAGTGCCGTTACGGGCTGATGTTCCATTGGACTTCGCAGAGTTTTCCGCGTCGCGGCGAACGCAAGCCCTACGCTCAGGCGGTGCGGGAGTTTGACGTGGAAGGCCTTGCCGAACAGGTACTACAAACGGGTGCTGGTTTTGTCGTCTTCACCACTTCTCACGCACAGCATTTCTTTCCCGCGCCATTGGAATCGCTTGACCGCATTCTGCCGGGCCGGACCGCCCGCCGGGCTCTCGTGGCGGCCCTGGC
>CAZWJC010000071.1:0-26002 GCA_964634255.1 uncultured Verrucomicrobiota bacterium | reverse complement strand
GCGCGTCGGAAGTTGCGCTTGCGACGGCGGACGGCGGCTGTTACATGAAAGCCGGTTTTGGAGACCGGCTGAAGGAACTATGGACACTTACCGTCGTCAACTGATTGCCGTGCTGTGCGGGTTGTTTGGGCTTACCGCGTCGGCCGCGACGCGCTATGTGGACGTGAACAGCGCCAACCCGACGCCGCCCTACACCAACTGGGCGACCGCCGCAAACGTGATTCAAGATGCCGTGGACGCGGCAGAGGCTGACGACGAAATCGTGGTGACCAACGGGGTTTACGCCTCGGGCGGACGAGCGGTTTATGCGACGATGACGAACCGGGTGGCGGTGGTGAAGCCGTTGACCCTGCGGAGTGTCAACGGGCCGGAGTTCACCGTCATTCAGGGTTATCAGATGCCCGACACGATCATGGGTGCGGCAGCGATCCGGTGCGTGTATCTGACGAGCGGCGCGGTGTTGTCGGGCTTCACATTGACCAACGGCGCGACACACACCTCCGGGGATTTCTTTCAGCAGCTAACGGGCGGAGGCGTCTGGTGCGCATCAGCGAGCGCGGTGGTGACCAACTGCACTCTGACAGGGAACCGAGCGTTCGATGGCGGCGGCGCGTATCGGGGTACGCTCAATAACTGCGCGTTGACAGGCAACTCGGCTTCTTGGGAAGGCGGCGGGGCATCTCGAGGCGCTCTGAACAACTGCAGGCTGAGAGGCAACTCGGCCTACAATAACGGCGGCGGGACGTATCAAGGCACGCTGAACCAATGCGAGCTGACGGGAAACTCGTCTTACGAGGGTGGCGGGGCACATTTTGGCACGCTGAGCCAATGCGTGCTGACTGGCAATTCGGCTTCCTCCGCCGGCGGTGGGGCCTATTCTGGCACGCTGAACAACAGTATCATCTATTACAACACGTCGCCATACGGCGGCGACTATTGCGGCGGCGTGCTGGACTATTGCTGTACGACGCCGCTGCCTGCCGCGGGCACGGGCAATATCACCAACGCCCCGCTCTTTGTGGATACGAATGGCTGGAGCAATCTCCGACTTCAGTCCAACTCCCCTTGCATCAATGCCGGCTTCAATCCCTATGCTCCGGGTGAGATGGACTTGGGCGGCGAGCCCCGCGTGGTCGGCGGCACGGTGGACATGGGGGCGTATGAGTTTCAGTCGCCAGCCAGCACGCTCTCCTATGCTTGGGCACAGAAGTATGGCTTGCCCACGGATGGCTCCGCGGATTTCTCCGACACGGATTTGGACGGCCACAACAACTGGCAGGAATGCCGGGCGGACACTTCGCCCACGAACGCCTTGTCCCGGCTGGCCCTGGCTTCACCCAAGAATACCCCGACGGGCGTGACGGTGACGTGGCAGAGCGCGGCCTCGCGGAGCTATTTCGTGGAGCGCGGCAGTGATTTGACCCATGTGCCGGTGTTCCAAGTGCTGATGACCAATGTTCCCGGGTGGGAAGGCATCACGACCATCACCGACACCACGGCGACCAACGGCGGGCCGTACTTCTATCGCGTAGGAGTGCAGTAGGTTGGCGCAGGTCTGGGCAGGAGCCGCTGGGTGATTTTGCTTTCTCCCGACGACCCTCGCCCGGCCTGCGGCCACCCTCACCCTATCCGATGGGGCGAGATTTCCCCGAAGTGAAAGCTCGCGCTTTGAGACCCTGAACTTGGTAAGGACGCGTTCCACCCGCGTCCCAAGTTCCTGTCGAAAGATATGGGGACGCGGTGGAACGCGTCCCTACCGACGGCAAACGGAGGTTCATGGAGAGGGACAGGGGAAGGGGCGTTGCAGAATTCACCGGATAATCACCGGCGGTTGGTATCAATTGATGCAGACTCGGCCTTCGGCAGTGCCGAAATGCACGGCGGTCGCGCCCGGAGTTGTTCCGTGTGGTCGGTGCTACGCCGCGCCTGTGGCGGCCCGTTTGGTGCCGGCGAGATAATCGAGATAGCGGATCAACTGCTCTTTCATCTCCCCCCGTCCCACGATGGCGTCAATCAGCCCGTGATCCAATAGGAACTCGGCGGTCTGGAAGCCGGGCGGGAGTTCGGCTTGGGTCGTGTCCTTAATCACCCGCGGGCCGGCAAAGCCGATCATGGCGGCGGGTTCGGCGATGATCAGATCGCCCACGCTGGCAAAGCTGGCCATGACGCCGGCCGTCGTCGGATGGGTGAGCACGCTGATGAATGGCAGGCGGGCTTTAGCATGGTAAGCCAGCGCGCCGCAGGTCTTGGCCATTTGCATCAGGCTGAACATCCCCTCGTACATCCGCGCGCCGCCGCTGCTGGAAATGATGATCAGCGGCAGGCCCTGGTCGGTGGACTTTTCGATGAGACGCGTCAGCTTCTCGCCCACCACTGAGCCCATCGAGCCGCCGAGGAAACCGAAATCCATCACGCCCAACCCGCACCGATGCGGGCCAATCTTGCCCACACCCGTCACGACCGCGTCCTTGAGCGTAGTGGTGCGCTGGTATTCCTCCAGCTTCGCCGTGTAGCTGGAGGCACCGGTGAATTGGAGCACATCCACGCTCGTCATGTTGGCGTCCATTTCTTCGAACGAGCAGGTGTCCACCAGCGAATGGATGCGCTCGCGGGCGGTAATCTGAAGATGATGCTGGCATTTCGGACAGACCTTGAGGTTCTCGTCCAGTTCCTTGTCGAACACCATCGTGGCGCACTTCGGGCATTTGGTCCAAAGTCCTTCGGGGATTTCGCGTTTGCGACCCCGGCTGGCCAGCTTGGGCTTCTTCATGAACGTGGTGTCGCCGGCGGGGGGAGGCGTCACTGCGGGTTCGACGCCCTCGACCCCTTGCACCCCCAGCGCCTTCTTGCTGAAAGTCGTGGTGGACATGGTCGGTTTTGCTTTGGCCTTTGCGGTAATTCGACGAGTGCTCACTGGGGCGGAGGTTACGGACCCTAAAGCCCCCGCGCAACTGTCCAAACGCACACATCCGCCACGCCCGCCTGGCGCAGGACGCGGGCGCAGGCGCTGGTGGTCGCACCGGTGGTCAAAACGTCGTCCAGCACGATGACCCGCGCCGCCGCGAGGTCCATCCCGTCACGCAGGGCGAACGCCTTGCGCACGTTCGCGGCGCGCTGTTCGCGGGTGAGTTGCGTCTGCGTGCGCGTAGGTTCAACCCGGCGGATCGCGTCCGTGTTGACCGGAATGCCAAGCGCTGCGCCCAGATGCGCGGCAAGCTGCTCGGCTTGATTGAACTCCCGCTCGCGCTTCTTGGCCGGGTGCAGCGGCACGGGCACGATAACGTCCCAATCCTCCCGCCGCAGTTCCGACTTGGCAGCGCGGATCAACAAGTCGGCGAGGAACGGCTCGAACCAGAGCGCACGCTGGTATTTGTACCGATGGATGATCTCCAGTGTCACGCCCTCGGCGACGACGGCGGACCGGGCGAAGCGGAAGTGCAGGTCCATTTCGCGGCAGTTCGCGCACTCGAAGCGCGTGGTGATCTCGCCCGCGTAAGGCAGGCCGCAGCGGTCGCAGAACGGAGGTTTGATGAACCGCACGCCCTGCCAGCAGCGGGAGCACACATAGCCTTCGTCCGCCGTGGCACGCTGCGCACCGCAAAGCTGGCAGACCGGCGGATACACGAAGCCCAGCGTGGCTTCGAGCCAGGGCTTGACGGCGGCAGGGATCACATGCCGACGATACGGACTGGAAGTAGCGCGGCAAGTGTGGAGTTTGTTGGCACTTTGAACTTTGATCTTCGCGCTGCCCTTCTTAGCCTTCGGCGTGTGAGCGAGAGCCTGCCCAGCGTGACTGTGATCATCGCCGCGCGGCCTGACCAAGGGGAGGTCAAGGCGGCGGACGCTGCGTTGAAGTTCGATTACCCGGCGGACAAACTGGAGATCATTCTCGCGCGGGGCCGGCAGCCGTCCGTTCAACGCAATACTGCCATCCGCGCTGCCCGCGGCGAGCTGATCTACTTTCTCGACGACGACTCGGTCGCGCCGCCGGTGAACCTCCGTCGCGCCGTGCCCGTGTTCGCCGAACCGCAGGTGCAGATGCTCGGCGGACCGAACCTGTGCCCGCCGGACGCGCCGGAACTGGAGCAGGTCTTCGCCCTCGTGCTCAGCAGTTGGCTGGCGTTCGGTCCCAGCCGTGCCCGTTACTGCAAAGTCGGCCAATCCCGCGCCAGCGGCGAGAAGGAGCTCATTCTCTGCAACCTGCTGGCGCGAAGAGCCTCGTTGCTCGAACTTGGCGGTTTCGATGAATCGCTCTATCCAAACGAGGAAAACGCCCTGATGGACGGCCTGCAGCAGCGGGGTGGGAAGCTGATCTACGATCCGGAGTTCTTCGTCCATCGCCGGCCGCGCCGCACCCTGAAGTCGTTTGCCAAGATGTTGATGACCTACGGGCGCGGGCGGGCGGAGCAGTTCAGACAGCTTCCCACGTTCGGCTCGGCGCTGAACTTCGTGCCGCCGCTGTTCATCGTGTATCTCGTGACGTTGCCAGCGGTTTGGGCGACAACGTTCGCGCCCGGGGCGACATGGATGCGCGACGCCTACCATTTGCCGCTTCTAGCCTACGCGCTTGCTGTCCTCGGCCAGACGCTCGCCCTGGTTTCGCAAGGCGGATTTGTCCGCGCGTTCAAAGCTGCCCCGCTCGTCGTGCTGAGTCATCTGCTCTACGGCCTCGGCTTCTGGCGCGGCCTGTTCACCCGGCTGCGCACCGATGCGGCGGAGCGTGCGAGCGAAGTCCGGCTCGAAACCCTTGCCCGCTGAGCTTCACGATGCAGCGAGGAAACCGCAGATGAATTCACGGCGGCAGAGTCGCAAGCCGCTCCGACCGCGACCGGTCTCCGGGCGCAGCGGTGCGGCCGCCAGCCAGCCGCGCCCCAACCTTGGTACCACACGGCAAACGCGTGCGCTGCGGGCGGGGACCGCCCGCGGTCCGGAAGCTCCGCTGCGTGCGAGGCTTCCCGCAAGTTGTTGCGAAGCGGAAGCCGGACTCTGCGTTAAGGATGTTGCCCGGGTGTGGTCCGATGCCCTCAAGACGTCTGCGGACCCGGAGCGGGCGCAGCACCACTTCGACCTGCTCGCAGCGGCGAGCGGTGGCGCGGTCCTGGCGCAAGCCGACGCGGAACAGGCGCGCCTCCTGGCGGCGTTGCTGAGTGGATCGGAAGCGCTGAGCACATTGCTGATCGCGAATCCGACCTGGCTCGAACAGCTCAAACCCGATCCGTTGCGCCATCCGCGCCGCAGCGAGAGCCTTCGGGCCGAACTGAATGGCGCGCTCGCCACTCTGGTCACTGCGCTTGATTACGCCGGCGCGCTGGCAGCGGTTCGACAATTCAAACAACGCGAGATGCTGCGCATCGCCACGCGCGATCTGGCGCGGCTCGCGTCGCTGCCAGCGATCGTTCGTGAGATTTCCGACGTTGCGGATGTCAGCCTCGCTGCGGTCTGGCGCATCTGTCGGCAGCAGCTTTCCGAGCGCCACGGCCAACCCTACCACCAGAACCCCGATGGGCGCTGGCAACCGACCGAAGCCTGCGTGCTCGGTATGGGCAAGCTCGGCGGGCAGGAGTTGAACTACAGCTCTGACGTGGACCTGTTGTTCGTCTATGCCGAGGAAGGCCAGGTTTTCAGAGAGCCGCCCAAGGGCTCGCCGCCGCCGCGCTCGACTCAGAGCAGTCACCAGTTCTTTAACAAGCTGGCCGAGCTGTTCATCGCCGAGGTGACGCGGCTCGCGCCCGAGGGCGCGCTGTATCGCGTGGATATGCGGTTGCGCCCGGAGGGCGACGCCGGGCCGCTGGCGCGCTCGCTGCCGAGCTACGAGAACTATTACGCGCAGTGGGGCCAGACGTGGGAGCGCATGATGCTGATCAAGGCGCGAGGCGTTGCTGGAGAGGCATCGCTCGCCGCGGAGTTTCTCGAGACCATCCAGTCCTTCCGCTACCCGCGTTCCGTCAACGAGAGCGTGCTGGACGAAGTGGCCGCCATGAAGGCGCGCATCGAGCAGGAAGTCGTCAAAGCCGGCGAGCTGGAGCGGAATGTGAAGCTTGGCCGGGGCGGCATTCGCGAAATCGAATTCGTGGTCCAAGCGCAGCAGCTCTTGCGGGGTGGACGCCAGCCGTTTCTGCAAAGCGCCCAAACCCTGCCCACGCTCGACAAGCTTGCCCAGTACGAATTGCTGAGCCGCGACGAGGCGCGGCAGTTGCGCGAGGCGTATTGCTGGCTGCGCGACGTGGAGCATCGCCTGCAAATGGAGGCGAACCGCCAGACGCACAGCATCCCGGTGAGCAAGGCCGCCTGCCAGCGGCTGGCGGCCTTGACGGGCGCATGTTCGCTAAAGGATTTCGAGCGGCAGCGCGTGCTCCAAACCGGCAACGTGCGGCGTATCTACGACAAGTTCTTGAAAGGGGGACAAAGCTCCGTGCGCGCTGCTGCCTTCCCGACTGAGTTCATTGGGGCGGAGAATGCATGGAACAAACTGCTGGCGGAGCGCCGGTTTCGCGATCCGGCCAAAGCGTTCCGCATGCTGCAAGAATTCGTTGAAGGCCCGGGCTACGTCCACGTTTCCCCGCGCACGTCCGAACTGGCGCAGAGACTACTGGACCGGTTGTTTAGACTCTGCCCCATTGGCGGACGGGAGGCAGCCACCATCTCGCCCGCGACTGGCGTGCTCGTTCCCGAACTCCATGTGCTGTCCGATCCCGACCGGGTGATCACGCGGCTCGACAGCTTCATCACCGCCTACGGGGCGCGCGCGACGCTGTTTGAAATCTGGAACAGCAACCCGTCGCTGTTCGATCTGCTGGTGCTGCTGTTCGATCGTTCGGAGTTTCTGGCGGAGGTGGCGATCCGCACGCCGGACCTGATTGACGAACAGGTGGCCAGCGGGCGAATCCGACGCAGCCGAACGTCGGAGGACACGCTGGCGGATTTGCGTCATGGCTTGAACGACGCCGACCAGCACGCCTGGCTGCGCCGCTACCACCAGGCCGAGCAGATGCGCATCGGCTTGCGCGACATCCTCGGGCTCGCTGACCCCGAGCAGTATCTCACCGAGCTTTCCGCACTGGCGGATGCGTGCCTGCAATACGCGTTGGAAGTCATGATGCGCCAGCACCGGCTCAAGACCGCCCCGTTCGCCATCATCGGTCTGGGCAAGCTGGGCGGGGCGGAGATTGACTACGGTTCGGATCTCGACGTGCTGTTCGTGGCGGATGCGAAGGCGCGCGACCTGGCGAAACTTCAGCGTGTTGCGGCGGACCTGATGGACCTTATCTCGCGCCGCACCGAGCACGGAGTCGTCTTCCAGATGGACGCGCGGCTGCGGCCCGACGGCGAAAAAGGTCTGCTCGTCAACACGCTGGCGGCTTACGAGGATTACTACCGGCGGCGAGCCGCGCTCTGGGAGCTCCAGGCGATCTCGCGCAACCGCTTCATCGCCGGAGATCAGCCGACCGGCGAGCGCTTCCGCGAGTTGTCGGCGGCGCTGACAAGTTTTTCCAAAGTCGGACAGACTGGATACGTCCGACGCAGCCCGCGAAATGTGCCCACGGCTTTGCCCGCTTGCGTCACGCCGGATTGGAAACAGAAGATTCACCAGATGCGGATGCGCATCGAGAAAGAGCGCACGCCGGCCGGTAAGGATGACCTCGCGATCAAGACCGGTCCGGGCGGCTTGGTGGATGCGGAGTTTATCGCGCAGGCGTTGTGTTTGGAGCACGGCTGGCAGGAAGCGAACACACTGCGGGCACTCGAACGGGCGCGCAGTGAAGGGGTGCTCTCCGACGCGGACAAGCTGATCGAGAATTATCGCCGGCTGCGGCGCGTGGAGGGCATCCTGCGCCGCTGGAGTTATGAAGGCGAGACGGTGTTGCCCGATGATCCCGCCCCTTATTACCGGGTATCGGTTCGCTGCGGTTTCCCGACACCAGAAGCCTTTCGGGCAGCGCTGACCTCCTGGCGCGCGGCGATTCGGGGAGTATATTTCGGCAGTTTCGGAGAACGGGTTTCTGTGATGTCTTGACCGCTGGAAGAGCCCGTCCTAGCTTGCCGCGAGAATCCTATGAATGCCGCTCTTGAGAAGGTGCAACACGACGCCCTGAGCTTGTCGGGTGAGGACCGGGCCCGGTTGGCCGAGAAACTCTGGGAGAGTTTGGCGGACGAGGCTGGGTCGCTGAGCGAGGCTTGGCAGACGGAGATCGAGCGTCGCCGGCGGGAAGTGCGCGAAGGCGGTGTTAAGCTGGTGCCGGGGGCGGATGTGTCGCACAGGGCGGGAGAATTGGCCAAGCAGAACGGGAGATAGTGTGCTCGGCTACGAGTACCATCCCGAGGCAGAAGCGGAGTACCTTGCGGAAGTGGTTTATTACAGCGGCTTGACTGAAGAGTTGGGCCTGCGGTTTGTCAAGGAAGTGGAAATCGCCATTACGCGCGCCCGGCAGTTCCCGGAAGCTTGGACGCCTTTGCCCGGGAATCTGCGTCGCATCAGGCCGCGCCGCTTTCCGCACCTCATCGTTTACGAAGTCATGGAGGACCGCATAATCATCTGGGCCGTCGCACATACCAGCCGCCAGCCGGGCTATTGGCGGGATCGGCTGCCACGTTGAGCATTTGTCTTTTTTCAGTGCCGTTCGCTATTCCGCCAACAGCCGTTTCCGAGCGGTGGCCAGATTCTTGAGTTGCTGCGCATCCAGCTCCGGGAGCTTCAAGTCCAGCGATTCGATGGCGTGGGAGATGATCGCCGAGACCAGCGCCCGGGCGATCCATTTGTGATCGGCAGGGATGACGTACCACGGCGCCCACGGCGTGCTGGTCGCGGTGATCGCGTCGTTGAACGCCTTCATGTACTCATCCCAGAACGCGCGGTCGTTCAGGTCTGCCGCCTCGAACTTCCAGTGCTTCTCCGCCTCGGTGAGCCGTTCGAGGAAACGCTTTTTCTGTTCCTTTCTCGAGACGTTCAGGAAGAATTTCAGGATCCGCGTGCCGTTGCGCGCCAGGTGCTGCTCGAAGTTGTTGATGTCCTCGAAGCGTTCGCGCCAGACGCGTTTGCCGTGGCTTCCGGGCGGGAGTTTCTGGCGGGCGAGCACTTCCGGATGCACCCGGACGACGAGCACCTCTTCGTAGTAACTGCGGTTGAAGATGCCGAGCCGGCCGCGTTCGGGCAGACACTTCGAGTAGCGCCACAGAAAGTTGTGATTCAGCTCCTCGTCCGAGGGACGCTTGAAACTGAAGACCTGACAGCCCTGGGGGTTCAGCCCGGACATGACATGTTTGATCATGCTGTCCTTGCCACCGGCGTCCATCGCTTGAAAAACGATCAATACGGACCAGGTGCCGTTGGCGTAGAGCAGTTCCTGCGCGTGGGCGAGGTCGTCGAGGTTCTCCTCCAAATGCACCTTGGCGCGGCTCTTGATCTCCGCCCCCGTGGCCTTGCGCAGATCCTTGAACCGGCTGATGTCGGTCTTGTGGTCCTTGACGCGGAACTTCGTGCCGGGCTCGACCCGGAACATGCGCGCGATCTTGGAGCGTTTCATAGTGGTGGGAGGGGATGGCTAACGGAGATTCAGCAGACGGCCGACGCGATCAAACTCGGCAGCCCAGCAGGCCACAGCACGGTCCAAGACACCGCACATGCGCCGAAAGGCCGCGGGATTGGCCTGGCTCTCCGCCGCGCCTTGTGACGAGTCGCCGAAAACTTCTTGGATGATGTCGAGCCCGCCGCTCAGTTCAGCCAACTCGTTGACGACACGTGCCTGCTGGTCGGGGTCAAGAGTCCGCTGGAAGCGGTTGAAGGATGCGCGAAGCGACTGGAAGCGCGCCCGCAGATTGTCGTAGCCGTCCCGGACGAGATTCGGAGCCGTCCGGGTGGTATTGCGCAGCCAGCCGACCTCCGCACGCACGCCACGAAACGCGTCGGCCGGGCTCAACGAGAAATCCTCCCATTGGCCCACGGACGAGGTGGGGCTGAAAGTGAACAAACAGGTCAGCACGGCCACCAGGCCGGCGGTCGCGAGGCGAAAGGGCGTGTGGTTCATAGGCGGTGGGGTTTGGGCCTGACGCGAGATTGGTTCAGGGCCTCTGGGTGGTTTTTCCGGGCGGAGTCAACAAAGCCGCCGTGGCGTTGAGCTCGGCCATGAGGACGCTCAGGGCATCCTGGACCGCCCGTCCCTGAGCCTTGGTCCGGGCAATCCGCGCATCTTTGGAGGCGATGTGTGCAGCGGTGGGATTGCTCTCCAGGGAATCTCGCAGTGTCTTCAAGTCGGCCAGGAAGGGGCGGAAGGTTTCCCGTGCGTGCTGGGCGGCGGTGTGAATCCTCGGGAAACGGACATCGAGTTCGGCGCGATGCTGCAAAGCGAGTTGGCGGACGCGCTCGTCTTGCACCACGGCCAGATGCTCCTGCCACGTTGCGAAATACGCCTGTCCGCGCGCCCGCATTGCCTCGGCTCGGGCGCGGGCGGCCATGGAGTCCACTTCGAGAGTGTCTACGGCATCAGCAAACTTGAGGATCGCAGCCCGCGGGTTTCGGGTTGTGGGGGACGTTGCGCGGTTCAGCAGGCGGAGCGTCTCATCCACGGCCTTGATGAAATGGCCCGTCACCTGGCGGTACTCGCCGGCATTGCTCCTTGGGGAAGCGCTGCTGGAAACGGACTTGCAGCCGACCCAAGCGATTGCTGCAACGAGCATCCAGAGGGTGAGCTTTGCCGCCGCCACAAGCCGCAGTGTGGTACGCGGTTTTTCACTAGTGGAGCCCTTATTGGACCTTGGATTCATCTCGGGATGGCGTTTGGGGTTGATCGGTCTTCGTTGCAGGCGGCTCGGCGGCTTCCGAGGTTGGGCTGCCATCGCCTACCTTGTTCGCGTCAGGTGCCAACATCTGCACCCGTAACGGTTTTGTGCCGACGAGGTGGATGTCCTGTTGCGGGAACGCGATGCTGATGCCGTTTTCGGCAAACACGCCGGCGATCATGTGTCGCAAGTCGCTGCCAACCTGAGCGGAGTTGTGTTTGAGCACATCCACCCAATACCGTAGCTCGAAGGTCAGGGCACTGTCGGCGAAGTCCTGAAAGAGGACCTGTGGCTCGGGGTCCTTTTGTACGAGGCCATGGCGCTGCGCCACTTCCGACAGAAGTTGCGCGACGCGGCGGGTGTTCGAGCCGTACGCCACGCCCACTTTCAACGCGAAGCGCACCTTGCGATCCGAGTAAGTCCAGTTGGTGAGGTTGTTCTCAAGGAGCGCGCTGTTCGGAATCAGTGTTTCCGTGCCGTCCCACAGTTTTAACACGCTGGAGCGGATGCCCACGCTGTTCACCACCCCGCGCTGTCCGCCAACGTCCAGCACGTCGCCGACGCGGAAGGGGCGCTCGAAGAGGATGATGATGCCACTGATGAAATTCTTGAGCAGGTTCTGCGTGCCGAACCCCAGCCCGATCGCCAGCGCGCCGCCCAGAAAGGCAAACACCGTCAGCGGAATCTTCACCAGGACCAGGCTGAACAGCACGAGTCCGATGACCATCACCACGTGCGCCCAGCGCCGGACCAGGTTGGCTTGGTTGGGCTCGACCTTCAGCCGCCGCACGGCCAGGCGTTCCAGGAAACGCGCCAGGAAGATGGCGAGCCAGTAGCCGATGGTGAGGATGAGGATGGCGTTGACAATCTTGGCAACGGTCACGCTGCGCCGGCCCGTGATGCTCTGGCCATCCACCGTGATGGTGTCCTCAGCGGCGAAGAGCTCAAAGTTCCAGAGCTTGGCGGCAAACCCGGAGAAGCTGGAAAACAGGTCCTTCACCCGGCCTGTGAGGGGCAGCGACGCCCGATCCTGATCCAACGATTCCCGCCAGCGCAGGGCCAGCCGCTCCAGCTTATCCACGCCCCGCAACGCGCGGCGAGCGATCTCTTCCCGTTGGCGGTACTGTTCCAGCAACTCGCGCAGGCGCGCCGTGGCGTCTTCCGCCAGCGCGCGGTTCTGAATGCGGTTCTGCTGCTCGGTCATCTGGCTGGTGGCCACCTCGATCTGCTGGAGGAAGTGCGGCTTGACGGTATGGATCAGAGCGGCGACCCGCTCCAATCTCGCATACGCCGCATGCAGGGTCCGCACGTCGTCGGTTTCCACCGTGGCGAAGCGCATTTCCCAGAGGCCGCGTTCCGCAAAGATGAGATCCAGAAGCTGCCCCAACGCGCTGACGCGCCGCGCCGAGGTTTCCGCCTGCGCGGTGCGCAACTCGATCAAATCCTCGACCTGCCGGACGCGCGCCTTTTGTTCGGCGGGCACGGCGTTGGTTTCGCTGGACGCCTGGAGGAGCGTGCGGAGGCTTTCCCGACCGCTGGCGAGGGTCTTCTGCCGTGCCTCGGCCTCAAGCTCGGCGGCGTGCAGTTCGGTCTCCAGCTCGCGCCGCTCCGCATCGAGGCTGCTGAGCACCTGGTCCAAATCCAATTGTGAGAAGCGTGAGTGGTGCGAGGCCACCAAGAGCTGTCGGCGCACCAAGGCCAGGTTCTGCCGGCGCTCGGCCTGTTCCACCTCGGTCCGTTGCCGGCGACTCTCGTTCAAGGCCACGCGGGCCAGCAGCAGCCGGTTGCGGGTCTGCTCCAAGGTGCGGTGCCACGTGAGGCTGGACGTTTGGCTCGTGTCCTTGGCGTTTTCCAGTTCCTCGGCCAGCCGCCGCAATTGCGCGTCGGAGGCCTTCAGCGTCTGCTGCAGATCCGCCGCTAGTTTTCCCAGCACATCCTGCGTCGTTTCACCCGCAGTAATCTTGGCCGTCAGGGATTGGATGGAATCGCGCAAGTCATCCACCAGCAGCAGCGAATAGGGCGGGGGATCGGCGAAACCGGTCCAGGCCTTGGCCGCCTGCTCGGTGTCGCGCTGCAGTTCGCGGGCCGCCCCCAGCGTGGCGACCTCCTCCAGATGCTGCTGATACGTCCGTGCCAGGGCTTCGAGGGCCATTCCATATTCCACGACCTCGGAGGGCGTGGCTCCCGCCGGAAGATTGGTCACGCCGCCTTGGGCCGCGAAGCGCCCGACCTCGGCTCGTGCCTCGACCAGGCGCGCTTGGATCTGGGGCAGTAAGTCCGTCTGTGAGGGCGCGTTGGTGCTAATCCGTTCCGCCGCCTGAGTTGAAGCCACCCCCAGCATCGCGCCAACGAGCAACACGGAGGCTACCTGGTGAAGTTTGGGGAAGCTTCGCAGATTCATGTCGAACTGGTCGTGTGCGAGTCAGCCGGCGGGTTACGTTACTCCTTCGCAGTCCCGAACCGCAGCTTTGTCACCAGCGGAAAATGATCACTCGGGAACTGGCCGTCACGGGAGAACGTGACGATCTCGGTGGCGTCGACCGCGAAATCCCCCCGCGTGAGAATCCAGTCAATGCGAATGCCGTCGCGCTGGATGGATTTGAAGCCATTGAAGGTATTCAGCCCTTCGCCCTTGCGCTCCTTTGCCGTCATCCAGGTGTCGGCGAAGAAACCGTCGGTCGTCAGAATCTTGTAGGCCTCGTTCGTGCCGCCGGCAGCATTGAAATCACCCGTGAGGATCAGCGGCAGCTTTGTGCTCATCGCCGTTACGCGCTCGCGCACCAGCTTGGCGGCTTTCTCACGGGCCGCTTGGACCTCGTGATCAAAGTGCGTGTTCCAGAAGAAGAACTCCTGCTTGGTCTGGCGGTCGAGAAACTTCACCCACGTGACCATGCGCCGGCAGGTGTTGCCCCATGTGCTGGAGGCGATGACCTCCGGCGTGTCCGAGAGCCAGAAATGATCGTAGGCCAGAGGTTCAAAGCGTGCCTTGCGATAGAATACCGCCATGAACTCGCCTTTGCTCCCCCCGTCGCGGCCAATTCCGATCCAGGCGTAGTCCGGCAGGTCGACCGCAATGTCATTTAACTGACTGTAAACGCCCTCCTGCGTGCCAAAGACATCCGGTGTGATCTGCTGAATGAGCTCGCGCATGAGCGGGCGACGCTGTGGCCAGGCGTTCGGCGGCGTGGTGCTGGCGAACTTCAGGTTGTACGACATCACCGTCAGCGTATCAGCCGGTGACTTGTCGGCGGACTGGGCGTGAGCGGTGGTACTGGAGACGGAAGGAAGGAGATTGATGGCGGCCATCAGGCTCGCGAAACGGTGGAGAAAGACGCGTCGGTTCATGGCGTGACGAATTGTGGCTCGTTCTCTGCCGTTTGCAAGGTTACAGCCAGAGTTGAAGCCGAAGTGCTTTGAAGCGCCAACTGGCGCGGAAGAGACACATCGTGTATATGATGAACGTCGTCCTCGCTCAGGACGATGGCGGCCATGAGAATCTACTTTGACGGATCAGGCTCCCTCGAGACGCTGAGGGAGACTGTCGGAACGGCGCTAAGAGACGGAGCCGGAGGACTTGCCATTCTGACATGTGACGGTAACGGTTATACGCCTGGTGAGATTGATCCATTTCTGCAGAGCCTGGCAGTTCCGATCGTCGGTGGCATATTCCCGGCCATCATTCACGAGGGGAGATCATTTCAGAGGGGCAGTGTCGTCCTGGGTTTCCGAGGACGGGTCACAACGGCGACGATCCGAGGACTTGGCTCGGCGGGCATTGACCTGGAACGGACGCTCGAAGATCTCGCGGACCAGTCTGCCGGAGCTCGTACCATGCTTGTCTTCGTGGATGGTTTTGCCACGCGCATGTATCCTTTCATCAATGGACTGTTCGACGCGTTTGGCTTGGAGGTGAACTACATCGGCGGCGGGGCGGGTTCGCTCGTTGCGGGCCGAGAGCGGCAGCCCTGCCTGTTTACGGCTTCCGGAGTGATCAGCGATGGGGCGGTGATGGCATTGGTAGAGACGGTGAGCGGCGTGGGCGCGGCCCACGGCTGGCAGGCGCTTGGCGAGCCTATGCAGGTTACCGGTGCCGATGGCCATGCGTTGAACTCGATCAACTTCCGAAACGCATTCGATACTTATGTGACTTCGGTGGCGCAACACGTCCACGCCAAGATGGACAAGGATAACTTTGGCGAGGTGTCCAGACGGTTCCCTTTCGGGATCGCGCGCATGAACGGCGAGATGATTGTGCGTGACGTCCTAAAGGTCACGTCTGACGGGAGCCTGGTCTGCGCGGGAGAAGTGCCGCTTGACTGTTACATCTCCATCATGACCGGCAATTGGGATACCCTGATTGCCGCCGCCGGCAAGGCAGCCGCGGCTGCGGCCGCGGCGTTGTTCGGAACCGCCCCTACGGCCTACCTGCTGATGGACTGCATTTCCCGAAGGCACTTCTTGGGGGGCAGGTTTGATTTGGAATTGGCACAGATGTCGCCGGAAAGAGTGCCTTCCGCCGGCGCGTGTACCATTGGTGAGATAGCCAACAGCGGCACTGAGTTCTTGGAGTTCTATAACAAGACCGCGGTGGTCGCAGCGATGGGAGGCGCATGAACAGCTTGCTCCAGATGCAGGTCTTTTATGAAGTCGCCATGGAACTGGGAGCCGAGGCAGACCTTCAGAAGACCGCCAAGAAGTGCCTTTCGGCGTATCTGCACAAGCTGGGGTGTCTGGGCGGCACGATCGTTCGGGTGGATACCGCCGACGGTGCTGAGCGCGTGGACCCCGTGGTCACGCTTCCGCGTAGTCTGAAGAACAACCGCGCATTCGAGGAAGAGTGGTCCAGAATGCGTAATTCCATCTCACAGGTTGGGATCGAGGTCTTTCTCGGTTCGCTGCCGCACGCCAGCACCACAGCCAGCACCCACTACTACACGATGGAGCTGAGAGGTTTCGGTTTTCTACTCCTGCTCCGACGAGGAGAGGCATTGGATCGTGGCACGTTGCACGGGATTGCGCGCCTCAACCAGAAGTTGGCCCAAGCGTGCCTGGCGAGCCAGTACCTTGACCGGTTGGAGGCCACGGTGCAGGAGCGCACGCGAGACCTCCGGGAAACCAATCAAAGGCTGAAGGAGAGTCTCGCGAACATCAAGACGCTCAGTGGCCTGCTGCCGATCTGCGCGGGCTGCAAGAAGATTCGAGACGATCGTGGGTACTGGAACCAAATCGAAATCTACCTGCGCAACCATTCGCAGGCTGAGTTCACCCACAGCCTCTGCCCCCATTGCATCCGCAAGTTCTATCCCGACTTCGCTGACGAAGAACCCGATCGTCAAGTGCAGTAGCTGGCAGTTGCCACAGTTCATCTGCTGGTTCCGTGTGTCTCCCCCATCCGTACTGGCCACGGGCCTTGTAGAGCAACACCACTGCGGCAGCACCCACGTTGGGTGAATCCACGTCCGATGCAATTTGCCGAATGACCTCATGTTACTTCGCCAAGGCAGAGAAGCAAATGCGGTCGCTCACCATTGCTGAATCAGTCGCTGAGGCGGACCTGGAAGAAGCAGCGGGTGCCCGCGGGTAGTGACGGGTGGCTCAAATCGATATTGAATACGTCGTCCGCCCGCGACCAGGCAGCCGGATCGCAGAGTTTCCATGTGCCCAGGTCTTCTGAGAACCAGAGGGTAACGGAACCTTCCAGCCCGGCGGCATTGAGGAGCAGTCGGTGATCGGCAGTGAGCCGGGTGGAAGTGAACGCGGGCGCGTCGGGGCGACCGGGCGTGCCAGCAGGAGCACGGCTGGGACGCCAATTCTGGGCAGTGCTCCAGAGAGGTTCTTCAGCTGCGAGGTTCACCGCCACCAGCGAACATCCGGTGTTGTAGGTTTCGGGATACCACAGCCGGGAGTAGGTGAAGGTGAGAATGTTTGTGCCGGCGGGGGTGACGAGCGAGAGCGCTTCGCCGCTGCGCGCGAGGTTGCCACTGGTCCAAGCGACCAGCGCGATGTCGTTGGTGGGATGGCGAGTGGCGAAGGCCTCGATGTTCTTGGCGAGCACCAAGCGCGCCCCTGGCGCGAGTGAGTAAGGCGCAAAGGTGTGGGTGATACCCGCGGCGAAGCTCACGCCATCGAGATCGAGGGCGACGGTGCCGGTGTTGCGCAACTCCAGCCAGGCGAAGTCATTGTTGTCATAGGGGCTGCCGGCGGCGGGGGCGGGCGGTGCGTACATCAGTTCGGAGATGCGTAGCGCTGTGTAGTCCACCGGCGGGAGCACGACCTTGAGGGCGTTCTCCGAAAGTGCGCTCCACTCGGCGTTACTGAAGGCGCGGGCCTTCACGGTGAGAGCGTTGGTCACCGTGAGATTGGTGACGACCGGGGTGGGATTGGCGACGGCGGTGAGCGAGAAATCGAAATAAAGGTCCGAGCTCGTCGCATTGCATTGATGCACTTCAACGGCGATGGTGTTCGTCCCGACGCGTAGCAGGTGGGCCGCGTTGGTGGAGCGGGTGAGGTAAGTATTTTGATCTGGAGTGCTGGCTACGCCGGTGGAGTAATCGCTGTAAGCCGGGTTGCTGGAATCCATATTCTCCGGTGGAAGCGGGTGGCCATTGAGGTAAATCACGGCGCCATCATCGCGTAGAATCTCGTACTGGAGGCTCGAGATGCCATTGGTCGAGTCGAGCGTGAAGTTGCGGCGAAAGTAAGTGGTGGTGACCTGCGTGCCGGAAACGCCGTTCACGTAACGGCGGGAGGGTGTCGCCACCGTGTTGACGGTTGCGCTGCCGGCGAAGCCGAGAATGGCCGGTCCGTGCGCCCAGGCGGCATCTGGATAACCAGGATCCCGCCACGTGAGCGAACCCGAGGCGGCGGGTTCAGCGCCGGCGTCGAAGTAACGCCAGTCCGCCCCGCGTGTGATGAGCGTGCGGGGGCCGCTCGGCCCCGTGCTGGACCTCACTGCAATGGCCGCGGGATTTACGCTGCCGTCGGCGAGGCGCGGATCGGAGCCATCGGTGGTGTAGTAGAAATCCGTGCCGGCAGCGACGCTCAGCGGGAATCCCGAGGGGACGGAGGTGTTCATGATCGAGTAGGTGGGCGCGTCGATGGACGGGAACCAGCGGCGGGTGCGGAACTGGCCGATGATGATGTCGCGGCGCTGAGCGAGGTAGTTGTTGAGGATCGCATTGCAGGTCGGCAGCCAAGTGGCATCGCGCGTCTTGCCACGGCCCCAGCGCGCCGACTCGCCAATGATCGCCAGGTCAATCTCCTGCATGCGGCTACGGAAACGGCGCTGCGCATTGGTGGGCGTCAGGGCGCCATCTCCGTAACAGTGCTTTTGCACAAGGTCGGCGAAGCGCAGTACGTACTCGGGGCGTTGGCAAAGGCGCTGATGGAGGATGGCAGGGTTGAATTGTGACTGGGCCGTAAAGGTCGAGCCGGCCAGGGTGGTATCGCACGTGACCGGATAACCGTCGGCCGCGCCCAACGAGTGTTCGGCATCGTGCCGCAACCATTGGAAGCCGCCGGGCGTGAGGCGATTGTAAAGAGCGTACATGTTGTTGGGCATGCCGCCCCAAATGGAGATGGGCGAGTCGGGGTCGCCGGTGAAAAAGGCGATCAGCATGTAGACAATCAAGTTGTCCTCGTCCAGATAGACCGGGTAAGCGGGATTGGGCGTGCCGTCCGGATTCAGCCCTTTGACCCGCGCGTAGTTGTTGGCGTATGCACCCGTGAAACCTTGGTTGATGCCCAGGTTGTGCAGCGCATAGAAGGCATCGAACGTCCCGTCGCTGGCGGTGGTCGTATAGCCCGGTTGGCTGGTCTTGATACAGTCCCAGTCGTCGTCGCTGCCGCCGAGGTAAGTTTCCGCAAAATCCGCGTCGCCGCGCTCCTGTGTCTGGTAGAGTCCCCAATACTGGCCGTTCAGGTAGAGATGATAGTAGCGGCTGCGGGTGTAGGGCTTGCCCATGTCGCGCTGGGAATCGCGCGAGAAGGTTTCGCGAACGAAGGTTTCCCGGTCGCTGTTCTCGTAAGCCCACGAGTGGTTTTGCGAGGTGCGGAGGTCCACCTTTTCGAACTCCGAGGCGCCTTCGTCGCCGAAAAGCGGGAAGCGCAGCTTGCTTTCGCCATAGTCCGTGCGGAACAAGAGGCGGAACGAGTGTTTGGGATTGCTGGTGCTGCGGCTGTAAGCGCCACGGATGCGCAACCCCGCGTCGATATGGAATTCCGAGGTGACACCGCGGATCGGGTCGATGAGTTCGACCGAAACGGGGCGTTCCCAGGCGCGGCCGTCGTTGCCGGGGTTGACGTAGATACCGGTTTGAGGATTGAAGAGGTGGGCCAGGTCGGTGACCAGCGAGAGCGTGGGGATGGCGTTGGTGATGCCATTGCGCAGGCGCACCGGATCGCCGGTAACGACGGCCTGGTTCAGGCCGTATTCCATGACGTGGTTGTTGACCTGGCGATCCGTGGGCCAGCCGGAAGGGGCGGTCGTGCCCTGCCGGAGGATATCTTCGAGGAAGAGCCAGGTGACCGTGGTGACGTTCTGTAACACGCTTCGGGGATCCACCACGGCGGCGCGGAGGGTGGTCGTGGCGATAACGGTGAATGGTGCGGTGAAGAGCGGTGAGTTGGTGCCGGGCACGCTCCCGTCGAGGGTGTAGTGAATCTGCGCAGACGCGTCCGTCGAGGCGAGCGAGACGGAGAATGGCGCGGTCTTGTAGCCCCGCGGCTCGCTGGCCGCGACCCGCGGCGTGGGGGCGGTGTAGCCCTGGCTATTGGCGGATCCGGGTGTCGGCGTCTTGAAATAAAACGGGAATGCCTGGGCGATACCCCAGGTGAGGCGTGGCTGGATCAGGAACTCGGAATCCGTCGCAGAATCGTTCAGCGCAGTGATGCGGAGCGTGTTGACACCGGTGGTGACCAAGGAGGTGGGAACGGAATAGGAGAGCCATTGCACCGCATCCTCCAACGCGCGCTTGGCGGTGGCGGGGCTGTCCCAAGCCAGCGGGTTCGGCGTGTTCAAAGCTGCGATGGGCACACCGTTGAGAGCGGCGCTGAAGCCGTCCGCGCAGCGCACCGAGAGAATGAGCGCGTCGCCTGCGATGGGCGTTTCCGCGAGTGTGAAGGCATACTCCGCGTCCAGGCGCGCATTGACGTTCTTCATCACCGTGCCCACGTCGGTCTCGATAAAAGCACCGATCGCGCCGGCATGCAGGATGCCGCCTTCAGGATCTCCGACCAGGCGGAAGGTATTGAGTGAGAAAACGCTTTGGAAACCCTGTGCTGCGGAAAGCTCGACGGTCGCTCCACCGTAGTTCTCGTTGTAAACAAGGGAGAGGTCATAGACCCCGGCAACTGGGAAGTTGAACGTGGCCAGGGTCGGCGCGTAACCGCGCCCGGTTGCAAATTCCGAAACGAAGTTCACACCATGTCCGCTGATGCGCAGCCGGAAACCATCATCGCTGCCCACGCAGAACGTCCACTCGCCCGCGCTCGGGACGTAGATTGCACCTTCGGTCACAAGCACGAACCAATCCCGGTCCTCACCTGCATAGCTATGGCCTGGGAAGAGCACGTTGTTTGTGAAGTCGCCCGTGGAGGACGTGCCGTGGAAATCAATGGTATTGTACTGGCCGACGATCGGGTAGGTACGGTCCGTCTTCCAGTAACTGCTGTTGGCCACCATGCTTTCGGCGGTGTCAATACTGGGGATTTCGCCGTTCATTTCATAGTAGCGGACCGTGAAGGCCCCGCTGGCGCTGCTGAAGCCGAGCGCGCCGGTGGCGTTGATCCAGGGCGCAGTGTCGGCGGCATTGGGAATGCGATAGCGCGCGGGGGCGGCCCGCCCGACGAGTTCGCGCTCCAGCATGGCGCGGCCGTAGGCGATATCCTGTAATTGTGGCGGGTAGAGCGGGGCGAAGGCGTCGGCAACCGTTACGCCATCCGGCTGGATCAGGCCGAGGTATTCGCCATCTTTGGAGAGGCCGAAACTCGCGTGGAGTTCGTTGTTGGTGACGGAGACCGGTGAGCTGTCCGCGAAGATGACGAGGTAGCCGTTGGCCGCAATGATCGTGCCGTCCGGGATGCGCCACTTGGTCGGCAACGAAGCGCTATCGGTGAGATACCAGCCGCTGAGGTCCACAGGGGCCGAGAGGGTGTTGTACAGCTCAATCCAGTCGGCCGCGCTGCCCGCCGCCGTGCGCAAGCCGTCCTGGTTGTCCGCGACAAACTCGTTGATTCGGACCTCGGCGCGCAGTTCCTGCGCGGCGACCAAGGCCAACAGGCCCGCGGCACAAGCCGCGACAGTCTTCCGACGTTCATTCCTCAGCCGTGCGGCCAGCGTAAACAGACGTTTCTTCATAATGACCTCGACACAGAGGTACCCGCGTCTTGTGAAATTGTCAGGTGATTTCCCATTTGATCCGGCGTGGTGTCCAATACAAGTCGCCGACGCATTCTGAGGCTAGACCCTGCCATGCACTTGAATGGCGACAAGAATGCACGGAGAGGTGCTTTCCCGCATCAGACTCCGGATGAGGAAAGCGCGACAGGGTGGTCACATCCGCCCGCGCTGGCGGTTGGCTTCGTAGAGGAATACGGCGGCGGCAGCGCCAACGTTGAGCGAGTCCACATCCGGCGGCATGGGGATGGCCACCGCTTCGTCGCACGCCTCCAGCACGGGCGCGGAAATGCCGTCGCCCTCGCTGCCGAAGACGAGGCAGCAATCCATGTTGAGTTGGGCTTTGGCGAGCGTGGCCAACTCATCGCGTGGATGCGCGGCGACACAACGGACGCCGCGCGACCGGAGATCGCGCAACGCCGCGGGAAGGTTGCCGGCTTCGATGACGGGGAGCTTGAACACCGTGCCCATCGAACTGCGCACCGCCCGGCGAATCCACGGGCTGCTGCATGTCTCGCCCACGATGAGCGCGTCCACGCCGAACGCGGCGCAATTGCGCACCAGGCCGCCCACGTTTTCCGCGTTGGTCAGTCCGTCCACGGCGGCGAGCAGCCACGGTTTGCGTGCGCTGGCCAGGATCTCGCCCGCCGAGCGGGGCGTCGGGATGCGTCCGATGCCGTGAATGCCTTGATACATCGAGAAGCCGGTGAGGTGTTCGAGCAGCTTCTTCTCGGCGATGAACACGCGGATGTCTTCCAGGCGGCGGGCGAGGAGTGGCTCGTAGCTCTTCGCCCATTTCTCCGGCAGCAGTAGCGAGACGACCGTGAGCTGGCTTTCGAGCAGCCGGCGCACAACTTTCTCGCCTTCCGCCACGAAGATGCCCTGGCGGCGGTGGTCGAAATCCCAACGCATCGTACGGTAGGGCTGAAGCTCCACCGGGTCGAGTGAGGTGATCTTTTCGTAGTGGATCATGGATGGGCGGAATCTGCTCCGGCTACTCAGGAGCGCGCAGGCATTTTGCTGAATGTCGCGAAGTCGGCGGCACGCTACCGCGCGCCGCCACGTCTACAATCCAAGAGTCGGTAACTACTTAACGACCGGTTTGACGACGATGTTTCGATAGCTGACGCCAGTGTGATCACCTTGAAGGTAGAATGGGCCGGGTTTGGATTCATCCGACCAGAGCGCCCCGCCAGTGCAGCCAAGCAGCGGCTGGTTGTCCACGATCTTCTTGCCGTTCAGAATCACGGTGACGTGGCGGTTTAGGAGGGTGATATCGTAGGTCTGCCACTCGCCCGCGGGCTTCTCGGCGCCCATCGTCGGCGTAATGCGGCTGTAGATGCCGCCCATGTTGTGCGAGTCGAGCGGTTTGCCGAAGGTGTCGGCAACCTGCACTTCATAGATGCCGCGGAGGTAGATGCCGCTGTTGCCGCCCTTGGGCACGTTCACTTCCAGCGTGAGGTTGAAATCTTCAAATTCCCGTTCAGTGCGGAGATTGCCGTAGGAGATGTGCGGCTTGCCGTCTTCCTGTTTCGGCTCGTTGACCAGCAGGCCGTTTTCCGCGCGCCAGCCGCTCTTCTGGCCCGGATCCGTCAACTTCCAGCCGGAAAGGTCCTTGCCATTGAAGAGGCTGATCGGCGCGCCGAACTTAACTTGCGAGAGGTCGGGCGGGGCCGGTAGATCGGCGATGCGTTTGCCGGTGAATTCACTTCGGTTGAGGCCCATGCCATCGTCACGCGGGTTCATCTGCGTGAGTTGCATCGTGTCGCCTTCAACGCGCGCCATGATCGCCTCCGCGACTTGGTGGGTGCGGACGACTTTGCCGCTGGCGTCCTTGCGTTTGACCTCGCGCACGCGCGTGATCCAGAGCGTGTCGCCCTCGAAGCAGACGCTCGACACCGGTACCACGCTACCGCCGCCCCAGAGGATGCTGGCATCGTAATAGCCGCTTTCCTTGGTGACGCCGAGCCAACCGGCGCCGCCGCCGGGAATGGTCAGTGCCCAGCGCCCGAGAAACGCACTTGGGTCGGCAGCGGTGAGGGTGGAGGTGGTCAACCCGGCGAGAGCCAGGGTGAGCAGCAGGGTTCGGACAGATTTCTGGTTTCGTGTCATAAAATGTGCGGAGGGTTATGGCGTTAGACCGAATGGGCGGCAAGTAGATTATTCCGGCCTGACGGTGTCCCGGAGCGTTAATCGAGGAGGCGTTCCAACGCGGGATTCTTGTGCTGATCGTCACAGGTGAGCGCAAAGCGGCCGCGAATGCCATCGGGAGTGACGAAGCGTTGGAGCAAGGCTGCGGGGAATTGGACGGTCTGCCCGGTGGAGCACCGCGCCACTACATGCCGCACCGCCCCGCGATAGTAATCCAGGTACTCCTCAGCGGTGATGCGGAGATGGAATTCGTAGCGGTGCATGGTGGCGACGAGCAGCGGAGTCATCGTTTCGCCGTCTCGGCGACGCACCACAGGTGCCGGCTGGTGCGGACGAAGATGTCGCCGTCGGAAACCGCCAGCGAGGCATTCATCGGTTCGCTGCCCAGGGCGTTCGTCGCCAAGCATTCGAACTGCGGACCAGCGCGCAGCACGAAGACGTCAGCGTTCTGGTTGGAGACGTAGAGCCGGTCGCCGGCGAGCACGAACGACGACCAGGAGGAGTTCCGCGCTCCGCTGCCCGTGAGGCGCTCGTCCCAGATCGTCTGCCCTGTCTTCAGGTCGAGGCACTGGGCGAAGCCCATCGTGGTGATCTGATAAATGCGCCCTTGATGAATCACGCCCGAGCCGATGCAGGCCTTGCTGTTGGGCGGGTTCAGATGCCACAGCCGATGCGTTGCCGTCACGTCGCCCCGCCCGCCGGGCCGAATGGCCATAACCGCATTGCGCAGGCCGCTGCTGCCGGCGAACACAACGCCGGCGTCGAAGAGTGGCGAGCTGTATGCGCCTGTGTTCAAGCCCTCGCAAGTCCACAGTCGCGCCCCGGACTTCGGCGAGAATGCCATGACGCGCAGAGGAACGGTGAGCACGATTTCAGCGCCGTCCGATGCCTGAATCACCAGCGGTGTGGAGGTCGAACCCGTGACTTCCGGCATCGTGGGCGAGCCGAGGCGTTTCCAGTCCTTGAGGTCGCCGCCGAAATCTTCCCACTTCGCGTCCGCGCCAATGGAAGGCAGGTCCTGTTGCCAGACCGTCTTGCCCGTGCGTTTGTCTAGCGCGACAAGAAAGCTCCGCTCACCTGGCCCGAAGTTCAGGATGAACAGGTCGCGGTAGAGGATCGGCGACGAGGCATAGCCCCAGCCGTGGGTTTGACGGCCCAAGTCGCGCCGCCAGAGCTCGTGCCCTTTCATGTCCCAGCAGAAGACGCCCGCCGAACCGAACCACGCAATCACGCGTTTGCCATCGGTGACGGCGGAGGGCGAACACGGTGGGTTGGCATCGCCGCCGGCATCGTTCTCCGTCCACGTCGGGCCTTCCTGCCAGAGAAGCTTGCCGTCTCGCCGATCGAAGCACATGAGCGTCCGGCGTTGTTCCTTGGCGAGGCTTTGCGGGACGAAGACACGCTTGCCCCAGACCACGGGCGTCGCATTGCCCGGCCCCGGCATCGGTGCAGACCAGCGGATGTTCTCGTTGGTGCTCCAGTGCAGCGGCAGCTTGGCCTCGCGGCTCACGCCGTTCCCGTAAGGGCCGCGCCAGACCGGCCAGTTTGCCGCGGGGGTGTTGATGACGGAGAGTGCCGATAGCGTAAGCAGAAACCGGACGGTCTTGGTGCCGAGGTTGACGCGCATAAATGACGGGTGACTTCTTGACGAACGGTTGGACTGTAAGCGTAAGGTCGGAGACGACTCAAGCCTGCTTTCACCGAATTACAGTTGGAGCGTGGGGCAGGGGACGGATTGGGTGGTCAACTCCAGGCGCAGGTGCTTGGCGCCGATGCGATCTACACGCTCCGCAACGACGCTCATCGCGAGTTCGGGACGGTTACACTCGCGGCTCAAGTGCCCAAGGTAAAGATGGCGCAAACCGTCGGTGACAATTTGCTCCACCGCGTCCGCCGCTGCTTCGTTGGAGAGATGACCGTGCCGACCGAGGATGCGCTGCTTCAAGCTCCACGGGCGATGCGGACAATCCTGAAGCATCTTGATGTCATGGTTTGATTCGAGCACCAGCGCTTTCGCGTGGCGCACCCGTTCGCCAACCAGTCGCGTGAAATGGCCGAGGTCGGTCGCGAAGCCGACGTTGCCCGCGACCGTGCGGATCAGATAGCCCACCGGGTCCTGGGCATCATGCGGGATGGTGAAGGTGTCCACCACGACGTCGCCGATTTCAAAGCTCGCGCCCGTGGTAAACAGGCGGCAATCAAAGGCTCGCTTGTGGTAGCGCTCAATCTCGTCTTTGGTCGCGCGGTTGCAGTAGATCGGGACGCCTAGCTTTCCGGCGATGCCGGCCAGTCCCTGGATATGATCGCTGTGTTCGTGGGTGATTAGAATGCCATTTAGTCCCTCCGGTGCGCGGGCGATGGTCGCCAAGCGCTGGCGGATTTGGCGCGGACTGAAGCCCGCGTCCACAAGCAGTCGCGTCTCGCCCGTTTCCAGATAGGCGCAATTGCCGGACGAGCCGCTACCGAGAATGGTCAGTTGGACTGGCACGCCGAAACGTTAGAGTGCGACTGCGTGCGGAGCCAACCGTTTTCGGCCGGACCGAAGTCGGAAAGGGGAAACCGTGTCCGGCGTCGAACCGGCTCTTGACAAACCGGGCTCAAATCGCAATCTTTTCTTCGCGTTGGGTTGCCTCGGTAGCTCAGTTGGTAGAGCAGTTGACTCTTAATCAATTGGTCCTAGGT
>CAZWJC010000070.1:0-26340 GCA_964634255.1 uncultured Verrucomicrobiota bacterium | reverse complement strand
GAGACATGCCGGCACCAGGCCGAACTGTCCGGCCGTCAATTCAACGCCCAGGTCACCGGAAATCCGAAGACAGCCCGCGACACAGGCGACAATCTGCATCACGCCCGATTGGAGTGCGGCCTTCGCGCCGGACGCGAGCTGCCACTCCTCGACAACAAACAGCGGATCATCCACCAGCGCGCGCTTCTGCACTTGCGCGTCGCCGGAAAGTCTGCTCCCGACCAGTGCCGGCTCGAAGTCATTGAAGTCAATGCTCGCCACCGACTGGGCGACATGCAGTTCGCGGGGTTTGCCGTCCAACCCGGTTCGATTCCAATCGAACACCCGGTAGGTGGTATCCGAGTTTTGCTGAATCTCGAACATCACGATGCCTGCGCCCAGCGCATGGACCCGGCCGCTGGGCAGAAACATGGTGTCGCCGGCCCGCACCGGGACGCGATGGAAACAGTCCGCCACACTGCCGTCCTGGATACGCTGTTCAAACTCCGCCCGGCTGACGCCGCGCTTGAGCCCGACAAACAACTCGGCGTTCGGGGCCGCCGCCGTGATGTACCACATCTCTGTCTTGGGTTCGCCGCCCAGTTGCGCAGCGATGGCTGCCGGCGGGTGGACCTGGAGGGAGAGCGTGTCTTGGGCGTCGAGCAACTTGATGAGCAACGGGAAGCGGCCATTCAGCGCCCGCGCGTCGCCCAGCAACGCTCTTGGGTGTTGCTCCATGAGCCAGCGCAAATCCCGCCCCGCGTGCGGGCCGTTGGCGATAACGCTGACATCCCCCGGTCGGTCGGTGATTTCCCACGACTCGCCAATCGGCACGTGCGGCGGGATTGCCTTGGCATAGAGCCGTTCCAAATTGCGCCCGCCCCAGACGCGTTCCTTGAAGAGTGGGCGAAATGTCAGTGGATAGAGCACGAGTGACCGGGTTAAGAATTGCGAGTAGCGGCGCGCAGGTTGCGTGACGAAGTGAAGTCCCAACCGTCAATCCGCGCTTGAGGCTGCCGGGGCCGCCACAGCTTCAGGCTGGATTGCGGTCACCTGTTTCTGGGCAAAGTGACCGAAGCCGCGAAACTTGGCGTAACGCTGCTTCAATCGTTCCGCCGCCGGCAGCGCCACGATCTCCGTGAGATGTTGCAGCAAATGCGCCTTCAAGGTGGCGGCGGCCGTCGCGGTGTCGTTGTGCGCCCCGCCGAGAGGTTCGGGCACAATCGCGTCCACCAAGCCCAGGCCGTGGAGATCTTTCGCCGTAATCTTCAGCGCTTCGGCTGCACGGGCCGCGGCACTGCGGTCCTTCCAGAGAATGGCCGCGCATCCTTCAGGACTGATCACCGAGTAGTACGCGTTCTCGAGAATCAAAACGCGATCGGCCACGCCAATGCCCAACGCCCCGCCGGAGCCGCCTTCTCCGATGACCGCCGCGATGATCGGCACCTCCAGCACCATCATCTCGCGCAGGTTGACCGCGATGGCTTCGGCGATGTGCCGCTCTTCCGCGCCGATGCCGGGATAGGCACCCGCGGTGTCTATCAGCGTGATGATCGGGAGTCCGAACTTGTCGGCCAGCCGCATCAACCGCAGCGCCTTGCGGTAACCTTCCGGGTGCGCCGAACCGAAGTTGCGCCGGATGTTCTCCTTCGTGTCGCGCCCCTTTTGAGTGCCGATGACCAAGACGCGGTAATCGCCCAGCCGCGCAAAGCCACCCACCACCGCCCGGTCGTCGGCGAAGAGTCGGTCGCCATGCAGCTCCCGGAAATCGGCAAAGGCCAGCTTGATGTAATCCAAGGTGAACGGGCGCTTGGGATGCCGGGCGAGTTGGACGCGCTGCCACGGCGAGAGATTGGAGAAGATCTGTTTCCGCGTCTCGGCGATCTTCTGTTCGATCAGTTTGATCTCTTCGTCGAAGCTGATGTCCAGAGCATGCATCTCCGGATGCTTCTTCAGTTCATCCAGTTTGTGCTGCAGCTCGACGATAGGCTTCTCGAAATCAAGCTGATGTTTCATGACGGGCGAAGGTAGGTCCAGCGACAGGCTCAGGCAATGTTGAATTGTCCACCGATTATAGGCCGCCCGGCGACGTTCGAATCGCAACGGCAGAGCCCCCCCTCGGAACTGCAGCGGGGCATCCGGCGTTCCGGATGCCCCGCAGGTGATTGGTTGAAACGCGATCAGTTCCGTTTGATGCGATAAAACTGCCGCACGCCGCCCACCGGTCGGACGGCCTTGAAGCTGCCGCCGCTACCGGTAATGGTGGCGCTCACGTCACCGAAGGCACCGTTGACTGCGTTGGCTTCCTGCAACCCGAAGCTCGTGACGGTATCGGACGCTTCCGCGGTGAAGCCGATTTCCACGTTGCCGCCGTTGATACTGATGCTCGTGATGCGCGGCTTCGAGGAAGCCGCCAATTGCACCACGCGCACGTTGTCGAAAACCACCGCGCCGTCGCCGCCACCAATCGAGTCGTAGGCGTCACACAGTCCCAGCATAATGTTGCCGCTCGTGAAGGCGGTGGTGTTCGTGTAAGTCAGAATCGTGGTTTGGTTGATCTTCATCGTCACCAGACTGCCCACCTGGCTAACCTCGACATCCGCCCAGCTCGGAGTCGTCGTACTGGAGACGTTTGAAGGCGCGCCCGCGTACCCAAAAGGCGGCTTCTTGAAAATCCCGGTCAAGGTGGAGGCATTGCGGCTGATGAGCGAGGTTGGGGCGTTGCCCGTGGTCGTGGGGGCGCTGTAGAACGCGTAATCGCCCAAGGCAGCCGCGTCGGTCTCGACGCCGCAAAAGAGGCCATCAAAGCTCCAGCCGGCCGGCACGCCGCCGGCGCTGTTGCGGAACCAATTGGTCTTGGTGCCGGAATGGTTGATGCCGAACAGCGCGTATTCGGTAAGCGCACTGCTCGGAACCACGAGGAACATGTCAAAGCGCAGCGCATAGTTGCCGGAAAACGTCTTCCCCTTCGGATAGAGGTTCACGGCGGCCGCTACCGGCTCACCGTCGTTCTTGTTCACCTGCAGGAACACGCCACGGGTATCCGTTCCAGAATGCGGGGCGGGCGGAATGCTGACGTAGGGATAAGTCGCGTAGTCAAACGAAAACGTGGCCGTGTAGTCGCTGTCCACCGAATTGGTCGATGCGTAGTTCACGGTCCAATTTGCCGAGCTGTCCGTGTTGAAATTGTCGGAGAACACGACGGCCTCGGCAGGCAACTCGTCATCCACGATCGTCGCCGTGGCCGAGGGGCTGTTCGTGCCCACGGCGTAGCCCGCGCCGCTGGTTACAGAACATTGGAGCGTCTGATCCCCTTGCAAGAGGGCGTCGTCCACAGGAGTCACGTCGAAGTCCTGAGTGAGCAATCCGGTCTCGAAGTAAATCGGTGAAGTAGCCGAGTGCCGGGCGGGTGACGCCGTGCCACCGTAGCTCAGGTTTACGTTGAAGCCGGCCGCGTTGAGATCGCCCCGACGTGTCAACCGGAAGGTCACGCGGTCTGCCGGAAGACGCTCGTACATCGTGTTGCGCACGGTGGTGATGTCAATCGTCGGCGTATCGTTATCCGCAATGGTCACAATCGCGTTACCCGCCCCGAAGTAGTTCGTGCTCTCGTTGATGCTGAGCATGGCCGTTTCGGCAAACTCGGAGAGATTGTCGTTGATGGGTGTCAGCGTGACAGTGGCAGTCGTTGCCCCGGACGCGAAGTTCACTGAACCGGGAAGTGCCACGTAGTCCGCGCCACTGGTCGCCGTGCCGGACATCGTGTAGTAAACCGTCAAGGCCGGGCCGGGTTCGGTACGAGTGATGGTAAACGTGCCGGGCGTAGGCCCGGCCTCCGACGCGTCGGAAACGGTCGCGGTTACGCTTACGACGCTCGGGAAGTTCGTGATCCGAACGTTATCAAAAAGAGCGAACAAAAGGTTCGTCGCCAATGGGTCCACGGAAGCATTGCCATTGATGTCGTAGCAATTGAACAGGATGTTCGCCCCTCCCAGCGTGCCATTGGTGCTGGCGTCGATCGTGGCAATCAACACCCCGTCAATGCGGTAGGTAATAATGTTGGCAACCTTCTTGAGTGCGACGTCCCGCCACCTGAACGCAACCACGCCATCCGGAGTCCGCACACCAGTCTGCGAGGGGAATAAGTTGGTTTGGGCCGCCGGCGGGGCAATGCCGCCCGGAAAATTCGTGGCGTAGTAGGAAGCCGTATTATTGCGCGAACCCGCCGCATAGACTCCGCTGTCATCTTGCAGACCAGTGTATTTGGCGGGTGAGTAAACGCGGTAGTCTGCCGTTGTGTTGCCATCGGTGGACGCGCCAATAAAAATGCTGTCCACGATTCCGCTCGACGGCATGGCTCGTTGGGCAACCGTACCCGCCGTTCCAAATCCAGCTCCACCAATGTAAGTAGCCGTGTTTCCGCTCGCCACGGGCACGTAGTTCAGCCACATGTCAAAGCGCATCTCGAAATTCTCCGTGATGCTGAAGTCCAGTGGCGAAACGCTCAGGCCGTAGCCCGCCAACAAGCCATCCTGCGTCGCCGGGTTCACATTCGCCTGAAGCTTCAACCCACGAGCACTCGTCCCCGTTGAATGCGGCGCGAGCGGGATGCCCACCGTGCTGTAGTCAAAGAAGAGGTCGGCAACATTGTCGCCGAACCCAACATTCACCACCCAGTTCACCGAGTTATCCACCTCGAAATTCTCGGAGTAAACCTGGGTTTGTGCCTTGGCCATTCCCGCCCCCATCAACCAAACGGTCGCCAGTGCGGCGTACCGGAAATAACGTTCAAGATTCGTTTTCATAGCGTTGCATGCGAAGTCAGTCTGAGTTGTTCGGCCTGCTTCGTTCGATTGCGTCGAAAACTATCGCTGAATCTGGGGGACGCAAGCGCTAATCCAAATACAGGTCCAGCCTAGACGGCCGGCGCAAAGTGCGCCGGGCGCCCGCACCAAAGCGGTCAGCAAAGCGAAAACCGCCAAGTGAGAGCAGGTGGCCCAGCGCAGTCTGATCAAGAACTGTCGCCGCGAGTGCAGTGCGCGCTTCAGCCGGCTTCAGCGTGGTTTGGCCTGTCGGCAAGGAAACGGCCCAGGCGCCACGCTCCAAGCCAAAGGAAGAAGCAGCGATAGAGTCTTTGAAACCACTCCTGCCCGGTCTTGGGCTATGCGCGGTCTGAAACAAGAAACACGCACTTGCTCGCAGCCGAGTTTGCACCCACTTGGGGCGCTGCGAAACAACCGAGGTCCCCGCGCCAACCCGGCTACACGAGCTTCGTGAGCAACTCCTCGTTGGTCTTGTGCTTCTTGAGTGCCGCGGTGAGCGTCTCCATCGCTTCGATGGGGTTCAGGTCCACCATCGTGCGACGCAATTTGCGGATCGCCTCAATATGCTTGGCCGGGAACAGCTTCTCCTCCTTGCGCGTGCCGCTCTTGGGGATGTCAATCGCGGGGAAGAGACGCCGGTCGGAAAGCTTACGGTCGAGGATCAACTCCATGTTGCCCGTGCCTTTGAACTCCTGGAAGATGAGCTCGTCCATCCGCGACCCGGTGTCCACCAACGCCGTAGCGATGATGGTCAGCGAACCACCGTTTTCGATCTTGCGCGCCGAGGCGAACATCTTGCGCGGGATTTCTAGAGCCCGCGCATCCACACCACCGGTCATCGTCCGACCACTGCCGCCGTGGACGCTGTTATAGGCGCGAGCCACGCGGGTGAGCGAATCCAGCAGCACGAACACGTCCTTACCACACTCCACCATGCGCCGGCAGCGCTCGATCATGAAACGGGAAAGGCGCACGTGCGTCTCCAAGTCCTGGTCGTTCGAGGAGGCCACCACTTCGGCCTTCACGGAACGCTGAAAATCGGTGACTTCCTCGGGCCGCTCGTCAATGAGCAGCACGAGCACATATACTTCCGGGTGGTTGGCGGTAACGGCGTTGGCTAGCTGCTTGAGCACCGTCGTCTTGCCGCTCCGCGGTGGCGAAACGATCAAACCGCGCGTCCCCTTGCCGATGGGGGTGACCAGGTCAATGACCCGCGTCTCGATCAGGTCGGACGCGGTTTCCAGCTTGAACTTCTCGATCGGGTCAATGGTGGTCAGGTTCTCAAAACGGACGGCCTTGACGTATTCGTCGAAGGGCATGTCGTTGACTTTGTCCACGCTCTTGAGCTGGGGACTGCTGCCCCGATGGGGCGGCTGCAAGTTCCCGCCAACCATGGCCCCCTCGCGCAAGAAACTGCGCTTGATGGTGTCGGGCGTAACGAAGATGTCTGTAGGCTTGGGATGGAAGTGGTTCTGCGCGGACCGCAGGAAGCCGAAGCCCTTCTCCGAGATTTCTAGGTACCCAACGCCATAATCCGGCGTGTTGTTGCTGTCATTGCTCATATCGAGTCTGTGATGTCAGGTCTGGAAAAACCCGCGGAATAGTCGCTGATTCTGCACTTTGGGAATTTGCTGAGCCGAAGGGCGGTTATTCAAACCGCTGCGGCCAACAAGACCTACGACGGCGACACTATTACGAGAATCTGGATGAAGCGCAATATCTTTTTTTCGGCAATCCAGCGCCGGCAATCTTGGCAATTCGCGCGGCGACTCCCGCCACAGATCGAGACCACCCCCCTCTCTTCGCACCAGCCAACCCGCCGTCTCAACGGATCTGACCGCGGCCACCTGAGTGGCAGAGGTTTCCCGGCAAGCAACTCCCAGATGGCACAAGCCCCGTTTTTCCGGTTGCAATTTCCGCAGGCACAGGCTTTTCTCAGGCGGGTTAGATAACGCAACCATCAACACACCAAAACCATGGCACAACAAGTATTCCATCCCAGCATCGAAGGGGCGCAGCACGGCGCCAAGAGTCTCGCCGACTTCCTCGCGTACGCCAAACGTTCCGGCGCCACCGGCGCGCAACCCTCGAATTACATGCTCCAGGGCGGCAAACTCTTTAAGAGCGCCAAGGAGATTAAGGAGACCTTCGAGCAGGCCGGCCTGACCCTCGACGGCATCTCTTGCCATTGCCCGCTGTGGGTTCATACCACGGCCTGGACTGGCAGCCCGAGCATTCGACCTTTTATCCCGGCAGACGTCGCGAAGAAATCCGCGCCCGAGATAGAGAAATGGGCGGAGAATTACCTGATCAAGCTGTTTGACCTCGCGGTGGAACTCGGGGTCAAGGTGCTACCCACGTTCTGGGGCACGGCCTTCGGCTGGGAAGTGGCCAGCGGCTACCCGTGGGGGTTCTGGGCCGGCGGCGATTTCGATCTGATCAAGGAAGGCAAGGAACGGTTCGTCAAGAAGACCGCGAAGATTCGCAAAGAAGCCAATGCGCGCGGCATCGTCCTCTGCCACGAAATCCATCCGGGCACGGGCGCGATGTGCGCAGACGATTTCAACATGCTGGTTGAGATTTGCGACGGCGACAAATGCCTCGGCGTGAATGCCGATCCGTCTCACTGCTGGGAAGGCGAGAGCTGGGAAAGCCGCTTCCTCAAGGTCGGCCCGCGCGTCTACGCGGCGCACATCAAGAACTTCGTCATTCGCCCGGGCATCCCGCTCCGCATGATGGAGCCGAACTGGGGCAAGCGCGCCATGCAGTTCGTGGACCTGCCCTCCGGCGACATCAACATGCAGCGCTACGCCGAATTGCTGGTGCACATTGGCTATCCTGCTCGGTACTGCCAGGTGATGGGCCGCAAGACCGCGCCGCTGGTCGTCGAAGCCGAGAGCGCCCACAAGGACCTCGACTGGACGAGCGCGAATGGCATCGCGTTCGTGCGCGACAACCTCACGTGGCCGATGGCCGCCGGGTCGTTCGAAGACGGCATGGGCGCGTAGCCTCTCGGTCCATAGAATCTGAAATCACAACCGCCGTGTCGGCAATCAGCCGGCGCGGCGGTTTGGCTGTGCGTCACTTCCAACCCTTGCCGACCGCACCGCGAACAGTCCTCTGCTCGCAGCGATCGCGAACGCATCGCGGGTGGGCCATCCTCCAGTTCCGGCGCGACAAAGCCGCTGCGCCCGGGGACCGGGCGCGGCCCTACGGGGGACACTCCTTCGCAGGAACGCCTTTCCCAGATCGCTGTGGATTCAAGGAAGGACAGGACACGGAAATGGCAACTTGACGGAATCCTAGCGACCACCTACAAACGGCTTGCCAATCGGACGGTGCAATATGAAGACATGGGAAATACGACTCACGGCAACCATCGTTGCATTCTTCGTTTCATCACTCACCACCAGCATGGCGGCTGTGCGCTACGTGGATGTGAACAGCACCGATGCCACGCCGCCCTACACCAACTGGGCCACCGCCGCGACCGTGATTCAAGACGCTGTGGATGTCGCGAACGCCGGGGATGAAGTCATTGTCACCAACGGTGTCTATTGTACGGGAGAGCATGCGGGCCCCTACGGAATGAACCGGGTTGCCGTGGTCAAACCGCTGGTCTTGAGGAGCATTAACGGACCTGAGTTCACGGTCATCCAAGGCTACCAGCTACCGGGCACGACGAATGGCGACGGAGCAATCCGATGTGTCTATTTGACCACCGGGGCGTTCCTGAGTGGCTTCACGCTAACGAACGGAGCCACCCTTTCTGGGGGGTGCGGTGGAGGACTGCGGTGTGCTTCTACCAACTCCTGGGTAACAAATTGCGTCCTCACAGGCAATTCGGCATCGCTCTGGGGAGGCGGGGCTTTTACTGGCTACCTAGCCAACTGCACGTTCACAGGCAATACCGCAGGTTCGGCGGGAGGGGGGGCGGACAGCTGTATCCTGAGAAACTGCAGGGTGGCAAACAACTCGGCTGGGAGCGCGGGTGGAGGGGTGAGTTTCTGTACGGTGCAACAGTCTCTGATCACCAGCAACTCGGCCACAAGCCCAACGAGCACCGGCGGCGGGGTATTCTTCTCAACACTCCACAGTTGCGCGGTTACACGCAACTCGTCTGCGGATGCAGGAGGAGGAGTTTGGGATTCCGAGCTCGCCAACTGCACAATCATCGGAAACTCGGCAAGGGTCGGAGGCGGTGTCTACAGCTATCGCGCGCTAAACAACTGCATCGTCTATTACAACCAAGCGAACACCAGCCCGAACTGTAGTGGGGGAATCCTCCGAAACTGCTGCACTACTCCTTTGCCTCGTTGGTCCATCGGAAACATCAGCGAGGCGCCCGCCTTCTTGGACATAGAGAACGGGAATCTGCGACTTCAACCCTCTTCGCCATGCATCAACGCGGGGAAGAACACCTACGTCTCCTTTGGCGACGACTTGGACGGTAACACACGCATCGTCGGTGGCACGGTGGATATTGGCGCGTACGAATTCCAGTCGCCCGCCAGCACGCTGTCCTACGCCTGGCTTCAGCAATTCGGCTTGCCCACCGACGGTTCGGCGGATTTCGTGGACGCGGATTTGGACGGGCACAACAACTGGCAGGAATGGCGGGCGGACACCGTCCCAACGAACGCGCTGTCGCAACTGACATTGATCCCGCCCACGAACCCGCCGACCGGGCTCGCCGTGACCTGGCAGAGCGTGGCCTCGCGGAGTTACTTTCTGGAGCGCGGCACGAACCTGGCTGATGCTCCCGCGCTGCTGACGCTGGCGACGAACATTCCTGGCAAGGCCGGTTCAACGACCTTCACCGACACCACCGCCACGAACGGCGGCCCGTTCTTCTATCGCGTCGGTGTGCAGGAGTAGCTCGACAGGGTCGCCGGGTGCCAGAACAGTCCGGAGGCGATTGTCGCGACGCGACCCAGGAGATTAGCCCGGCACAACGTGCCGGGAAACGCGTCCGCCCAGACCTCGCGTCCTGAAAGGACGCAGGAACCGGTCTCGTTCGCAACCTCTCCCCCGTCCCGCTCGGGACGGTTTTCTGTTGGGCGCGGATCCAGGGACGTTGTCCCTGACTCATCTCCGAGGTTGCTCCGCAACAATCCGTTCCTGCCGGTGCGCTCTCTCAGCCTCAGCAGGCTTCCGCCAACCACGGAACAACCTTGACGCTGCAGCGTGCGCTCGAATACTGGGGGACAGGGAAACCAACATGCAAAAGCATCATTACTTGAGAAACGTCTATCGGGTGGTTCTGTTTGTCGCTGCGATCAGCGCTGTGTCGCCGTGGGTCAACGCGGAGGTACGCCTGCCGCGCATCTTCGGTAGCCACATGGTTCTCCAGCAGGAAAAGCCCCTGGTCTTCTGGGGCTGGAGCGATCCGAATGAAACCGTCACCGTCACGCTGGGCTCGGCCACGCAGCAGGCCAAGGCCAATGAACGCGGCGAGTGGAAGGTCACGTTGCCCGCGCAAAAGGCCGGTGGTCCGGTGACCGTGAAGGTCAGCGGCTCCAGCGACGTGGTGTTCGAGGATGTGCTGATCGGCGAAGTCTGGCTGGCCTCGGGGCAGTCGAACATGGAAATGGGCATCGGCATGTGCCGAGACGGCAAAGAGGAAATCGCGGCGGCGGATCACCCGACGCTGCGCTTGTTCCTGGTCGCGAATCGTTGGACACCCGAACCGCAGAGCGATGTCGAAGGCGGTAAGCCCGGCGAAATCAAACCCGAAGGTCGCTGGAAGGTCTGCTCTCCGGAAACCGTCGCCGAAGGCGGTTGGGGCGGTTTCTCTGCCGCGGCGTACTACTTCGGACGCGAACTCCGGCAGAAGCTCGGCGTTGCGGTGGGTTTGATTGACACTACGTGGGGTGGGACGCGCATTGAATCGTGGACGCCGCCCGAGGGCTTCGCGGTTGTGCCGGCCCTCGCGAAGGAATACGAGCGCGTGCAACTGGGCGATCCGCGCACACCCCTTCACCAGCAACGTCTAGAACAGGTGCTCAAGGAGACCGATCAGTGGTTGGCCGCCGCGCGGCAGGCGCTCACGACGAAAACCATTGCGCCCACCATGCCCAACTTTCCAGAAGAACTGCGGCCGCCGCACGAACTGCAACAAGCGACGGCCCTCTACAACGGCATGATTCATCCGCTGCACCCCTTCCCGATTCGCGGCGCGATCTGGTATCAGGGCGAATCCAACTCCGGCGAAGGGCGGCTTTACACCGAGCGCATGAAGGCGCTGATCAACGGCTATCGCCAGGTCTGGGGCGATGATTCGCTCTCGTTCTACTACGTCCAAATCGCGCCTTACAACTACGGTGGCAACGGTGAGCGCATCGGCGAGTTCTGGGAGGCACAGGCCGAGGCGCAGGCCGTCCCGAACAGCGGCATGGTGGTCATCAACGACATTGGCGATCTCAAAGACATCCATCCGGCCAACAAGCAGGATGTCGGACGCCGCCTCGCCGCCTGGGCGTTGGCGAAGAACTACGGCAAGTCGGACGTGGTTTACTGCGGCCCGACGTTCAAAGCCATGAAGGCGGAAGGCGACAAGCTGCGAATCACGTTCGACAACGTCGCCGGTGGTCTCGCGAGCCGCGACGGCAAACCGCTGAGCTGGTTTGAAATCATTGATGCCGACGAAGGCGGGTTCGTGAAGGCCGAGGCGCGGATTGACGGCGCGAGCGTGGTGCTGTCCTCGCCGGAGGTGAAGAAGCCGGTGGCGATGCGGTTTGCCTGGGACATGCTGGCCGAGCCAAACCTGATGAACTCGACCGGCCTGCCGGCGGGCGCGTTTCGTGCGGGCGAAGTGCCGAAGCGCGACCTGCTCGACCTGAAGGTGAAAGAGGCGAAGGAGTATCAGGTCGCGCTGGGCCTCGACCTCGCCAAGCTCGGCCCGGCTATCACCTACGACGTGGACAACCGGGCGAAGCTCACCAAGCCGTTTGACCGCATCGCCTATTTCCTCGAATTACAGGGCAGCGATGGCAACACGCAGTTCGTCTATGTCTCGATGGACGCGTTCACCAAGTCGCTCGACAAGATCGGCGTCCCCACCGCGGCTTCGGGCATTCGTTTCCAGCAGGACGTGGCGAATCTGAATGTCTATTCCAACGTGCGCAGTGTAGTGACTGGCACCAACCTGAGTGGCGGCAACATTGAGTTTTGGCCGAACAACTACGGCCAGGCAAATGCCGCGAACGTGCCCAACGCCTCCGGTCAAAGCTACGATTTCGGCGATCAGCCCAGCGACCCCACGGAAGGCTACGGGTGCATGCAGGTTCACAACCACGCCGCCAAGCAGACGGTGTTTGCGGTGAACCACTGGCGCGAGGGCAAGGGCGCGGATATCGGGATTGGCAACCGGCCCACCGACAACCCGGACTGGACCTTCGCGGCCAACGCCGGCAGTTGGCAGATCAAACGGCTGCGGGTGCTCGTTCGCTGCAAGTAGAGCTAGCGAGTCCGCAGAGCCGTGGCAGGGCTGTGCAATCGTCGCCCCGTTCGCGAGACCGGGGCCGATCTCACAGTCCACCCGATCCGCCAACTCACGTTGGCGGCGACGCCGCTCAGCGGACCAACTCGAACGCGAAACCCTTCAGGTATTCCGTCTCCGGGATCATCGGGATGATCGGATGATCGGGCGATTGTGCGTACGTGGCGACGCGGCGGAGAATCTTACGCGTGTCGTAGGCGGCGGAGAGTAAGGTGTCCTGAAACAAACCGGCGTTGACGTGGTGCGAGCAGCAGAACGTCGCCAGCGTGCCGCCGGGACGCAGCAGCTTGAGCGCGCGGACGTGAATCTCCTTGTAACCGCGCAACGCATCCGGCACGGAGGCGCGGTTGCGCGTGAAGGATGGCGGGTCGAGCACGATGAGGTCGTAGCGCGGGATCAGCTTCTCGTGCGGGGAGGTCTTCGTGTTTGCCTTGAGCCAGTCAAAAACGTTGATCGTCTCCGCGGAACAACGGTCTTTGAGTCCGTTGGTTTCAGCGTTGCGCAAGGATGCGGCAATGGCATCCGCACTCTGATCCAGCATGTGAACGTTAGCGGCGCCGGCCCGGGCCGCGTGGAGCGCGAAGCCGCCGAGGAAGCTGAAGCAATCCAGCACCTGCGCGCCCTTCGCGAACTGGGCGACCGCCTGGTAATTTGCCTGCTGGTCGAGATACAGGCCGGTCTTGTGGCCGGCGGCGAGGTCGGCCTCGAACTTTAGCCCGTTAAGATTCACCGTGAGGACAGGAGCGCGGACAGCCTTGTCCGCGCGCGCAACTTTCCCCGTGCTAGCGGACTCGGCGGTCCGCGCTCCGAACCCGGCCAGTTCCCCGTCCAGTACGCCATTGACCTCCTCCATGCCCTCGAACTTGCGCGAGGCCATGTCGCTGCGCTCCAGGATGGCGCGAGGCGAAAACAGCTTCTTCAGCGCGGCGACGATCTTGTCCTTCCGTTTCTCCATGCCGAGCGCCGAAATCTGCACGACGAGCACGTCCTCGTATTTGTCCACGATCAGGCCGCTGAGGAAATCGCTCTCGGCGTTCACGACGCGGAACGAAGTCGCGCCGGGCAGGTGGCGTTGCCGCACGGTCAACGCGGCGCGGATGCGTTCCTCGAAAAACGCCTCGTCCACCTCGATGCGATCGGCAGACAGCACGCGGACATGAATTCGCGACTTCGAGTTGAAGAAACCCACGCCGAGCATGCGCTGGCGGTGGTCTTTCACTTGGACGAGTTCGCCGTCCGTGGGCGGCGTGGTGACGCGGAGAATCGAGCTTTGATAGACCCAAGGGTGGCCAGCGACAATGCGGTCAGCTTCGCCAGGCTTCAGATAGACAGTTGGCAATACGTTCATAATTGTAAACAGTGGGTTCGCCGCCCCGCGGGAATGCGTGACTCCGAACGCTACCATGAAGCCAGAACCGGACACGCGATGAAAGGAAATGTTTCCGCGCGTGACTTCGCCGGGCTGCGTCGCTACAACTCCTGCGCCCGTGCAAACCGACGGCCCAACATGAAATCGCTGATCACAGCCGCCACGCTCTTGTTCGCCATGATCGCCACGACCCAAGCCGCCTCGCCTTCGCTCGCGCCCGACCTGCTCATCCTCAATGCCGCCGTCCGCACGATGGACGCCGCGCAGCCCAAGGCCGAAGCGGTCGCAGTGCTGGGCAACCGCATCGTCGCAGTCGGTTCGACGGCGGACCTGCGCCCGCTGGCCGGACCGAAAACGCGTGTGATTGACGCCGGGGGCAAATCCGTGCTGCCCGGCTTCAACGACGCGCACGTGCATTGGCTGAGCGGCGGGTTTTCGATCACGAACGTGGACCTGCGCGATGCCTCGTCGCCCGCTGAGTTCGCCCGGCGCATCGGCGAGTTCGCCAAGAAGCTGCCCAAAGGCCGTTGGATTCTCGGCGGCGACTGGGATCACGAGAAGTTCCCCCGTGCGCAGTTGCCCACGAAGGAGATGATTGACGGCGTCACACCCGATCATCCGGTCTTTGTGAGCCGCTTGGACGGCCACATGTCGCTCGCCAACAGCCTCGCGCTCAAGTTGGCAAACGTCACGAAAGACACGAAAGAAGTGGACGGCGGCGTCATCGTGCGCGACGCGAAAGGCGAGCCCACGGGCATCCTGAAGGACGCCGCGATGGCCTACGTGGAGAAGGTGATCCCGGCGCGTTCTTGGGACGAGAAACTGTCCGCCGCGCGCGCGGCCACGGATTATGCCGCCGCTCTTGGTATCACCAGCGTGCAGGACGTCTCAGCCGATGACGACGTCGGGCTTTACCAGTATCAACTGGAGCGCGGCGAGTTGAAGACGCGCATCTACTGCGCGCGCTCGATTGTCTCTTGGGAAGTTCTTGGCAAGACCGGCATCCGCGCGCCGCTGGGCAACGACTGGATTCGCGTCGGTGGTTTGAAGGGATTCTCCGACGGCAGCCTCGGCTCGACCACAGCTTATTTTTTCGAGCCCTACAACGACGCGCCCGACACGCGCGGCCTGCTCTTCGACCAAATGTTCCCCGAAGGCATCATGCTCAAGCGCGTCCTCGCGGCGGACAAGGCCAGCCTGCACGTGATGATCCACGCCATCGGCGACGCGGCGAACAAGGCGATCCTCGACATCTACCAGCAGGTCGCCACGCAGAACGGCCCGCGCGACCGGCGCTTCCGCATCGAACACGCGCAGCACCTGCGGCCCAGCGAGATCAAGCAGTTCGCCGCGCTCAAGGTCATCGCCTCCATGCAGCCGTATCACTGTGCCGACGACGGCCGCTGGTGCGAAAAGCGCATCGGGCCGGAGCGGGCGAAGGGCACGTATGCCTTCCGCTCGCTGCTCGATGCCGGCGCGCTGCTCGCCTTCGGGACGGACTGGACGGTCGCTCCGTTGAACCCGATGGAGGGCCTCAAAGCTGCCGTCACGCGTCAGACGTTGGATGGCAAACACCCGAATGGCTGGATCCCTGAACAGAAGATCACGCTGGAAGAAGCCATCCGCGCCTACACTGTTGGTTCGGCCTACGCTGAATTCCAGGAACAGGTGAAAGGCTCGCTCACGCCCGGCAAGCTTGCCGACGTGGTGATGCTCGACCGCGACATCTTCGCCATCAACCCAACCGACCTCGACAAGGTCAAAGTCGCGTTGACGATTGTGGAGGGGAAGGTGGTCTACGAGGCGAGGCGTTAGCGAGCGCTCATTCCGGCCAGGCGCGCGTCTGGGTTTGCAGGCGGAAGACGGCGTTCGTCCGAAACACATCCAGCACGACGGTTTCGCCGGCCTTGTGCGTCAACATTTGGGTCTGCAGTTCACCTGGAGAAAGGACGCGCTGTCCGTTGAGCGCCAGGATGACGTCGCCCGCTGCGATTCCGGCCGTGGCGATCGGCGAACTGGGATCAATCCCCGTGACCTCGACGCCTTGCTGGCCGGAAACCGGCACCCGGACGACGACGCCCAAGATGGAGCCGCTCCGCCGCGCGGCGGTCACTGCGGCGATCTGGTTGGTGGTCATGACGCCCGGAGTCTGGAGCGACTGCAGGAACTGCGCGTTCGCGGATTGCAGGCGCTTGTTCTCGTCGCGCAGTTGCGTCACCTCGTTCCGCAGGCGCGGCAGGTCCTTGAGGTTCTCCCGCAGGCGCTCGATCTCCGCCTGCTGATCCTGCAGTCCTTGCGCGGCTTTGTTCTCCTCGCGCAGCCGGTCCAACTCCGCCAGCTTCACCTCCTGCTCCCGCAAGTGTGTGCGCAGCGTGGCCAGCGTGTTCTGCTGCAACCAGCACAGCGCCCCCAGTCCCCCCAACAGGAAGAGGATGGCGACAACACCGACCGTCCGACTGGCTGATTTCGACGAGTTCATGCATCACGACCGTCAACGCTCCCGCACCTGATTTGCAGCGACAGACGCGCAGGAAGCATAGCTGTCCCCGAGTCGTCAAGAAAGCCAATCCAGCGCAACCGCACCTACGGCAGCAACACTGACCGGTAGAAACGCGGTGCAGCCGCCGGTTCGACCGCCTCCGTGAACTCGAAAACGCCGTTCGCCGGCATGTTCGTGCGGATAGCCACCCAGTCCGTGAGGTTGGAGGAGACTTGGACAGCGTAGGAACAGTCGTCAAACCCGGTGAACTGAACCCGCCACGCGCCGCTGCTCGACGACAGCGCGCCCACGGAATCCGGACGCAGCCGCGAGAGCAGTTGCGCGGGGATCGCCTCATAGACTTCATCGGTCAGGCCTCGCTCCAACTGGATGGTGCTGCCTAGCCTCAACCACGGCGAGGCGAGGCTGAGCGCTGACACCGACAGAACGTCGCCCGGATCGCGGAAAACGCCGCCGGGTTGGTTCCAGCGTGCGGCGAACAGCGCGTCTGCAATGGTGGCGGTTTCCGCGTAATCAGGGGTCATCATGAGCGGATCGTAGTGAGGCAAACGGCCGGTCAATGTGAGCACCCTAACCTGCGAATCGGTCATGTTGTTGATCCAGACGTTGATTTGATCGAGGATCGGCAGCCAATCGGAGGCGGTGGCCTGATTTGCCGAAGCCAGGTCCTGCGGGCGGTTGGTGTTCAGGAGCGAAATCAGCAGGCTGACGATGCGCCAGTCGTTAGTGGGCAGGGTATGCTGGGCGTCGCGCCAATCGAAGTTGCCCGTCCACCTCTTCCAGACGAGGTCCTGAACCGGCGCGGACTTCAAATACACCGTCTGCCACGACGTGCCACGATGAACGCGCCCAAGCATGGCGAGGTCCAGCGGTTCGGACTCGGGAAAGCGCCAGTCATCCGAGGATCGGACCAACGGGTCTTTCATAGCCGGGCTGTATGGATTCAGCCCCGGGTCAGCCGCCGACTTCCCGCCCCATGGGTCATAGCGGTTGTTGACCCGCGCAATGTTTTCCAACACCGGCACCGCCACTTTCGCGGGCGATTCGCGTCTCAGCTCATTCGTACTGGCATAGTACTGCATGTCTGCCTTGGTATAATGCACCAGCGGATCATTCGCCTGCCAGGTGCAGTAGCGCGAAAGCCGGAGGGACGGCGAGAACGGCACTTCCTGAACGAGGTTGGTGTTGTCCTCCATATTCTGATAGAAGAGCGGCCAGAACTTGAAAAACCCACGAAAGTTGTCAACGGCCCACTGCTTCGTTTGCCCGGCCGGCTGGTAGCCGTAGTTCCTCCAATCCACCGTGTTTTGTGGATCAATCTGCCCCAGCGCGATCGCGATCTGCCAGACCACGCCCAGTTGCGGCGCAAAGAGGTCCTGCGCGTCCCCAAGCCGATTCGTGTCCCAAAGCGAGTTGAATCCCGGCGCTCGATCCTGATCCACCATGAGCATCATCTCACCGTTGATGTCGCGCACGTTGTCCAATCCACTGAGCTGGACGTAATCGAGCAGTTGTTTCGTGACCCGATCGCGCACAATACACTGGAGGCGATTGGTAACCGCCACGCCCCACTGTGGCAGCGGGAAGCCCTGACTGGTCTCGAATGGGATCGCCACGCCTGCGGGCGTTGTGGCCGTCGCCTCCAGCGTGCGAGTGGCCCGGCGATAAACCGAAGGCGCGGGGAAATCCAGATTCGTCCACAGTGGAATGACGAACGAGGTCGTGTTGGGCCATGAACTGGTGCCGGTGCCGGGCCAGCCCAGGTTGGTTCCGGTCGGCAACGACACGCAACCCGAGACGATGAGGTGAGGTCTGGTGACTCGCAACCCATCGCTGTTCGTGAGCGCCAGGCTCATGTCGTTCGCGACGAGGATTTCCACCGGGCGCGTGTAGTTCGAGCGGTAGGAATTCCAGAACTCGGCTGCGAGCACGTTTGAGATGCCGAGGATGTACATCTGGTTCGTCTGATAGGCGGAGATCGGTGCGTTGAGGCTTGGACGCGTGATCTGGAGCTTGCGAGTCACCTGGAGCACGCTCTGAAACGCGAACTCGTTGAAGTTGGGCAGCCCTTTCCGCGCGCCAAGCACCCATGGCACGCCATAGACGTTGTCGTTCGGCTGAAGCGCGGCGACCTCCTCCACATCGCGCAGATCGCGGGGCTTGGTCAACAGCATCGTGGCGTCGCCCACGACCTCGACGTAATTCGTGATGAAGACGCCTGTGCCTTCCCGAGAGAACACGGGCTTGAAAACCGTGGGCAGCGGTCCGAACGCGTCGGCACGGTTCGTCGTGGCGTCATAGAGGTTGGCGGTGAACTGGAGCAGACGGTGGGCGGCGGGCGTGTATTGATTTGTGGGCCAGACTTGGAGGCGCTGGAGATCGAGCCCGAGCTCCGATTTGAGCAGGATTCCGCCGAGCGTGTTGAAGAACGTCGCGGGATCATCCGTGCTGAGTTTAGGCGAACCCTGCGCCCAGACACCGAACAGCAACCAGATGCTCACCACCAGGCGACTTTGCCATCCGGCTCGCATGCTTGCTGGGTCGTGGGGCTTTCTGTCCATCTCGCTCCTCGCTCGCTTGTTCAACACGCTGAAACTGCCCAAGCCGCGGCGTGCTGTCACGTCAAAACCAATTCTTGGTCGGGGCCGGCTCGGGTGGCTGTGCAGACCGCTCCGACAGGGGCGACCGACCAAACGAATATGCTGTGTGCGCGGAAGGTGAGAATACCTCTTGCTGAGAGAACAGATCGTGGCTCACGACCAGACTCTCCGCCCGTACGCAAATGCGCCCGGACACATCGGGAAGTGCATCCGGGTGAGGTAGGTGCTGGATCGATTACCTGACACCACGCGGTTGCGGTGTGTTGCCAAGCGGGCACGTGCCGTTCGCGCTACGTGGACCAGTGCCATCACGCAGACCATTGCATTGCCCGTTGCCCTTACCTTGCATTTTGCCTTTGCCTTGGCCTAGCCCTGTGCATTCCGCGCGCGGGCCGCCCTGCGGACAAGCGCCGCCGTTCTTTTCCAGACATGCCGCCTGCCGGGCTGCGCGCTCCTCAGCGGATTGCGGCGGGCCGCCGTAGCCCTTGCCCTGACCGCGCGGGCCGTTGCCGGTGCAGTTCTGGTTCTGGGCGAAGGTGGTGCCGGCAGCCAGCAAGCTGGCGACGGCAATGACTGCGAGGATGTTGAGCTTCATAACTGTGTTCTTTCTTTTGTTCGTTGTTGTTGTCGTCTCTGGTCCGGCGCGACCTGTGGCGCCTTTCCACAACATCAGACCCCATAGACATGAACCGCACCCGCACCGCCGGATTACAGTCTTGTCATGTGACGATACGAGTGAACCACAGATCCGCACTGATGAACGCGGATTGACACCACCGCAGACGGACACAAGAGGCAACGTGCCCTGACGTTTCCGTTCTCAATCGAAAGGGCAATCCCCGTTCGTTACTGCGAGGTCGCAAAGGGGCGAGATTTCAGCCCAGTGGGCTGAAGGTGTACCAGCTTGGGGCAAGCGAAGCGCCGCCCCAGGCAGCCGGCCGCCAACATCGGGTTCGCCCTGAAGGGGCGACGCTGCTTTGACCTCAGAAGGCTACCTGTGAAGCCGCAGACCACGCGGACCATGCGGACAAGGAGAGAACAGCGGAGGGACCTTTCCGCGTAGTTCGCGGTGATCCGGCGCTCTGGGAGAACGCCAAGGACGGCGGCTTGCCTACAACAGCTTCAGCCAAGCCAGACCAACCATGGCGGAGGAAGACCCAAAAAAGTGTTGCGGCCGGACAGGATGAACAGGATTTGCAGGATTGCCAAAGCCCGCTGAGCCGAACTGGTTACTCCGCATCCTGTCCATCTCGTTAATCCTGTCTCAGCAGTCGCGCCGACAACGGGATTTCAATGCGTTTGTCGCGGCTCGGAAGAGCGCCGGCATTGTGAAAGGAAGAAGTCTGCGGCGGTCTGCCGACCCACCGCTACGTTGGCGCCGGAAGTGTTGCCGCAAAGACGGTCCAGCCCGGGCGGCTTTCCTGGAGCGTCAACTCCCCGCCGTGGGCGCGAATGATTTCGCGTGCCAAGCTCAGGCCCAGCCCAATTCCATCCACGCTGCTGCCAGTGCGGGTGCCGCGGTAAAACCGGTCAAACACGAGCGGTTGTTCCTCCGGTGGGATGCCTGGGCCGGTGTTGCACAAGGTGAACGCGATTTGATCGCCCGAGCGCTCGGCTGTCACGCTCACCCGACCGTCGGACCGGTTGTACTTGATCGCGTTGCAGATCAGGTTGAACAGCGCCGTGTGAAGCAGTGCACAGTCCGCCGAAAGGCCGAGTTGCGGCTGAACTTGAGTGTCTAGGGTCAGTCGTGAGTCCGCCGCCAACACGCGGGCGTCTTCGATCATGCTGTTCAGTTCCGCCGCGAGGTTCACCGGTTCGAGGGTGAGCTTCAGTTGGCCAGCATCGGCTTGCGCAAGCAAAAGGAGGCTGCGCGTGATGGCTTTCAGGCGCTGGGTTTCCTCGAGCAGGTTTGTGAACACCTGCTGCTCCCCCGACCCGGGCGCGGCAGCTTGCAGCGCGTTCTCCAACTCGCCTTGCATCACAGTGAGCGGCGTTTTCAGCTCATGCGAAGCATCCGCACTGAACCGCGTGGCTTGGCGAAAACTGGCTTCCAGTCGGTCCATCATCCGGTTGAGCACCTGGATGAGGCGGGCGGCTTCAGGACTATCGCTGGATTCAGGAATACGCTGACCGAGGCCATGCGCGGTGACACGCTCGGCGGTTTCAGCGATGGTCTTGAGCGGGCGCAACGCCCGCCCCGCCACCACCCAACCGCCCAGCCCAACGAGAAACAGCGCCGCGGGCAAGGTCAGCAGGAAGGTGTTGCGAAGATAGTTCAATTCGTGTTCGACCTCTTTTAGGCTAAGCCCGACAACCAGCGTCACCTCATCACCGCTCAACACGCCGAGTCGCCAATCCGTGTCCCCCGCACGCAAGGTGAGAAACCGCGGTGGCTTGGTGAACAGTATCGCTGCAGGTGGCCCACCACGGCCCGCGCCGAATCCGCGCCCCTTCCCGCCGTTGCCGGAGCCGGGTTCGTCCGGTTGCGGGATGGCGGCCGTGAGTGTTGTCTGGGCCTTCCCAGCCTTGCGATTCTGGTCTGACAGGTCCAAGCTGAGCGCTTCGGCGGTGATGTTGCTCGGCCAATGCGTCGAATGGTAAATCATGCGTCCTGCCGCGTCAGCGAGCCGAACGATGACACGGTTCGTGTAATCCTCGCCAAAGGTGAATTCCAGCATGCTGGGCAGGCGCTCGAGATTTCCCCGTCCGGTGAACAGGCCCGGGTGGCGTGAACCGAGCGACCGGATCTCCCGATCCAATGCGGCGATGCGCGCCTCGTAGATCAAAAGCCAGGTGGCCAGCCCGAAGGACAGCAGAACCGCACCCGAAATGCCTGCCGAAAGCAGCGCGGTTTTGAGGCGGGAGGGAAGCGGTTTCATGGAGTAGCCCGGATACGGTAGCCCACACCGCGAATCGTCTCGATCAGTTTGAGCGCGAAGTCACCATCCACCTTCTTGCGCAGGCGCTGGATGTAAACGTCCACCAGGTTCGTGCCCGGGTCGAAGTTGTAGTCCCAGACGCGCTCGACAATCTCGACGCGCGTGAGCACGCGTCCGGGCGAGCGCATCAGGTGTTCGAGCAACGAAAATTCGCGGGCAGTAAGTTCGATGCGTCGCCTGCCTCGGAGCACCTCACGGGTGAGGAGATTCACGGTAAGATCGGCCACCGAAAGCATGCTCTGGCTCGTGCCCGCGGCGCGCCGCGTGACGGCGTGCAGTCGCGCGATCAATTCCTCGATGTGAAACGGCTTGGTGAGATAATCGTCGGCGCCAAGGTTCAAGCCTTCCAAGCGCTCGTTTAACTCGCTGCGCGCCGTGAGCAAGATGACAGGCAGGCTGAGTTTGCGTTCGCGCAGGTTGCGCAGAATGCTCAAGCCATCGCGGCCGGGCAACATGATGTCGAGAACCAGCGCGTCGTAGGGGCGCGTGGTGGCGAGGGTGTAGCCTTCGTCTCCGTGATGGCAGACGTCCAAGACGAATCCGGCCGCCTCCAGCCCTTTGCGGACAAACGCGGCGATCTTCTTTTCATCTTCGACGATCAGGACTTTCATACCTGCGATCTCCCGAAGCCGATGCCGGTAGTCGCTACGACCTGCTGGCCGCCAAGAGGCGCTGGGCGCGCCCGAACGAGCCGAGGTTGTGAACATTGGTATAACCCATCCGCTTCAACTGTCCTTTGGCCATCCCGCTGCGGTTGCCACTCAGGCAATGCAATAGCAGAACCTGGCTCTTGTCCGGCACCCGACCGGGCAGGACGCTCCTCAGGTCATCCAACGGGAGGTTCTTGGCTTTGTCCAAATGCCCGGCCTGGAATTCGCCGGGCGTCCTCACGTCCACCACGAGCGCACCTTGCTCCAGGTATTTGCGTGCATTCGAAGCGGACACCAGCGACCTGCGCTTGAAGGCAAACATTACGCCCACCACGGCTACGACCAACAACGCGATCTTCCAGTCCATAGCAATCCACTCAGTGAGTAACGCCGCTCGTGGCGGTCTTCCAAGTGCGATAGGAGCCCGTCAGATTGCGCACGCGGAAGCCGCGTTGTGCAAGCATCCGGCTGGCAAAATACGAACGTTGCCCGCTCTGGCAGGAAACAATGATATCCTGGTCCCTGGGCAACTCGCCCAGCCGTCCGCGCAGTTCGTTCAGCGGAATGTGCAGCGATCCGGGAATGAAGCCCTTGTCACGCTCGGCCTTGGTGCGGACGTCGAGAAGCAGGGTCTTGCCCGATTCAATTGTCGGAACCTCATTCCACTGGGCCAGCTTGACGTCGCCCGCCAGCACGTTCTGAGCAGCCATGCCCGCCAGATTCACCGGGTCTTTCGCCGAACCGAATGGCGGCGCATAGGAAAGCTCCAGTTCTGCCAAGTCATGCACTGTCATGCCGGCCTGGAGCGCCGTCGCCAGCACGTCCATGCGCTTGTCCACACCGTCTCTGCCGACGGCTTGCGCGCCGAGGAGCTTGCCGGTGTCCGGCGCAAACAGAATCTTCATCGCAATCGGCTCCGCGCCCGGGTAGTAGCCGGCGTGCGAACCGGGATGGAGGTGCAGCGCTTGGCAGTTGATGCCTGCCTTGCGCAGCGCCTTCCCATTCGCCCCCGTGCAGGCCGCGGTGAGCTTGAACAAGCGTAGGACCGCAGTGCCCCAGGTGCCATCAAAGCGCGAGGCGCGTCCGAAGATATTGTCCGCTGCGATACGCCCTTGGCGGTTCGCCGGCCCGGCCAGCGGAATCACCGCCCAAGCGCCCGTCACGCGATCGCGCACTTCCACGGCGTCGCCAACCGCCCAAATCTGCGGATCGCTGGTTTGCATCCGCTCGTTCACCCGGATGCCGCCCAGCGCGCCAAGCTCCAAACCGGCGTCCTTGGCCAGTTTGGTTTCGGGCCGAACACCCAAACCGAGAATCACTACATCCGCCTCAATCCGTTTCCCGCTCTTGAGCACGACCGTGGACGCCTTCGCCTGTTCGCCTGTAGCGGGTGGCTCGAACCCGGCCACGGAATCGCCGAGGTGCAATGCGACGCCGTTCGCCTGCAGTTCCTGGTGTAACCAGGCTGCCATCTCAGGATCGAGCGGCGCCATGACCTGCGGCAGCGCCTCGACGAGCGTCACGGCCAAACCGCGATGGCGCAGTTGCTCGGCCATCTCCAGCCCGATGTAGCCGCCGCCCACCAGAACCGCCCGCGCGCTCGGCGTCTCCGCCAGCCAGGCCATAATACGCTCGATGTCGGGCACGTTGCGCACGGTGAAATGCCCGGGTCGCTCAATTCCAGGGATCGGCGGCCTGAGCGGCGCGGCGCCCGGCGCGAGCACCAACGCGTCGTAGGATTCCTCGTATTCCCGGCCAGCGGCCAGATCCCGCACCTTCGCCTTGCGAGCCGTGCGGTCAATCGCCACCACTTCGCTTTGCACGCGCACGTCCAAATTGAACCGGGCGCGGAGACTTTGTGGGGTTTGAAGCAGCAGCTCCTGCTTATCGGTAATCTCGCCGCCGACGAAATACGGCAGGCCGCAGTTGGCAAACGAGACGTGCGGTCCGCGCTCAACCACGATGATCTCGGCGTGTTCGTCCAACCGGCGTGCCCGCGCCGCCGCGCTCGCGCCGCCCGCCACACCACCGATGATGATGACCTTCTTGTTGCTCATAAAGCCTCCCTCATTTGGTTGCGCCTTGTACCAGTTGCTCCGCCTGCGAATACGAGCCGACGTTGAACACGTTCGTATAACCGATCGCGCGCAGCTCCTTTTCGGCAATACCGCTGCGCCGACCGCTGCGACAATGCAGCAACACGACCTTGCTCTTGCCCGGCACGCGGCGGGGCAACTCCTGCTGAACCTGGTCGAGCGGAATGTTGATAGCGTTGGTCAGATGCCCGGCGTTGTATTCAGCGACCGTCCGAACGTCCACCAGCAAAGCACCGTTCTTTAGATGCTCGCGGGCTGACGCCACGGGGAGCGTTGAAGACGCTGTCAGTCGAAATACAGCAACGAGGCAAGCCGAGGCAACGAGGAGGAGTGTCCATTTCATATCAGAGAACGAAGGGAGCGGCTTTGTCAGTCGCGAGTCACTCGGAACTGGCGGCGTGAGTCTCCTTCCAACGTTGCCGCAAGGCCGTGTGCAGCTTGTTCCGAAAATCCGCCGGCAGTTCGTACGGCTGGCCGTTCTTGTAAAGGGTGATGGTCTTGCGGATGTTGTCCACGACGACCTGGCAAGGGTTGCACCCTGCCATGTGTTTCTCGAACTCGGTGCAGATGGCCGGGTCCACCGTGCCATCCACATATTCGTTCAACAGCTTGAGCAGTTCTTCACATTTCATGACGCGTCGGAGGGATTGAGCCACGAAGGCGGAAAAGGTTACAGATCGTTGAACCTGAAAGACGAAATCCAACCACAGATGAACACCGATCCCAACCGCCTGCCGGACGGCTGGAAACTCAACCAAATGTGCGTCACCGTACGCCCACGCGGTAAAAGAACGGGCCGCCGTTGGTGGCGGTGGTGTCCGTGAACGTCGTTACGCCCGACTGGCCCGGAATGCTCATGGCCAGATTCAGAAAGGCGGGCAAGGCGGCCAGGTTCGTGCCGCGCTCCAGAAAGTAGCTCCGGGTTGCCACGCTCTGCCAGGACACAGCCACGCCGGTTGGGACTTTCGTTGAGGCGAGCAGGGTCAGCCGGGACAGCATGTTCGTGGGCATGGTGTCCGCTCGCCATTCCTGCCAGTTGCTATGGCCGTCCTTGTCGCTGTCGGCGAAATCCGCCGAGCCGTCGGTGAGTAGGCCGTAGCCCTGCGCCCAAGCGTAAGACAAGACGGAGGCTGGGGACGGAAACTCGTACGCGCCGATGTCCACGGTGCCTCCGGCGATGCGTGGATGACCATCCAAGTCAGTCGTGCCGACCGTATAGCTGTTGTTTCCAGCGTTGATACACGGGGAACTATTTCGCAGGCGCAGGTCCCGACCAGCGAGGTCCGCGAGGAGTGGGGCATTGGTGATGTTGCCAACTCCGCTGGCGGGTAACGGTGTCGTGCAGCAGAAGTTCATGCCCCCGAAGGAGTAGTTTGGCTCCGACTCAGCGCTGTTGTCGTACAGGATGCAGTTGTTCAGCGCACTGCTGGTCACGCCACCGCCGCGGACAGCCCAATTGCCCGTCAAGGTACAGCTATTCAACGCGCTGGAGCATGCTCCGCCCCCGGACGACGAGGCAAAGTTGTCTGCGAGCGCACAGTCGTTGAGCGTGCTGGAATATGCCCCGCCTCCTAGGGACGCTGTGTTGCCGCTAAGCGTGCAACCACTCAGAATGCTCGAGAAAGCGCCTCCGCCGTTGCCGGCCGCACCGCCATCATGGTTGCCCGTAAGCACGCAGAAGCTCAGGGTGCTCGCGCTCGCGCCACCACCATTGGCGGCCCAGTTGCCCGTCAGGGCACAGTTGGTCAACGAGCTCTTATATACACCACCGCCATCTGACGATGAGTTGCTGCTCAACTCGCAGTTGTTGAGTGCATTGGAATATGCCCCACCTCCCGCCGAAGCAGAGTTGTATCTCAGAATACAGCCTTCAAGTGCCC
>CAZWJC010000069.1:0-26619 GCA_964634255.1 uncultured Verrucomicrobiota bacterium | reverse complement strand
TATCTCGACGCCGCTCGTGCTCTCCGTGCATACGATCGTGTCGTTCGACTTCGCCGTCTCGCTCATCCCGGGCTGGCACACGACGATTTTCCCGCCGTACTTCGTGGCAGGCGCCATTTTCTCCCGTCGGGGTTGAGCGTGACCAAGCCCCAGAAGTACGGCACCACCGTGCCAGTGCTCCAGGCCGAACCGTAGCGGAAGCTCACGGCACTCATCAGCCCGACCCCGATCTGCGCGAGCAGCAGCGCCACCACCACCAGGTCCATCGTGGTCGTGACCGCCTGCACGCGCGCCGAGGTGATGCGGCGGTAGATCAGCGCGCCGAGGCCGACGATGGCAAGCAGTGAACACGCAACGCCGAGGGTCTCGATCGCGATCAACGCCCCCGGTACGGTCAGGATGCTGGACCAGACCTTCGGCAGAAGCCCGGCCACGATATGTCCGAGCAACACCACGATGATGCCGATGTGCCACGGCGCAGAACCGAAGAGCAACTGGCGGTCTTCCAGGAACTGCGACGAGCGGGCCGACATCGAGAAGCGGTTGTTGCGGGCGCGCCAAACGCACCCCACGACCGCCACCACGATGGCGATGTAGGGCAGGCCGACAAAGAGGAAGGCGTCAATCATACGTTCAAGCAGGGGAAAGGCGTGGGTCAGATGCGACAGCCTCAGCTTCAGTTTCGTCGCCCGGGCCGTCTTGGATGCGCATCGCGGCGCAGCCGCAGCCGGCGCTCAACGTGGCGCAACCCACACCATGCTGCCGCATCTGTTCGACCGGGCTCAACGCGGGCTGCATTCCCGGATACGCAGCCTGTAAAGCGTCACGCACGGCTTCGAGCAGCGCGCGGTAGGGATTCGCCTCGCTCAACGCAGCGATCATCTTCGTCACCGGTCCAAGCAGACAGAACTCCACAAGCTCACGGCGCTCGGCGGCGTCGGTTTGCGCGGCGAAACGCAAAAGGACCGCGAGGTGGTCGGGCAATTCCCCGAGCGGGTCGAAGCCGGCTTCCGCGTAACGGCCGCGAATCCCCGCCATAAACTCGCCGCGCTTGAAATTCTCCTCGCCAAACAAGTGAATGCTCACATACAGCACACACGCGGGCGTTACGTCGAACGTCGCCGTGTACAACTCCTCGCGCTCATCGGGAGAAAGCGCGGAAATGGCGGCGATGAAGCGATGCAGCGCATTTGTAGCGGCGTCTCGGGGGATCGCCGCCATCTTCTTTCCATTAAGAGTGCGGCACTCTGCCGAGACGCCGTTACGAGCAAGCCGCGCCTCGAAGTCAGAGCCAGGATACTCCAGCAGCGCGGCCAGGGTGCTCAAGGTGGAGTTAAGTGAGTGCATGCTACGCGCGTTCTCCCATCACGGTTGGATTGAGGCTGAAGCCGGAACAGCCTTTGCAAACTTCGGGGCTGCACGTGTTCTGCACCGCTTCCTCGCGTTGCAAGGGCGGCAGGACGTAGCGCTGGAACTGCGTCGGGATGGCGGTCATCTGGTAGATGGCCTCGACTTCCTCCGGCGTGGTCTGCGCCTCGCGCAGAATCTTCTGCACGTCGCTCTCTTTCATGTCGCGCACGTTCTGCCACCGCTTGTAATGGCGCACGGCCATCAGCTTCTTCATCACACCTTCGATGACCTGCTCGTTGCCGGCGCTGAACAGGCTGGCGAAGTACTTCAGCGGCAGGCGCGACTTCTCCAGGCTGGTGAAAAACTTCTCCGCGCTGTGCTCGTAAGTGCCGTTGGCCGACTTGCCCATCACCGGCAACAGCGGTGGAACGTAGAACAGCATCGGCATCGTGCGGTATTCGATGTGCAGGGGCAGCGCCAGCTTCCACTCCATGATGTATTTCCACGCGGGCGATTTCTGCGCGGACTCGATGAATTCCTCACTGATGCCATTTTTGCGTGCGGCGGCGATGACCTGCTGGTCGTTCGGATCCAGAAACGCAGTGCGCTGCGATTCGACGAGGGCGCGCTCCGGCACTTTCATGGCCGCGGGAATCCTGTCCGCGTCGTAAAGCATCACGCCCAAGTAACGAATGCGCCCTACGCACGAGTGGAAGCAGGCCGGTGGCTGGCCGGTTTCGAGCCGCGGAAAACACAGGATACACTTCTCCGACTTCCCGGTCTTCCAGTTGTAATAGATCTTCTTGTAAGGGCAGGCGGCCACGCACGCGCGCCAGCCGCGGCATTTCTCCTGATTGATGAGCACGATGCCGTCCTCGCCCCGCTTGTAGATCGCGCCGGACGGACACGCCGCCACGCAGCTCGGGTTCGCGCAGTGGTTGCAGATTCGCGGCAGGTAGAACATCGTCATCCGCTCGACCTCGAAGAGTTGCGCGCGTTCCTCCTCGGTGAGTTTGTCGAGATTCAGGTCGTTCTCCGCGTAAATGGGCGAGCCGGACAAATCATCGTCCCAATTCGGCCCGGCCTTGATCTCCATCGGCTCGCCGGTGATTTGTGAAACGGGAATCGCCGTGGGTTGATCGTCGCCCTGCTTGGCGTTGAACAGGTCCTCGTACTTGTAGGTGAACGGCTCGTAGTAATCGTCGAGGTTCGGCTGGTTCGGATTGTAGAACAGCTTGAGGAAAGCGTCCGCGCGGTTTTGGCAGCGCAAATCGAGCTTGCCGTTGCCGTTCCATTTCCAGCCGCCGTTGAATTTGTCCTGCTCCTCCCAGCGCGTCGGATAACCCGTGCCGGGCTTGGTCTCGACGTTGTTCCACCACATGTATTCCGCGCCGGGGCGGTCGGTCCACACGTTCTTGCAGGCGACGCTGCACGTGTGACACCCAATGCACTTGTCGAGGTGGAAAATGACGGAAACGTGGGCTCTGACGTCCATAGAAATCCTTAGAACACGACTTTCTCCAGCTTCCGCACCACGACGAATGTGTCGCGGTTCACGCCTTGCGGACCCCAATAGTTGAAGGCGTAGGTGAATTGCGCGTAGCCGCCGATCATGAACAGCGGCTTTAGCCGGGTGCGCGTGAGGCTGTTGTGAACGCCGGCTCGTTTCATGCCGCGCTCGGGTGACTTCGGAATGCCCAGCGTCCGCTCCGGCGCGTGATACAACAGGCAGATGCCCTGCGGGATGCGTGCGCTGACGATGGCCCGCGTGCAAACGACACCGTGGTCGTTGAAAACCTCGATCCAGTCGTTGTCGTTGATGCCGATAAGGTCGGCGTCCTTGTCGTTGACCCAGACCGGATAGCAGCCGCGCGAAAGCGTCTTCATGCGCAGCGTGTCGCCGTAGGTCGAGTGGATATGCCACTTGCCGTGCGGCGTGAGGTAGTTCAGCACCAGGCCCGAGTTCTTCGGCGACTTCTCCAGGTCGCGCGTCACGCGCAGTTCCGCGCGCGGTTTGAACGTCGGCAGGTGTTCACCGAACGCGATGTAGGCTTCGTGGTCAAGGTAAAGATGCTGCCGGCCCGTCAGCGTGCGGAACGGGATCAACTCCTCGATGTTCTGGCAGTAAGCGGAGTACGTGCGCTTGCCGTTGGTGATGCCCGTCCAGAACGGCGTGGTCAGCGTGCGGCGCGGCTGCACGGTCAAATCCTCGAACGTTGTCCGCACGGCGCGCGTGTCCTTCGCGAGGTGCGTGTGGTCAATACCCGTCTTGTGCGACTCGCTTTCGTACGCGCGCCAGGCCATCTCACCGTTCGTCTCCGGCGCGAAATGCAGGATGACGTTGCAGGCGTCCTTGTCATCGCGGAGGCTGGGATATTCCTTGCCGCCCCACTTCTCGGTGGGATGCGTTTTGAGATAATCGTCGTAGGCGTCGGCCACCTCGTAATGCGTGCCATGCATCGCGAGGCCGTTGTTGCGGAAGTTCTGGCCCAGCGAGATGAAGCGGTTGTGCAGGTTGGCGTAGTCGCGCGCAAGGAGCTTGATGTTCGGCGCGGTCTTGCCCGGGATGAGGTCACATTCGCCCTTGGCCCAGTCCTTGACCGTGGGCTGCGCGAGTTCGGCGGGCGTGTCGTGCATCAGCGGCGACACAACGATGTCCTTCACCGGGCCGGAGAAATACTTCGGCGCAAGTTTCGACGTGGCCTCGGCGATGCCGCGGAAGATCGCCCAGTCGCTCTTCGACTCCCAGCACGGAGGCACAGCCGCTTGCAGCGGATGGATGAAGCTGTGCATGTCCGTCGAGTTGAGGTCGTTCTTCTCGTAGTAGGTCGCGGCGGGCAGGACGATGTCCGAGTAAAGCGCGGACGTGTCCATGCGGAAGTTCAGGTCCACGATGAGGTCCATCTTGCCCAGCTCGACCTGGTCGTGCCAGGTCACATCCTGCACGTCGGGCTTGGCGCATTCCTCCGCGATCGTGTTGGTGTGCGTGCCGAGATAGTGTTTGAGGAAATACTCGTGCCCCTTCGCCGAGGAACTGAGCGCGTTCCCACGCCAGACGTAGAACACGCGCGGAAAACACTCCGGGTTGTCCGGGTCTTCCATCGCGAACTTGAGCTGGCGCTCCTTGAGTTGCTTGACCGTGTGCGCGACGATTTCCTCGTCGGTCTTTGCGCCGGCGGCCTGGGCTTCCTTGATGACCTCGGAGTTGCTCTTCGTGAACTGCGGGTAGCACGGCAGCCAGCCGAGTCGGACGGCCATGGCCTGCTTGTCGGCGGTGTGCCCGTGCGCCATCGGATGCTTCGCGTCGCTGACAGGGCAGATTTCACTGAACGCCTTGTCGTAGCGCCACTGGTCCGAGTGCATGTAGTGGAACGACGGCGTGTTCTGCTGGCGCGGCGGCCCGGCCCAGTCCGCGCCGAACGCGAGCGGAGCCCAGGACGTCTGCGGGACGAGCTTTTCCTGGCCGACGTAGTGATTCAATCCGCCGCCGCTCTTGCCGACGCAGCCGCAGAAAATCAGCGCGTTGATGGCCGCGCGGTAAATCAGGTTGTTGTGATACCAGTGGTTCACGCCCGCGCCGATGATGACGCTGCATTTGCCGCCCGTGTGCTCGGCGGTGCGCGCCCATTCGCGGGCGAAGTTCACGCACACGCCACTGGCCACGCCGGTGAACCGCTCCTGCCACGCGGGCGTGAACGGCTGGGAATCATCGTCGTAGTTCTTGGGCCACTCGCCCTTGAGACCGCGGTCAATGCCGTATTGCGCGAAGTAAAGTTCCATCGCCGTGGTGACGAACACAGGGCCGTTGACGGTCTCGACCTGGCGCACGGGAACGTGCCGCGAGATCACGCGCGTGTTCGTCCCGTCGGAAAAGTCCGTGACCTCGACCGCGACGGTCACGTCGGTGCGGCCCTTGAGTTCGAGCGCGGGCTTGATGGGCTGGTTGGTGACGCAGTCTTCGAGCTTGAGATTCCACTCGCCTTTTTTCTTCTGCCAGCGATGGCCGACCGTGCCCTTGGGCTGCTTGAGTTCGTTGGTCGTCTCGTCCACGACGAAGAGCTTCCAGTCGGCGTTCTCCTGCTCCTTCGTCGCCGCGACCTGGCTGGCGCGGAGCAATTTGCCGGCGCGGAAACTGCCATTGGGCTGCTGGTCGAGTGTGACCAGGAACGCGGCGTCGGTGTATTGCCGCATGTATTCCTGGAACGCGGGCACTTGTTTCTCGGCGTAAGTCTCCTTGAGGATGACGTGGCCGACGGACATCCAGAACGCGGCGTCGCTGCCTTGATGGAGCGGAATCCACTCGTCGGCAACCTTCGAGGTTTGGCTGAAGTCGGGCGAGAACACGACGACCTTCGAGCCGTTGTGCCGCGCTTCCACGAGGAAATGCGCGTCCGGCGTGCGGGTCATCAGCACGTTCGAGCCGACGGTGGCGATGAACTTCGAGTGATACCAGTCCGCGCTCTCGGCGACGTCGGTTTGCTCGCCCCAGATTTCCGGTGAGGCCGGAGGCAGGTCGCAATACCAGTCGTAGAACGACAGCGAAACGCCGCCCATGAGCTGGCAGAACCGCGCGCCCGCCGCGTAGCTCAACATGCTCATCGCCGGGATCGGCGAGAAACCCACGATGCGATCCGGCCCGTGGCGTTGGATCGTGTGGATGTTCGCCGCCGCCATAAGTTCGTTCACCTCGTCCCACGAGACGCGCCGGAAACCGCCCTTGCCGCGCGCCTGATGATACTTTTTCCGCGACTCCGGATCGCTGACGATGGAGCGATAGGCCGCGACGGGATCGTCGGGATGCGCCTTCTTCGCCTTGCGCCAGAGATCGAGCAGTGCGCCGCGGACGTAAGGATACTTCACGCGGATGGGGCTGTAGATATACCACGAATAGCTGATGCCGCGCTGGCAGCCGCGCGGTTCGTAGGGCGGAATGGTCTTGTCAATGATCGGGTAATCGAGCGCCTGGAGTTCCCAGACGACGACCCCGTTCTTGACGTAGATTTCCCAACTGCACGAACCGGTGCAGTTCACGCCGTGCGTGCTGCGGACTTTTTTGTCGTAGGCCCAGCGGTTGCGGTAGAACGACTCCCAAGTGCGGTCCCCGGGGGCGAAGATGTCTTGAATCCAGCTCATGAGATTAGTTTCTCCGGCGCTGCAGTTTTACGTCGCGACCACGGCGCTCGCGCTGGCGGCGAAGGTGGAAGACCAATCCCATCAACCCAGCGAGCGCCACGCCACCGCCCACCGGGACAAAGGGAGCCTTCGTGGGGATGACCTTCTGAGGATCAAGGGTGGAGAAGTACTTCGCCAAATGCATCGCTTCCTGCTTTGTGACCGGATGTCGTTTGTAGTGCGGCGCCATCACTTTGAAACTCGCCTGTTCGATGGCCGAAACGAGCGGGGTTTCGCCACCCATCTTGGCAAAGATGCCGGTGAGATCGAACCCCAGGTTTCCTCCCTGGCCCTCGGCTGCGTGGCAGGCCGCACAGGCCAAGCCGCCATTGCGAAACGGTTCGGCGCCCTGAAACAACGCCTTGCCCAGCGCTGCGTCGGGCGGGGTCATCTTGGCCATGAACTGCGCCTGGATGCGTTTCTGTTCCGCCTTGAGCCGTTCGCGGATGTCCGGCGCTTTCATGAACTCCGCAAAGGCCGTGACCTGCTCGTCCGTCAGCGGTCCGACGTTTTTTTCCATCCGCTTGATGGCTGGCTTGAGCTGGTCCAGTGACCAGCCGGTGGAGGGTGTCAGGTCCGGTCCATTGAGTTTCGCACCCGTGAGGCTGTGACACCCCGCGCACATGATCGCAAAACGCCCGGCGATTGCGTCCGCCTTCTGCGCAGTTGCCATCTCAGGCGTGCCGGTCGCGGCGATTACCGTATCGGTGGATGCAGCGGATGGGGGATGCGGTCCGTCCAGATGAGCCTGCGCTCCGCTTTGGAGCAGACCACCCCATAGGAGCATCAATCCAAAACCGATGTGGCCGTGAGTCATTGCACAACAGGCTACCGGCTGCCCGCTGAACTGACTTTGACTCAGGTCAAGAGTCCCCGTGTCCGTAACGCATCACACTCTGTGATCTCGTCTTCGCAATCAACAGGGCGGGCACGATCGCCGGTCAGGCGGTTCGTCGGCGATGCCGTTCATTACCGAATTGGGGTGAGGCGGTAAGACAACTGGATAGCGGCCATGAGTCAGTGGAACGCCTTTTCAGCGAATTCTTCAGTTCGCGAGTAGTGAACGAGTAAAATCGGGTCCAGTCGAGTAGTAGCAGAGTAGCCTTGACTGTCAGCGGTTTGCTGCGAGAATTCCCTCGGAAAACTGAGCATGAACCGCTTGATTCCGCCCCTCGCCTCCAACTCTTATCGCTTGGGCGACAACAGGTTGTGAAAACGGGAGGCGCGAGTTTCAGTGGATTCTTCAGTGTTTTGCGTGCTCGGGCATTACTCGCCCACCACTCCGGCACTGCTCACCCACTACTCGCTAACGCAGGGTGAACGAGCGGGTTCATGCTCACCACATGAACTCGGAAATGAAGAATCGTTACCGCGCCTTCCGTCGGGGTTGGGGTGTTTACTACTGCGAAGACACCCAGACCGGTAAACAGGAATCCCTCGCCACTTCAAACCGCAAGGAAGCCGAACGCCTCGTGCACGCGAAGAACGAGAGCGAACAACACCCCGCCTTCAGCCTGCACCTGGCGCGGGTGTATTGGAAAGCCGGCGATCCCGCCGCCGGCACGCGCACCTGGCAGTTCGTGATGGACGAAATCCTCAAGACCAAACAGGACAACACCCGCCATCGCTGGGAAACGGCGGTCAAGGACCCGGCCTTCAACGGCATCCGCAACCGCGTGATCCTCGAAACCAGTGCCGAGCATTTTCTTCGCGTTCTGGAGAACGGCACGGTTTCGACCAACATCTATCTGCGGCGCATCCACAACTTCGCGCTCGACATGAGTTGGCTGCCGTGGCCGGTGGTTCCGAAGAAGCAATGGCCGCCCGTGCAGTTCGGTGAGAAACGCGCCATCACACGCGGGGAACACGAGGCCATCGTGGCCCGCGAAGGCAATCCCGAGCGCAAGGCGTTTTACCAACTCGCCTGGCATCTGGGCGCGTCGCAGACGGACGTGGCGCCCCTTGAATCCGGGAACATTGACTGGCAGCAAGGCGTGATCAGTTACACACGCAAGAAGACCGGTGAGTCAGCCTGTGTGCGCTTGGACGAGGAGGTCGCGCACATCCTCCGCTCGCGTCCGAGCAACGGCCCCCTATTCCCCTACTTGTGCGGCGTGCGTGAAGCCGACCGGGCGACCGAGTTCAAGCAGCGCTGTCGGGGTTTGGGCATCGAGGGCGTCACGCTCCATTCGTATCGGTATGCGTGGGCCTACCTATCTACAGGTACGCCACCGGCGCCTTCGGCAGCCGCCGCATCAAGTGCCGGCAACAGGTTCAAGGCGTAACGAATGCGCAGCAGAATCAAGCTGCAGTTGTTGTCGCTTAATTCTCCGGGTTGAAGACTGCTAGACGCAAGGAGCCGTGCAGTCCGTGGCGTACGATGACACTGCGAGCGCGTCGCGCGCACATCCCACGCGTCTGTTGACGAAAATCGCGGGGTGTCAATCCGGTGATCTCCAGGAACCGGCGGTTGAAGTTGGCCAGGTTGTTGAAACCGCATTCCATGGCCAACGTGGTGATGGTTTCGTTGCTGTCGGCCAGGCGGGCACAGACGCGGGCCACCCGGACCTCGTTCACATAGCGCTGAAAGTTGCGTCCCATGTGTCGTTTGAACCAGCGGCAAAACACGGCAGGCCCCATCTTGATGCGGGCGGCTACTTCGATCTGCGAGAGCGGTTCGGCGCTCTGGGTGTTGACCAATGCCAGGACTTGTTGAAGCCGTGGGTCAGGTGGAGTGGCCGCGGAACAGATGGGCCGCGGGGCAAGCTGCCGGCGAGGGGTGACCAGCAGCCGCTGGCAGATTTCCACAAAACCTGCGAGCGCGGCGAATGAATAGGGAGGCCGCTGGACCAGGCTCTCCACCAGTTTGCCGATTTGATGAACCTGGCTGCCGATGAAGTGGACGCCGTGTTCCGCGGCGGCGATGAGCTTGCGCAGGTCACGCAGTTCCGGCATCTGCCAAAAGACCGCACCCCATCGCTCAGGACGAAACTGGATTACTGTCCACTCCGCGTCGCCGCGCTGCTCGGGCGCCGAGCCCCACGTGTGTGGCAGGTTCGGGCCCAGGAGGACCAGATCGCCACTCGTGAACGGCTCCACCGCGTGCCCCACATAGCGCAGACCCGAGCCGTGCCGAATCCAGACGAGTTCCACCTCTTGGTGATAATGCCAGTAGAAGTGGAACGTGGGCTCCCGGTACTGGCTGATCATGAAGGCGTGATGTTGCGCCTCCAGCAACGGCACCATGCTCGGAGGTTCCGCAAGCGGTAAAGCCGCGATTGCACGCATCGTGCCGCACAGTTTGCCTGGTGAAACGGGCGAGTCAATTGCGTATGCAAATTAGGCAACGGGGCATTGGCAGCGTTCGCCGGTTTCTGCAACGCTGGCCAGCATTGATGAAAGCACTACCATGAACACAACTCCAAGCACTCTCCTTCGGACCGCCGTCCTGGCCGCTCTCCTGGCCCTTGCCGCCAACCCCGGCCTGGCGCAGACTCTTTTCAACGTCAACAATCCGATCCCGGATGGCACCGCCACCCGGGGAGACGGCCCCTTCACCGTCGGCACGGCGTTTGTGGTCGGGGCCGAGCCGGTAGTGGTGAACGAACTCGGGGTGATGGACGTGAACGGCGACGGTTACTACGCTCCGGTCAGCGTGGGTCTGTGGAATGAGGACGGCAGGGTGCTGCTGGGTTCGGTGACAGTGACCGGTTCGGATGCGCTCATCGGTTACTCTCGTTACCATGCGCTGACCGCGCCGGTGACGTTGAGTGCCAACACGACCTATTTGATCGGCGCCCGCGTCGGCGCCGGGATTGAGTGGTTCCTGGATTCCTGGCCAAACGATTTGGTGACGCCGAACCCACGGATCACGATTCTGGAATCGCGCTATGCCACGGGTGACGCCTTGGCGGCACCTACCAGCAGCGGCGGGGCCAGTGCCCGGTGGTGTCCGGCCAACGCTGCCTTGGTAACGAGCGACCCGGACGTGAAGCCCACGATCAGCAGCGAGCCGCAGGGGGCAACCCGCCTTCTCGGCGACAGCGTCTTGCTGAGTGTGCTGGCGGACGGCACGCCCCGGCCGACGTATCAATGGTTCAAACAGCCGGCGGTGCTGCTGGAAGGCGCGACCAACAGCGCGCTGTCCATGACAAACCTGCAATTGAGCGACTCCGGCGATTACTTCGTGATTGTCACGAACCGGGCCGGCAGTATCACGAGCAATCCGGCCCTGCTCACGGTGATTGATCCCCCGGTGGACCTCACCTCCGATTTACGCCTGTGGCTTCGCTTCGACGAGTCTTCCGGCCTGGTGGCACAAGACAGCTCGGGCGCGAACCACAACGGGGAGCTGCAAGGCTTTGCGGGCGACAACTCGCAGTGGGTGGCCGGCCGGTTGTCGGGTGCCATCCAGTTGAAGTCGGACGCTGTTTCCGGCAGCAACTTCGTGATGGTAGCGGACAACGGTGACTTAGATGTCTCAACCTCGCTGGAATTCTCGCTCTCGGCCTGGGTGAAAGGCCCGGCGACACAGAAGGACGGTGCTGCCATCATCGCCAAGGGGACGGGCAATGGCGGCGAGCAGTATGCGTTGGATGTCTATGCAGGCAAAGTCCGGTTCTATTGCGCGACCGGTAGCGGGTTCTATGTCCTGGCGTCCACGAACCTGCTCGACAACACCTGGCAGCACGTCGCCGCCGTCTTCAGCGTGCCGCTCAATCGCATGAAGCTTTACGTGAACAGCGCCGAGGTCGCCAGCAGCCCGCTGCCGTCGCACATCGTTCAGAACACGCACGAACTGACGATCGGCTCGCGTCAATCCGGCAGCGAGGCGTATGATCTGAACTTCAGCGGACGGCTCGACGACGTGCGCGTGTATGCCCGGGCGTTGACGCCAGCGGATGTGCAAGCGGTGTTCGCCTCGGCCCCCGTCTGGGCGCCGGCAGTCGCTGAGCAGCCGCGCTCCGCTGACATCTATCCCTGCGACACCCTGGTGTTGCGTGTCGCTGCGGATGGCACCCCGCCGCTGACTTACCAGTGGGAGAAGAACGGCGCACCCATCGCGGGCGCGACGCAGACGACGCTGGGAATTATCGGGGCTCAGGCCTCCGATGCCGGAACGTATCGCGTGATGATTACCAACTCCTCCGGTTTTGCCGTCAGCGACCTTGCGGTCGTGACCGTTCATCCTCAAAACGAAGGCCGCTTGTTTTCCGACCTCCTGCCGCTCAGCAGTCGCGGGGATTTTTCCGGAACGATTGGCAACCGGTTCGTGGTCGGCTCGCATGAGCTCTTGGTGACAGCTCTGGGTTATGAAGATGCCGGCCGAGACGGTCTCAATGGGGCGCATCGAGTCGGTTTGTGGGATGTGAACGGGGTTGAGCTGGCATCGGTCACCGTGCCCAGCGGAACGGTCGCTCCGTTGCAGGGTGCGTGGCGATACGCAACGCTTCCTCAAAGTGCGGTCCTTACGGCGGGGACAACCTATTTCATCGGCGCCGAGGTCATTGGTTTCGATGGCGACGGCTGGTCGGACCAATCGCCAGTGCCGTCGGCCACCGCCTGTCAGGCCGCGGTGAACATGGCCACTTATGGCATCGGGAATTTTGTCGGGCCAGTGAACGATGGCGGCGGCGCCTCGGTGTTGCGCTGGACGCCCGCCAACATGCAGTTCCAAATCGCGCTGCCTTCAGCGCTCCGCGTCGTCCGCAACGGCGGCCAGGTGACCCTCTCCTGGGACGCGAGCGCAACGGGTTGGACCCTGGACTCCGCGAGTGCGTTGGTCGGGCAGACGTGGCTGCCGGTGGATGGCGTGAGCGGCAATGCGGTCACGATCACGCTGCCGGCCACGGGCCAGAGCTTCTTCCGGTTGCGCAAGTGAGCGGACGGCTTGATGGAGTTGCAGTTTATGAAGACACAGGGCATCCGCCGAAATGGCGCTGGGTTCACGCTGATCGAGTTGCTGGTGGTCATTGCGATCATCGCCATTCTGGCGGGCATGCTCCTGCCGGCCTTGAGCAAAGCCAAAGCCAAGGCCCAGGGCGCGCAGTGCATGAGCAACCTGAAGCAACTGCAATTCGTTTTCCACCTCTACGCCGACGACAACACCGACCGCGTGGCGTCGTCGGGCTATACCTCGCCGGTGGAGCCGACCGCTTGGGTGGACGGCTGGCTGGACTTCACCGGCAGCAACCCCGCCAACACCGACCCGCGTACGCTCACGGACCCGAAACGGGCGAAGTATGCCAGCTATCTGACCGGCGTCGGCGTGTACCATTGCCCGGCGGACCGCAGCATGGTCAGCGTCAATGGTCTGCTGACGGCACGCCTGCGCAGTATGACCATGGGGCAGCACTGGGGCGGGCCGGGAGACTGGCTCGACCCGGCAGGCTTTGGCGCCAATGGGCTGACGAAGAAGTACCGCGTGTATTACAAGAAGTCGGACGTGGACAGCGCGGCGATGCGCTTCGTCTTCGTGGACGAGCATCCCGATTCAATCAATGCCGGCGGCTTCGCCAACATGATGGTGCCCAACGCGCAGGCCACCCGCATCATTGATTTCCCGGCGAGTTTCCATAACGGAGCGTGCGGCGTTTCTTTCGCCGACGGTCACGCCGAGCTTCACAAGTGGCGGGACGCGCGCACCAAGCCGGCGCCCAAGTATGACGACAACCTGCAACTTAACGTGGCTTCGCCCAATAATCAGGACATGATCTGGCTGGCCGAGCGCACCTCCGCTCCCGCCAAGTGATGCGCTTCGCCCTATCTACGTCTTTGGAAACCACGTCCGCTCTGCGCCTCAACCCTGCGAAGATGGACTGGACACTCTCATGTTGCATATGCAACACAAGGTTGTCCGCGGCGTTCGGGGGGCCGATGCGAGGATATTTGATTGGGCGAAACCTCCCCATGAACCCGGTAGTGGAACAGGCATCTTGCCCGTTGAGGGAGGCGGAGGACCGGAACCACGCGCCCAACAGGCAGGATGCCTGTTCCACTGCCCCGGCGCGCCGAAGCCGTTCCCAGACAGTTCAGGAGTTCAAAGCGCGAACCTTGGTTCGGGGAATTCTCACCCCGTAGCGGCGACGCATGGGAGGTTGCCTTTCTCGCTCTTCTTCGACTGCATGACGTTTCCGGTCTTGACGCGCCGTTCCAGAATTCAACATTTGATGAAAACAACAACCGTGAGCTACAAACTCCTGCCGAGCCTTGGTGTCTCCGTGCTGCTGACTGCCGCCGCATTCGCCGACGTCACCGTCAGAACCGAACAAGTCAACCCTACGGACCCGGCCTGGAGTTTCAAAACCATTCCGCGCCCGTCGAAATCTGACCTCGCTGCCGGCGCCAGAGTCACGCTAGCCGGGAACGAGTTCGAGCAGGGCGGAGCCGACGGAGCGGTGCTGGTCAATGGAGTCCTGCCGACCGACAGCCTCGATTTGTCCGAGGAAGCCTTGTTGAACAACCGCAACGCGAATGGCGGCAACCTCGTCATTGATCTGGGGTGCGTCCAACCGGTCACTGCGGTGGCGTCCTATTCCTGGCACGAGTGGGAGGTGGATCAGGGATCGCGCGCGCCGCAGGTTTACACACTCTATGGCAGCGCCGCGGAAAACCCGGACCCAACCAGCCTGGCTGGTTGGACGAAGATCGCCGACGTGGATACGCGCCCGAATTCGACCGGCGCGAAATGGAACGGCCAGCACGGCGTCTTCATCAAGGACTCCGCTGGCAAACTGGGCGAGTTTCGTTACCTCCTGCTGGCACTGCAACGGACCCGTTCGCCACTGCAAAGCAATGTCAACATGACTGGGACGTTGTTCTCGGAAATTGACGTGCATGGCGCGGCCACGCTGGCGAAGGCGGGCGATGCGGTCGCCCCGGCGCCGACGAAGGTCGAGCACGTTTGGGTCGTCTTCAAAACCCATCTCGACATCGGCTACACGGATCGAATCGAGCCGGTTCTCAAAAAGTACCGCGAAGAGATGATGGACGGCGCGCTCAAGGTGGTGGAAGCCTCGCACGACTTGCCCAAGGAGCAACGCTTCTCCTGGACGCTGGCGGGGTGGCCGCTCGCGCACGTGCTGGGTCCACAGCAGGACCCGGCCCGCCGCGCGCGGATCGAACAAGCCGTGCGCGAGGGTGACATCACTTTTCACGCGCTGCCATTCACGTATCACACGGAGACGGACGACTTGGAGGACCTCGTGCGCGGGCTCGGTTTCTCGTCACAACTCGCCCGCCGTTTCGGGAAGCCGCTGCCCATCGGCGCGAAGATGACCGACGTGCCGTGTCATTCCTGGGTTTGGCCCACGTTGCTGGAACATGCCGGCGTGAAGTTCCTGCAACTCGGCTGCAACAACCTCAGCGCCTTCGTGCGTGTCCCGCCCTTGTTCTGGTGGGAGGGCCCGGACGGCTCGCGGATTCTCTGCAACTACACCGTGGATTATGGCTCGGGTCTCCGGCCACCGCGCAACTGGCCCAGCAAGCATTATCTGGCGATGGCCATGACGGGCGACAACCACGGGCCGCCAACCGTTGCTGAAGTGGAAAACCTGCGCCGGGAGGCAGCCAAGACGCTGCCCGGGGTTCAGGTGCATGTCGGAACGTTGGATGATTTCGCCCGCGCGGTGCTGGCGGAGAATCCCGATCTGCCGGTCGTACGCGGCGACATGCCGGACACGTGGATTCATGGCTGGCTCTCCATGCCCATTGAGGCAAAGCTCGCCCAAAATATGCGTCCGCTCGAACCCGCCCTGGACGCGCTCGACACCCAACTCCGCGCCTGGGGATTGAAGACGGCGGACCTCGCACCTGCGCTGGCTGACGCCTACGAACAGAGCGATCTGTTCAGCGAACACACGTTCGGACCCGCCCGGCCAGACGCGGGGTCCTGGAACAGCGGCACGCCACGTTACCTCTACGGCGAAGCATGGAAAGAAGCTCACGCCCGCGGCGCCTACAAGAAATACGAGGCAGCGTTCGACGAGAAACGCGCCTTCGCCCGGCAGGCTGATCGGATCGTGCGCCGTGAGCTTTCTCAGCGACTTGATCTTGTAGCCAGGTCCGTGAAGGTCGAAGGCGACCGCGTCGTCGTTTTCAATGCGCTGCCTTGGAAACGATCCGGCATGGTGGAGCTTCCCGGCCAACCGGGGCGCAGTCTGTTCGCGAAAGACGTTCCCGCCGGCGGTTATCGAACGTTCCGCTTGGACGAAGCTGAGGAAGCTCGGCCGCGAGTGCAAGACCCGCCAGGCCACTTGGAAGCCGCGTTCTTCAAAGTGGTCTTCGATCTCAAACGCGGCGGCATCGCGTCGCTGGTGAACAAGCAGACCGGACGTGAGTGCGTGGACAAGTCGAGCCCTTATGCCCTGGGCCAGTTCCTGCACGAGCGCTTCGACAAGGAGCAGATGCTCGCGTTTCACAACGCCTATGGCCGGGCCTGGTATCCGTGGCCCAAAGGCGATTTGCCGAAGGACGCTGCCTATGCTGCGCTGACCCCGCCGGCCTGGACGCTCGCCTTGCAGCGCAGCGCCGTCGCCGATATCGCCACGATGACCGCCACCGAGACGCTGGGGCTGGCCAAAGGCATCGCGATCGTGTTCACGTTGCCCAGGCAGCAACCCTACGTGGAAGTCGAATGGCGCGTGACCGAGAAGACGCCCGATCCCATTCCCGAAGGCGGCTGGCTTTGCTTTCCCTTCGCCGTCGCGCAACCCCAGTTTCGTCTGGGGCGATTGGGTGGGCCGATTGATCCGGCCAAGGACATCGTGGCTGGCGCTAATCGCCATTACTTCTGCCTGAATACGGGCCTTACCATCGCGGGCCGCGAAGGAACGGGCTTTGGCCTTTGCCCGATGGATTCGTCCTGCGTGAGCCTCGGCGAGCCGGGTTTGTGGAAGTTCTCCTTGGATTATCTGCCGAAGCGACCGTCGGTTTTCGTCAACCTTTACAACAATGAGTGGAACACCAACTTCCCCGAATGGCAGGATGGCTCGTGGACCAGTCGCGTGCGACTGTGGCTGACGCGTGGCGGCCCGCTGGCCGAGAACCTCATCGTTCCTTCTTGGGAAGCGCGTCTGCCGCTGCTCGCCGCTGTCGCCGACGGGCCCGGCGGCAAGTTGCCCAAGCAGGGGGAAGGTCTGCGGCTCTCGCGTTCCGGCGTGCTCGTTACCGCCTTTGGGCAAAACCCGGACGGCCCCGGCTTGCTGCTGCGGCTCTGGGAACAGGCCGGCCAGACCGGGCCGTGCAAAGTCCGATTGCCAGACGAACTCGAAGTGAAGTCCGCCCAGCCCGTGAATCTTCGCGGGGAACCCAGCGGACCTGCGGTCCCTGTCCGCGGCGGCGAACTGACCGTGGCTTTGCGAAGCTTTGCGCCCGTGAGTTTCATCCTTGAGCGCTGAGTCGTCGGCCATGCGTGCGCTCGAACGAATTCGGAACACGGTGGCGGGGCTGCCGGTGGATCGGTTGTCGGCGCAACCGATGATCATGATGCTCGCCGCGAAGCATCTGGGGGTTTCCTTCCTGGACTACACGAGGGATGGCCGACTGATGGCCGCCGCGCAACTCAAGATTGCGGAGGACTTCGATGTGGATTGCCTGCTGACCTGCTCGGACCCGGCGCGCGAAGTCGTGGACATCGCCGGTGAGGGCAGCATCGAGTGGTTGTTGGATCAGGGGCCGGTTATCAACGAGGAGAAGGCGGCGTTGCGCGACCCGGCGCGGTTGCGGCAGTTTCGGCTGCCGGATCCGTTGGGCGGCGGTCGAATGCACGACCGGATCAAGGCCATCGAGATCATGCGGCGTGCAGCGGGCGAGGAGAAATCCGTGGTCGGCTGGGTCGAGGGACCACTGGCCCTCGGCGCTGAACTGCGCGGGCTCAACCGCATCATGACGGATTTTCTCGACGATCCCGGCTTTGTGGACGACCTGCTGGACTTTACTGCGGAAGTCGCCCTGCACTATGCCGAGGCGCAAATCCAGGCGGGCGCGGACACCATCGGCATGAGCGACGCCGCCGCGAGTATGATGGGGCCGCAATACTACGCGCGATTTCTGTTTCCCCGGCAACAGCAGGTCTTCGCGGCAATCAAACAGCGGCATCCGCAAGTGCTCACCCGCCAACACATTTGCGGCCAGACGGAGTTGATCCTGCACAAGATGAGCGAACTCGCCGTGGATATTTACGAATTGGATTACCCGGTCAGCCTGCCCAAGGCGCGGGCGATCTTGGGCGAACGCGTGATCAGCGGCAACGTGTCCACCGTGACCACGCTGCTCTCGAACGATCCGGAAGAAGTGTATGCCGCCGCGGGCGAATGCCACGCGGCCTGTGGACGGAACTTCATCGTCGGCAGCGGATGTGAGCTGTCACCGTTCACGCCGCCGGAAAACCTGCGCGCGTTGGTGAGCTACGCCCGTGACCACGCGTGAGTCAGTTGCCACCACCGATCTGAGCCTATCTTGACATGTCAAACCCCAACGAACTCCACGCCGCCGTCCTGAACGGCGACGCCACCGCCGCAAAGGCGATCACCGAGAAAGCCCTGGCCGCAGGGATTGAGCCGCTCCGGCTGGTGCAAGACCACATGATGCCCGCCATGGCGGAGGTGGGACGCCGTTTCGAGTGCAACGAGTATTTCGTGCCCGAGTTACTGATTTCGGCCCGCGCCATGAAAGCGGCGCTCGAACTGATTCGCCCGCGGTTGGCGGCAAGCGGCGTCGAACCCCTCGGTCGCGTGGCTTTGGGGACCGTCAAAGGGGATCTGCACGACATCGGCAAGAACTTGGTGGGCGCGATGCTCGAAGGCGGCGGCTACGAGGTGATTGACCTGGGCGTGAACGTGGCGCCGGAGCAATTCATCCAGGCCGTGAAGGAGAAGAGCGCCAACATCGTGGCCATGTCGGCGCTGTTGACGACCACCATGCCGGCGATGCGAGTGACCATTGACGCCATCAAGCAAGCGGGGCTGCGCGCGCAGGTCGGGATCATCGTGGGCGGCGCGCCGATTACCCAGGGCTTCGCCGATGAAATCGGAGCGGACGGTTACGGGGAGAACGCGGCGGGCGTGGTGGCGGTGGCACGGAAGGTTGTGCCCTGATTCATGCCAGTCATGAACTTCAACCAGCTCGTGCTCCAGTCACCTCGGCGGCTTGCGATGCCCATTGCGGTGTATCCCGGCTTGGCACTAACCGGGGCGAAGGTATCGGACATCGTCACTAATCCGCATGCGCAAGTCGAGGCGCAGGCGGCATTGCGGCAGCGTTACGACTCGCCGTTTGTGTTGTCCGCGATGGATCTCAGCGCCGAGGCGGAAGCCTTCGGGTGTACGATTGCGGTTTCGGATTCGGAAGTGCCCACCGTGATCGGGAGGCTCATCACCAATCAGGCAGGGGCGGAGCGGCTTGCCGTGCCGCAGGCGGGTGACCGGCGCACGGAGGTCTATCTGGCGGCCGTGCGGATGCTCCGGCAATTGCCCGGGAGACCGTTCGTGTTCGCGGGATGCATCGGCCCGTTTTCGCTGTCGGCCCGCTTGGTAGGCGTGAGCGAAGCCTTGGAACTCACGATGACCGAGCCCGGGTTGATGCACACGCTGCTGGAGAAGAGCACGGCGTTCCTGACTGCCTACCTCAGGGCATTCCGCGTGGCGGGCGCAGACGGCATCATCATGGCTGAACCGGCCGCCGGGCTGCTCTCGCCGCGGAGCCTGGCGGCGAATTCGAGCGCCTACATCAAACGCATCGCCGGTGATGTGAGCGACGCGTCGTTTTCCATCGTCCTCCACAACTGCGCGGCGAAGCTGCTGCATCTGCCGGCCATTCTGGAAACCGGTGTGAGGGCGTTCCACTTCGGCGCGCCAATGGACCTCGCCGGGGCACTGGCTCAGGTACCGCCGGACGTGGTGCTGTGCGGCAACCTGGATCCCGCGGCCGTGTTCGTGCAGGCCCCGCCCGCAGAGGTCATGACTCGCACAGCACAACTGCTCGCCGTGACCGCCCCCCATCGCAACTTCGTGATCTCGTCGGGCTGCGACGTGCCGCCGAACGCACCGCTGGCCAGCCTCGACGCGTTTCACGCGGCGGTGAACGTGACTGCTGGAGCTTCTCTGTCATGACCTCGCGCGAACGCATCAAACGGATCATCGCCCGCCAGCCTGTGGACCGTTGCGGGTTCTGGCTGGGCAGCCCGCATCCAGACACCTGGCCCATCCTGCACCGTCACTTCGGCACCGCGACCGAGGAGGAGTTTCGCTTGAAGCTGAGCGACGACGTGCGCTGGATCTGCCCGCAACTCTACCCGGATGTCTATCGCGATCCACAAGGACGCGGTTTGTTTGATGTGGGGTTGAATCGTGAAAAGCATGGCAGCGTCGGGCCGCTGGCGAATTGCACCTCGGTGGCCGAGGTCGAGCGCTTCCCTTGGCCGGACGCGCAGTATCTGAACTTCGATACCTGCCTTAAGGACTTGCGCGGGGCCGGAGAGTTCTACCGGCTCAGTGGGTTCTGGACGTGTTTCTATCACAACCTCGCGGACCTGTTCGGTATGGAGCAGTACTTCGTCAAGATGCACACCGATCCCGAGGTGGTTCAGGCGGCCACCGAGCGTGTCTGTCAATTCTACTACGAGGCGAACGAACGCTTCTTCGCCGCTGCGGGCGATCTGGTGGACGGTTTCTTCTTCGGCAACGACTTTGGAAGCCAAACGGGGTTGGTGTGCAGCCCGCGCGATCTCGATACGTTCGTGTTTCCCTGGTTCGAGCGGTTTGCCGAGCAAGGCCATCGCCACGGCTGTCAGGTGGTGGTCCATTCCTGCGGCTCGGTGCATCGGCTGATTCCACGCATGCTGGCGGCCGGGGTGGATTGCTTGCACCCGCTGCAGGCGCGGGCCCGGGACATGGACGCCGAACGGCTCGCGGCGGACTTCGGCGGCCAGATTGCATTCCTCGGCGGCGTTGATGCGCAGGACCTGCTGACCAACGGGACACCCGATCAAATCCGCGCGGATGTGCGCCGGGTGAAACGCTTGCTCGGGCCGCACCTGATCGTCAGCCCAAGCCACGAGGCGATCTTGCCAAACGTTCCGCCAGAAAACGCGCGGGCCTTGGCCGAGGCCGCGCTTGAACTCGAAGACCGCCCATGATGATTCCGGCAGAACAGCACAACCAACTCTGGAGAAAACACCCCATGCAAACGACCCGACTCGCTGAGACTCACATCCCTCGCCATACCGCTGCCCGATGGCCCTGTGATTCGGCCGCGGTGGTGTCGCCCGGCCCGACCGCGACCGCAAACGCATTCGCGCCTCGACGAGCAAGGGTGCTCCGGGTTGTCCCCATTCTGGGGATGCTCCTCGTGACGTTCTTGGCCTTCGGGGGAAATCTCACCGTCGAACGGGTGGAGCCGACCCCGTTCTTCCCGAAACCGGCGTCCGCAGAACCGTTGCGGCAACAAGTTCGGCTTTGCCTGCGCAACGCCGGCCCGCCGGTGGCCGCGCAAGTTGCCATCCAGTTGGGCGAGGCTCCAGCCTACAGCGCGGACCTGGGTGAAGTCCCCACCGGGAATTCGACCAACATCATCTCCATCGTGGACATCGCCGCTCCGACGAAAGTGGTTCTGCAGCTTCTTGAAAAGGGCTCGGGCAGCATCCTGGCCCGCCACGAACTCGTATGGCAGCCGCAGAAGAAATGGAGTCTCTACTGCGCTTCCTATTCGCACCACGACCTGGGCTATGGCGATTATCCCCATCGGATTCGGACGACCATCCGGCACGCCAACATCCATCTGCCGCTGCGATTCTGCCGCGAGACCGATGAGTGGCCGGAGGAGTCGCGGTATCGGTTCAACATTGAGACCAGCGAGCCGATCACAAGCTTCATCGGCTTTTTCGGCAAAGAGGAATCGCTGGAACTGGCTCGCCGCATCCGCGAGGGGCGAATCCAGCTCATGGGACTGCACAACACCGCGAACACCGAGCAATTGAGCCACGAGTTGATGGCCCGCTTGTTCTATCTGGCTTGCCGCCACACACCCGATCTGCTGGGCGTGCCGCCGAGCCGGACCGGGCAGAATGATGACGTGATCGGCCTGACCTGGCCGCTGGCGACGTACGCGAGCGAGGCCGGGCTTACGCGCTTCTTTCACGGGTTCAACCGGCTCTGCATGCCGAACATCGAGAACGGGAAATACGTGGACGGGTTTCTGGAGGTGGACGCCGAGCAAGGCCGCCACATTTTCAGCGTCGGCAATGAACCGTTGTTCTACTGGCAAGGTCCGGATGGCCAGCAGTTGCTCCGCCGCGCCACAACCTATGAGCGCCACAGCCTTCTGTGGAATCCGTACGAGCGCAGCCCGGACGATGTGCAGGATCCCCAACGCATCGAGTTTCTCATCCGGGCCCATGAAAAGGTGGGCTGGCCCTTCCGCGCCCTGCTTTCCCAGGACGGCGTGGATTTCCTGCTGGTCAAGCGCACTGTGGCCAATCGGGCCCGGGCTTGGAACGCCCAGTACGCCTACCCGCGCTTGATCTCCGCCACCTTCGACATGTTCTTCGAGGCCGTCGAAGCGGAGATTCAGCGGGGCGGGTTCCAGCCCAAGTCGCTCGCGCTCGACGAGAACAACCAGTGGTCGGACGAGGACTACAACGATGCCTGGCTTGGCGGCAAGGCCCGTCGGTTGGGAGAAGCCCTGCCGGTGACGGAGAAACTGGCCACGCTGGCCCAGGCGATGGGCGGCACCGCCTATCCGTGGGCCGACCTCTACCAAGCCTATCATCGGCTGCTCCAGTACCACGAACACACCAATGCCAAGGACGGCCCCGGAAGCACGGCCGAAACCCTGCGCCAATACGAAACCGAACTGGAGGAGAATCGCGAGATGGTGGATGAAGCGGAATCCCTGGAGCAAACGGTTCGCGGCGCGGCGGTCGAGTCCCTCTCCCGTTTCATCCCGCGCTCGGGGCTGAGCAACCTGATCGTCTTCAATCCCCTGTCACAGCCGCGCACAGATGTGGTCCGATGCCCGGTTGGGCTGATTCCCGCGGGCTCGCGCGTGGTGGATGCCGTTTCCGCGGCGCGCGTGCCGATCCAGCGGCTCGCGGACGGCAGTTGCGTGTTCATCGGCACGGACATTCCCGCCATGGGATACCGCAGCTATCGTTTGGAGGCGGGGAGTTCAGCCGGCGCGGAAGCCCCGGTTGCCGCGGCCATTTCGGGCCCGCTCGAAACACCGTTCTACCGGCTTGAAATCGATCCCCGCATGGGCAGCATCACCAGCTTGTTTGACAAGCAGACGGGCGCGGAGTTGGTGGATAGGCAGTCGCCGCACCGGTTCAATCAATACCTCTATTGCCGCGCCTCTCAACGCGACGGGAAATGGGTCACCGCCTGGGACGGGGCGGAAGCGGCAGATGAAGTCCTGCTCCACCGGGGACCGGTTGCGGACGTCATCACGGTGAATGGCAAGGCGCCGGGAGTCGCTAGTCTTCGCCAGACGATCACGCTCTACAAGAACCTGCCGCGGGTTGATTTCAACATCTGGCTCGACAAGCTGCCCTTCACCCAGAAGTACGCCAGCAATCGCGAGGGCGTATTCGTTGCGCTGCCCTTCGCCGTGCCGGACTTCGCCATCCACCACGAACTCCCCGGCGCCGTGCTCGACCCCTACCGGAAGCTGGCCGAAGGCAGCGCCACGGACCACTTTGCCATCCGCAGCTTTTCGGATTTTTCAAACGGCAAGTTCGGCGTGACGATCAGCCCGATCGAAGGGGCGCTCGTTTGCTATGGCGAACCCCAAGTGGCGCCGCAGCCACCCTGGTACGAATTCAATCGCTCGCAGCAATACCCCGGGCATAGCCGCCTCTACCTCTACCTGCTCAACAACATGTTCGGGACGAATGTCCGCATTGATCAGCGCGGCCCTGTCGCTTTCTCCTGGGCTTTGCGCGGGCACGCCGGCGATTGGCGGGCGGGCGCGGCGGCGGCTTTCGGGCGGGGCGTGATGCAGCCGCTGGTCGCCTGGCGAGCCGACGGTCGCGGCGAAGGAGCGCTGGCCGCGCACGGCAGCTTCCTGATGGTGGACGTCCCGAACGTCGAGTGCAGCGTGCTGAAGCCTGCCGAGGCCAACGGACGCGGTTTTATCCTGCGCTTCAACGAAACCACGGGCCGCGAAACGGCGGCAAAGGTCACAGTGCCGTTTCTGCCCTCGATTCAGGCGGCGACTGAAACCTCCTTGGTGGAGGAAGACCGGGTGATCAAACCGGCGATCATCGGGAGCAACGCTTTCGCCATCACGCTGCGGCCGTTTGGCGTGAAGACGGTGCGAGTCCTGAGGGGCGAGAAACCGGCCGGCGTCAAGGAGTTGGCCGCCCAAGCGTTGGCCGACCGGCAGGTTCGATTGAACTGGGTCTGCGCCGAGCCTCGTCCCTGCCGCTTTGAAGTCTTCCGCGACACGCACCCCGAGTGCCCGCCCACGTTGTTGAACCGGGTGGGGCAGGCCAGCCTCAATTCGTTTGTAGATCAACCCCGGCTCAACGCGGGAGGCTGGATTCGCAACCAGCTCGAGCCGGGAACACTCTACTACTACCGCGTGGTGCCGGTGGATCGCTGGAACAACCCGGGCGACCCCGGGCCGGTGGTGAAAGTCGCCACCCTCGCGAGTGCCCAGTCCAACCTGCCGCCAATGGCCGTCGAGGGCTTGCGCGCGGTTCCCGTCAGCCCGCTGGCCCGGTTCAATTTCGTGAACCTGCTGTTCCGCACGGCGTGCGAGTCCGACGTCACTGCCTATGAGATTCACCGTTCCACGCAGCGCGGTTTTCCACTCACCGAAGCAACCATGATCGCCCAGGTCAACAGCGCGGAAGTCATCCCGGGCTCCTCGGCCTACGGTCACACCGCCTTGGATTACCAAGTGAAAGATTTCGATCATGCTATGTTCGCCGATACCACGGTGCAGCCGGACACCACTTACTACTACCGAGTTCGCCCGGTGGATGCCGCCGGTCAAAAGGGCGAGGCCTCGTCTGAGGCGACGGGGCGAACCATGGCTTCCGGTGCCGCCGCGGTGAAGGTTACCGCGTCTTCGGTTTACGCGCCAGAGTACGGGCCGGAGGCCGCTGTGGACGGCGACCCGGACCCGTTTGCCGCTTGGGTGGCTCAGCCCTTTGGCGGCGGCACAAAGGGCGCGCCCGCCGATACGTGGCTGATCGTCGAGTTTCCCCGCCGGCTGGCTTTGAGCGGCGTCACGGTGGTTGGCGATCCGCGACCGGAGATTCCGCAGCAACAACACCTGCGGGTGGAGTATCGGAGCGAATCGGGATGGATCACCGCTGCCGAAGTCCACGCCGCGGCCGAGAAGACGATTCGCTGCCGGTGGCCCGCACCCATCCAAACCGATGCGCTGCGCGTATTCGTGCCGGCCGCCGATCTGCCATGCTCGGCTCGACCCGAGATTCCCGACGGCGTGGTGCGGATGTGTGAACTGATGCTGGTGCTGCCGGATGGGAAAGAGGTTTCCGCGGACGAAGCGTTCGGCACGAGATAGACGTTCCCCTGAGCAATGACTTCCAGAGAACGAATGATCTGCGCGCTGGAGCGCCGTCGGCCGGATCGGCTGCCGGTCACGACCCATCACTTGATGGACTCGTTTCTCAAGCGCCAGCTCCGCGGGGCTTCGGCGCGGGAATTCTTCGACCAGTTCGGGCTCGACGCAATCCACTGGGTCGTCGCGCACCGCCCGGATGAAGCCGCCGGGGAGTTCTTCGATCCGCTGCAAGGCGTCCCTGGCTTTTTGGAAGCGCGCCGCATTTCCACGGACCGGTGGCGCGTATATGCCGACGCTATTTCCGGCCAGGAATGGCCGACCACGCGCTATCGTTTCGCCACTCCCAAAGGTGAGCTCACAATGGTCGTGCAATCAAACGAGCACACGGCCTGGGTCCGGGAACATCCCATCAAGGAAAAGCGCGACATCGGACTGCTGGGCGCGTTTATGACCGCCCCCAAGTGTGGTGTCGAGGCTGTGAATCACGAGGCTCGGGAGTTCGGTGAGCGGGGGCTCGTTCGAGGTCACGTCTGTTGTTTCGATGTCTTTGGCAACCGGGGACGTGGCAGGATGCCGCGTGCCTCGTCGGAATCGAACGGCTCATCCTGGAGGCGCACGACGACCCGGAATGGGTGCATGAGCTGTTGCGCGTGCTCCAGCACCGCAAGCTTGTTTACGCCCACTCCCTGCGAGGGGCGGCCTTCGATCTCATCGAGTTTGGCGGCGGGGACGCCTCTTCGACCGTGATTTCTCCCCGCCTTTTCGACCAATTCGTTGCTCCGTATGACGCGGAAATCATCGCAGCCCTGCATCAGGCGGGGCAACGCGTCGTCTATCACACCTGCGGTGGGATGATGCCCATCTTGGAGCGCATCGCCGCGATGAAGCCCGATGCCATGGAGACGTTCACCCCGCCGGGAATGGGTGGGGACGCGGATTTGGCCGAGGCCAAGCGCCGCATCGGCAGCGCGGTGTGCATGATCGGCGGCTTCGATCAATTCCATTTCTTCGTGGGCTGCACACCTGCGCAAACGCGGGCCGAAGTGCGGCGCTGCTTCCAAGCCGCCGGCCCGGGCGGGGCGTTCATCCTCAGTCCGTCGGATCATTTCTTCGAGGCGGAGTTGAGTCTGATCGAAGCGTTCGCCGATGAAGCGTGCGCGTGTGTGTATTGAAGAGACAGTACAGGGCCGTGTTGTCTGGTCCAGGCAAGAACGGGAGCGATTGGCAGGTTTGCTGGCGTTCTCACAATCAGACTGCCTGACTAGCTTCGTGTGGCATTCAGTAGGTTCTTCAGTGAGCGAGTGGCAAGCGAGTATGAATCGGTATTAAGCGAGTAGTGGCAGAGTAGCCTTGACTGTCAGCGGTTTGATGCGAACATTCCTTCGGAAAACAGAGCATAAACCGCTCGATTCCGACCCTCGCCTCCAAGTTTTATGTGCTGCGGCACAGGGACTTGGGATTGTGGAGGGGGTCGAGTTTCACCGGAATCTTCACCGGTTTCAGAGTTCGGCCAGTATTCGCTTACTGCTCCGTCAACGCTCGCCCACTGCTCGCTAACCGCGAAAG
>CAZWJC010000068.1:0-26767 GCA_964634255.1 uncultured Verrucomicrobiota bacterium | reverse complement strand
CACGGTTGGACGGATCCACCTTTTTGTCGTCGGGATCGTTGTCAGCGTACTTGAACCAATGCCAGCCCACGCAGGCCTTCGACTCCAGCAGCCCAAGCGTGAAGTTCTCGTAGAACAATCCACGGTCACGCTGCGTCTTCACCAACCAACCCGCTCCGCCAGTGTTGGCCAGACCGGAATCCGCGCCCTTGGCGTACCATTCGGTAATCAGAACGGGCTTCCCGGACTCCCGCTCCCACATGGCGAGTCTCTCGGCGTCGGGCGTCCAAGCACGATAGTAATTGACCGAAACCACGTCCACATACGGCCCTGCGGCCCGAAAGATTTCCGGCTGGCGGAGGTCGGCGCCATGAAACCGTGACCCAAGATAGAGATGGTTCGGGTCGTGTTTCTTAATGGCGCGTGAGACGATGCGAAAATAGCGGTCCACCGTGAATTCTAGGAAGGCCGGAAAATCCGGCGGCTGGACATCGCGGACCGTGGCGCGTTCCCCGCGGCGTGCGCGCAACCACGCCAGCGCGGCCTGATGCCCCGGATCGGCGGCGGGCAACGCGAGGTAATTGGTGAGTGCACCAGAGCGCAGAGGCATTTCGTTGTCGGAGAAGTGCCCGAGCAGCCAGGGATCGTCTTTGTCCGCCGCCAACTGGCGCGCGTGTTCGTCGCAGAACTTCTCGAAGTCCGGATCGAAAACGAAGATGCAGTCGCCGGGATAACCCGTGTGGCCAGGTTGTTGAAACGTGCCGCCGCGCTGCTTGCCGTAGCTGGACATGAAGTTCCAGATGCGCGTATAAACGAGCGGCGGGTTCACCGCACGCAGGCGCTCAGTGTCGGTCCAGGCGCCCACGCCGTTGAAACCGTTTGCCCGCAAGAGGGCCGTGGTGCGCTCGCCCCAGTTCGTCTCACTGCCGGACTTCGCTTTCCAGGCGGCCTGCGCTCCGGGCGTTCGGAGCATGCTGACGGAGCTGACGCCCTTGTTGAGGAACAGGCCGCCCTCCGGATCGACCAGCCACCAGCGTCCGTCCAGCTTCGTCGGGTGGAAAAAGCCCGTAGCCTTGACCTTGCGCGACGCCAGTCCTCCGTACTGGTTCAGGCTGGCGTCAGGTTTGATCTCCGCCGTGCCCGACACGTCGGCCAGCGCTCGGGTGGGGTACGCGACCCATTTGTCTCCGGGCTTGACGGCGACTTCGACGACACGGCTGGATGGAGCTTCCGCAAGGACCTGAGACGCGGCGACCGCAAGTGGAAGCAGCGCGCATACGGCTGTCGTGATGTTCATTGAGATTCTGTCCAGCGGCGTTCGCAGCCGCGCAGGTGAACGGTGACAGGAAAGCCGCCGGGCGGCGATTGAACGTTTGTTCTAGCACCGTCGAAGGTCATCTCCGCCCCAAGAACTTCACGACTGCCTCGGTCCGGGATTGGACGTGGAGTTTCTCATAGACGGTATGGAGGTGGGCGCGCACGGTGCTGAGCGTGATCCCAAGCTTGTCGGCGATTTCCTTGTAGAGGTAGCCCTTGGCCAGCAGCGCCAGGATTTCCTGCTCCCGTTTCGTCAGTCCCTCCAGTTCCGCTGTTGCTCGGCGTGTCTGCTGGAAGAAGCTCACGACCTTGCGCGCGATCTGCATGGACATCGGCGCGCCACCCGCGTGCACTTGCTCGATGGCTTGTACCAATTCCGCCGGCGGCATGTTCTTAATCAAGTAACCGCTGGCTCCGGCGCGGAGCGACTCAAAAATCAGATCGCTGTCCTCGTAAGTTGTCAGCATCAAGACCTGCAGTTTGGGCAAATTGTCTTTGAGCTTGGCGACCAGCTCGATGCCGCTCATGCCCGGCAAGTTGATGTCGGCCAGCAACACCTCCGGCGGTGAGGCGAGAATCGCGGGCAACGCCTCCTCGCCGGTGGCGTAAGCGTGCAGACAGTGCAGGGTCGGCGCGCGACCGAGCAACTTGACCAAGCTCTCGCGGGTGTCGCGGACGTCCTCCACGAGGGAGACGGTGATTGGCGGTTTGGCGCTCATCGGCAGATCAAAGTGTGGGTGGCTGGTGTCCGAGGCAATCGAACATCTGTTCGACTCAAGCAGGCGATGTGGGGTGCCACGGGGTGGTCAGCGTGATTCTGGCGCCAGCACCCGGCTGGCTTTCGATTTCGCAGGCGCCACCGATTTCCGCCATGCGCTGCCGCATGTTGCGCAGACCATCCGCCCACGCGTCGTTCGGCGCGCACGCAAAGCCGCGCCCGTTGTCTTCCACGCTTAACCGCAAGGCGGCGTCCGTGACGATCACCCGCAGCCAAACCTCGCTGGCCCGGGAGTGTTTGACGATGTTGTTCAACGCCTCCTTCACTGCGAGGAAGACGTTGTGGCGCACTTCCGCAGGTAGATTCCGGGCCGGCGGCTGCTCCGGGAAATCAATCCGGCAGCGAATGTCCCCGGCGCGCAAAAAATCCACGGCGAACTGGCCGACGTAATCCAGCAGGTGCGCAAGCGTGTCATTGCGCGGGTTCACAGCCCAGACGATTTCCTCCAGTGATTTCACGCCACGGCGGGCCGTGCCGGCGATCTTGGTGATGTGCTCGCCGAGCTTTTCCGGTGCGGTTAGATCGTGCTGTGCCAGTTCGCCCAGCAGCGTGATTTGGGTCAGGCTTGCGCCCAGATCGTCGTGGATGTCCTTGGCAATCCGGGCGCGCTCCTTCTGCAGCGCTGTCTCCCGCTCCAAACGTTCAAGTTTGCGCTGCAGGCTGCGGAAGGACAGGTAGCGCACCAACGCAATTAAGCCCGCCGTGAAGCCCCCGACAGCGGCGAGGCGGAACCACCAGGTCTGCCAGAAGAACGGCCGCACCGTGAAGCGCAAGGCGGCGCCGTTTGGATTCCAGACGCCCGCGTTGTTGCAGGCCGTCACCACAAACCGGTAGTCGCCCGCCGGCAGGCGCGGGTAGCTGACACTGCGCAAGGTGCTGGGTTCACTCCAATCCGAATCCAGGCCCTCCAGGCGATAGCGAAAGTGCACATTCTCCGGTGCAATGAAACTCAGTGCAGTGAATTCGAGGTCCAGCCTGCGATGGCCCGGTGGCAACTCCAGAGCCGGGTTTGCGGTTCCAGTCGGTTCACTTTGGTCTGCCTCGTGGAGAATCGCCTCATTCTCGCGGAAGTGCACAGTCCGCCCGTCCAGGAGCAGGCGTTCGAGGATTATTGGCGGCGGAATGTGGCTGGCCCGCACGGGGTCCGGTCGGATGAGCGCCAGTCCGGTGCGCATGGGGAACCACAGGCGGCCGTCGCGGCTGCGCAAGGTCACCGGGGAATAGCCGTAGTTGGCCTGCAAACTGGGCAGGGCTTCATCCCGGCCATAGACCAGCGAGCGGATGCGATCCGCCCGCCCTTCCATCACCTCCTCCAACTCCCGCTGGCGCACTTCGAACACCCCGCGATCAGCCCCGAACCAGAGGCTTCCGTTTTCATCGGAAGCGATGAACGAAATGAAATCGTCGTGCAATCCTCTGTCCGTGCCGACTTGGCTGAATCGGCCGTTCTGCAGCCGGCCCACCCCACCTCCGGCGTACCCGATCCACACGCTCCCATCCGGCGTGGCGTGCAGGCAGCGGATTGGCTGGGGGGGATTGGGAGTGTCTGAAGTTACATCCGCCAGGCCGTCGGGACTGACGTGAAAAAGCTGTCCCCCTGCAGTGCCCATCCAGACATGACCGTTGCGATCTTCCGCCATCGTGCGTACCGGGCGGCTGCCTGCGGGCAATTGGACAAAGGCCAGCTCACCTTGCCGGAGTCGCTGCACGCAGTTGCTGGATTCCAACCCGATCCAAAGGTCGCCGTTGGTGGCAACCAGCATCGAGCGCACGGCGTCACTCACCAAACCGTCGCTTCGACGCAGTGAATGGACCTTTCCTTCGTGCCACCGATGCAGTCCGCCGCGATAAGTGCCAATCCACACGCCCACTTCGCGATCTGCGGCGAGGCAGGTCGCTTGGCCTTCCGGCCACGCGCCATTCCCCGGCACGACTTCCCATCGGCCACTGGTTTGGCGCATCACCAATCCGTCCTGCGAAACCGCCCAGACCCGACCTCCGGCGTCTTCGCAAAGCGACCGGACGGTTTCAAGCGGCAGGCCGGACGCCGCGGACTCGAATGTCACCACGCGGGTGCGTAGCCGGTTCAATCCGCCACCACCTGTACCCGCCCAGATGTTGCCTTCACGATCCTCTGCCAAATCCGTGATTTCGCGATGCGAGGTTTCGATCGCGGACACCTCCTTCCCGTCGTAGCGAAAGAGCCCTCCCGAAGTGCCGACCCACACCGCACTCGCCCGGTCTTCGTGCAGCATGCGGGGTGACACACCGGTGCGAGTGGGAGTCAGCTCGGCAAGCTTCGTCGGTTGACCGTTTTCTGCGAAACGCCATAGTTCCGTGCCCGCGCAAATCCAAACGCCACCGTCGCGCGCCGCGCAAAGGCGAATGTTGCGGTCCGGAAAACTAGCGAGTTCCGTAAACTGGCCATTCTGAAACACCCCCACGCGTCCTGCTTTTGCATACCAAATCTGTCCGCGAGCATCACTTCTCAGCCAGCATTGCCCGTCGCCCACCAAGCCGTCCCGGCTGCGGAAGCGATCCACGCGGTTGTCCTGAATCCGACAGGCCGAGCCATCGACGTAGCCAATCCACACCGCGCCAGTGCCGTCCTGTGTGAGGCTAGTGGGTCGAAATACAGGGAGGCCGGACGCCGCGGTGAAGAGGTTCGTGCCGCGTGAGGATAGGCAGATGGCCAAACCATTCTCGATGGCCAACCAGAGCTCCCCATTGCCGCCCCGCAACAAAGCGCGAATGGATGGCTGCGGCACGCCCGGCACCGCCGGCAGCGGAATTCTGCGAAACCGCACACCATCAAAGCGCGCCAGTGCGTGCTGTGTTGCCACCCACAGATAACCCTCCTGCGTTTGGACCACCCCGGTGAGGCTGTTGTCCGGAAGCCCGTCCTCTGACTGCCAGACCCGTGCGAACCAGGTTGGGCCGGGCTCGGCGGCGACCAAGGCAACGCGCATGGCCAGCGCGAAGGCCGCGCCCCACAGAGTCGGGCTGAAGAATCGGCTGAAGCCGGCAGGCATGCTCCCCTGTGCCCGGGCGAAAGCGCCAGCGCCCCCGGCCCGCACCGGTTCACGTCTGTGCCGGCTTCTCGCGTCCGAAGATCTTGCGGATGACGTCCTCAATTGGCACTTCCTGAATGTCGATGTCGCGTACCGGGAGTTCGTCTAACAGCGCCTTGCACACGGGGATGACGCGCTCGCGCTTGACCCTGAGCTGAACGCTGGCGGGAGTCCGTTCCACAACTTCTCCGTATTTCTCCAACGCCGCGGTCCTGGTCGCGGCGCTGGTGTCGCACTGGATCGTGATCAACTTGAAATCGGCGAAACGGTCGAGCACCTCACCCAGCCGGCCGTCGAAGAAAATCGTGCCGTGGTCAATGATGATCACTCGCTCGCAGAGTTCTTCGATGTCCGCCATGTAATGGCTCGTGAGCACGATCGTGGTCCGCTGCTGCCGGTTGTGTTTGCGCAGGAATTCGCGGACGGTCTTCTGCGATACCACATCGAGGCCCAGGGTAGGTTCGTCGAGGAACAACACCTTGGGCTGGTGCAGCAGGACGGCGATGAGTTCCATCTTCATCCGCTCGCCCAGCGACATCTCACGGACGATGGCGTCAAGCTTGTCACGCACGCCGAGCAATTCGGTCATTTCGGTCACGGAGCGGTCGAATTGCGCGCGGGGGATACCGTAGATGGCTGCGTTTAACTCCAACGATTCACGTGCAGGAAGGTCCCACCAAAGTTGGTTCTTCTGGCCGAGCAAAAGTGCGAACTGCCGCCGGTAACCGTCCGCACGTTCCCACGGCACGTAGCCGAGCACACGCGCCTCACCGTGGGTCGGGTAGAGCAGTCCGGAAAGCATCTTGAGCGTCGTGGTCTTGCCCGCCCCATTCGGCCCGAGGAAACCGACCAACTCGCCGGGCTCGATGCGGAAGCTCACGTCCTTGACGGCGGATACCTGCTCGTACTGGCGGTGGAAAAGCCCCTTCAGCGCGCCCCGGAAGCCCGGTTGCCGCTTGTAGGTGCGGAAGGCCTTTGTCAGGCCGCTGACTTCAATCGCCGGCATGGACGGGATTATGGCGAAGGGGGGCCACCGGTCGAATTAAAAGCGCAAGCGTAGGGACTCTCCCCATCGCCGTGAGCAATTCTACCTGTGCTGCGTGCCGCGCGTAAGCCGAGGGCACGGCTGATTTTAAATGCGAGAGCCAGCACGAGCGATCCAGTGCAGGGTTGCCTGGAAATCCTCACCGGAGATCACGCGTTGCGCGCCCAATAGAACACGCCGCGCTGCTTCATGGAATCTACATTCAGCAGCAGTCCGCCGCCGTGGGTCAAACGGGCGGCATCCACAACCCAAATCGCGCCCGCGAAGGCGCTAGACGAAGGGTCGAGGAGACTGAGTTGGTTCGGCTGCTGACAGATAAAGGCGTCATTCCACTCATGCCCCTCCCGCCCCGGCGAGACGGCCAGATAGAGCATGTCCAATTCAACGAGGTCGTTGAAGAAATGCGTGCCGAGGGAGACATCGGGGAGCAGGCCTTCGTGCATTAATCCCAGTTCGCAGATCACGGAGGCAGTATTGATCTCCGCGAACGAAACCGGCACCCCCAAGGAGGGCATGGAAGTCGCCCAGCGTCCCGGGCCAATCAGCATGATGGTTCGCTGCTGACCAGGTGGATCCAAGTGCATGAGCCGCCCAATGGCCCGGGCCACGGAGTAGCGTTGGCTCATACTCATCTGGCTGTAGGCGGCCGGCACGACGTAGATCAGCCGGTCAATGACGGTGGCCAGACTGTGGCCGACCACCGGGCCGCACGAGCGGAGAATGAGATTCGCCGGATCAATTCGATCCGGGACCTTCACCAACGCCCCCGCTCCACTGATTTTCACTTGGAACGGCCGGCACTGGAGGAGGTTGATACGGAACTGACCGTCGGACGCGAAGTTGGCAGTGAACTCAATGTCCACCGGATAGTCGTAGGCGCGTTGAAGTGTCTGGCACAACTCGCGCATGGCGGTTACGAACTCGGTGTTGGCCAGCATTCGTTCAAAGTTCAGAACGCCAGAAAAGGCCCTCGGCGTGGCTCCCGCTGGCGCTTGGCTCGGCGCGTGTTCATCACGCGCGGCGAAGAGGTCCAACAGACCCTCCGGAAAGGACGGAGCGACGCGTTCGAAGGCGCGGCTGAGCAGTTGGTTCGCCTTCAAGTCGAGCACGTCCACGCGGCGCTGGGCGAACTCACGGGCCTCGTCGGACTTGGACTCGGGACGTTTAAGGGGGGCGTTGAGCGCCACCAGCCGGGTGTAATCGTCGTCCGAGCGGTCCACCGCGCGCGTGCCCAGCCCAAACACGAGTCGCAACATGCCCGCGTGGGGGTCAATGGCCTCGTTCCAGACGAACGGATTGAACGAGAAGCCCACGCCGGCGACTTGCGGGAAAAACAGTTCGCCGTGCAATTCGCCGGAGACGCGTTGCACGAGCAGTGCCATTTGTTCGTCGCGGTCGAGCAAGCCATGCTGCTGGCGGTAGCTCAGGCCCTCCTCGCTCATGGCGCTGGCATAGACGGTTCGCACGGCCTGCATGAACGCCCGGAGACGGTCCTGGGGCGACCCTTGGTTGGCCAGGAAGACGCTTTCGTATTTGCCGGAAAAGGCGTTGCCGTAGTTGTCTTCCAGCAAGCTGCTGGATCGCACAATCAGTGGCGACTGTCCGAAGTACTCCAGCATCTCCTGGAATTGCTGCTGGATGTAGTCCGGAAATGTGCCCCCAAGTATCTTTGCCCGGACTTTTGCAGCGTGCTGCAAGAAGCTCTGGGTTTCCTTCAACCGGCGACGCAACCACCAGCACCCGTTTTGTACCAGGTAGGTGTAGAACACATCCGACCCGACGAAGAAAGAATCATGGGCTTCGAGCCGCCCGGTCCACCGCGGATCCGCCTTCCTCAACATGGCCCGCGCCAGCAGCATGCCCAGCGATTTACCGCCGATCAGCCCCGTGCCCACCATCCGCTGCATGATCTCAACCAGATCAGCAAGATCGAGATACTTCGTCGCCAGTTCGTGGAAGCGTGGATCGCGGGTGGCCACCATCTTTAGCAGCCGTTGCAGGTGGGCGTTCGCCTGTGCTTCGACCGGCTCATGAGCTCGCAGGGCGTGAACGGCCTGTTGCGCCTCGTGGAAGGTGCGCGCCCAGATTCCGGGCCGGTGGATGGTGAACTCCAGCCACGGCTTGGGCGCCCCGGCGAGGATGTCGGTAATGGTGGCACTGCTGGTCACCGGCTTGAAGTCGTCACCCTCCCGTTCGTGTAGGGCATACATCGTGGGGGAGGAACGGTGCCACACTTTCTTTGGGTGAACGAAGAAGTGGTCTTGTTTCCGGTGCAGCTCGATGATGACCTGGGCGGTGTTGAAAATGGACTGGGTGGCGTGGAACGAGTGCAGGTTTTTCTGGAGCGCGAAGTAGGCAATGGTGTCCAACTCAAACAGGTAGGGACACGTGATCATGAAGAAGTTCCCCAGCATCCGGTCGCTGAACCAGTCGGCTGCCAGGTCCGAGAGGCAATCGAAAATGTAGAAGGCGCCCGGCCCCGCGCGCTCGATCACGTCCAAGATTTCTGTCAAGAACCGCTCAAATCCCTCCTCTGGCTTAAGAACGTGGATGACGGCGCCACAACTCGCGTCCAGCAGAGGCGCATGGCGAGCGAACCGGAAATAGATCAGTTTGCGTTGCAGGCGGACGGCCTCGCTGCAAAACGGCTCCAGCACGGGCAGGTAATCCTCGATACTCTCCACCTCCCACACCACGTTGTCGCCGGGCAGCAGGCCCGTCAGCACGCGGTCCAGGCCCGGCAGGCCGGTACTCATGGTCGTTTGATGCGTGTTCATTGAAACGAGCCCAATTGCAGCCGTTCAGGACTTGGTCTTGGCTTTGCCCGAGGCCTCGCCCCCGCCGTTTCGCAGCAACGCGATGAAGGCCTCCGTATTCGGCTGGAGCCGCCGGCCGCGGCGATACACGATCCCTAGCGGTCGCACAAAGCTCTGATCCGCGAACGGCACGGCGGCCAGTGTGCCCGCCTGGAGTTCGTGGTCGATCGTCGGCCGGGGTAGGATCGCCACGCCGGAGCCGACTTCCACACCGCGCTTGACCGCCTCGATGTTGTCGAAAGTCATGATCACCGACATTTCCACGCCATGGCCGCGCAAAAACGCGTCAATCCGCTTCCGGATCACCAAGTCTGTGTCGAAGCCCACCAACGGCTCGCCCGCGAGTTGCTTCACCGTGATGTGCTTCTCCTTGGCCAGCGGATGTTGCGGATGACAGGCCAACACCATGGGTTCGTCCCGCCATGGGATCACCGTCAAATCGCGGCGCCCCTGCGGGAAGGAAATGATGCCCAGTTCCACCTCGTCGTTGAGCACCCGCTCGCAGACGCGGCTCGGATGGAGGTACTCCAGTTCCACACGCGCCAGCGGCAGTGATTCGTTGAACCGGCGCACGCACCGGCTCATGTCCCGGAGGTTGACCGAGTAGATCGCGGCTACCCGGACCACCGTATTGGCGGCCATCTGCTGGCCACGGACTTCGGTTTCGAGCTCGTAGTAGGAGTCGAGCACTTTCCGGCAGCCGTCGTAGAAGATTCGGCCCTCGGTCGTCAGCTTCCAAGGCCGGCAGGAGCGGTCAATCAGCGCCACGCCCAAGTGCTTCTCCAGCCGCTGCACCGTCAGGCTGGCCGTCGCCTGGAGGATACCGTTTGCCTCCGCTCCCCGGGAGAAACTGCGCAGGCGCACTACGTCGCAATATACCTTCAGCGTGTCAATGTGCATTTCAGGACTAAATACTCAGTGAGCGTCGTATAGGCAACACCCTAGGCCGATTCCTGGCGGCGTCAATGCAACTCTCCGCAACCAGCCCGGCGTTGAGTACGCGGCCGTGGATACACAAGCATCAAGCTATTCAGCGCGTTGAGCGCGACCGTTCTGCGCACCCCAAGTGCCGGATCACCGTCCCCGATTGACATTGACAGTCTCTATACTGGAATCCACAAGTTATGCAGAAATTTATAGACAGGCCGACGGAGTTCGGCTAAACACGAGGCCATACTTCCATGCAGGTGACAATGGGCCAGAATTGTGCAGCGATCTTGAGGGGCGCCCTGCCTCGTTCCAGCGGGCCCGCTCCAGAGAATTGGCGATACTCCACCGTTTCCTGCTTGGAAGGCACGGACAGACACGCACCGCCAAACCACGGCAACAAGCAACCACGACCATGCAACTGATTAAAGACACCCTCGAATTCGTCCGCAAACGCAACCCCGGCGAGCCGGAATTCCTCCAGGCCGTCACCGAAGTGTTCGAATCCATCGAACCGGCGCTGCAGCGCAACAAGAAATACCAGGACATCCGTATTCTGGAATCCCTCGCCGAACCGGATCGCCAGATCGTGTTCCGCGTGCCGTGGGTGGACGATCGCGGGAATTTCCAGGTGAACCGTGGCTACCGCATCCAGTTCAACAATGCCCTTGGGCCATATAAGGGTGGATTGCGATTTCATCGCTCCGTGAATTTCAGCATCCTGAAATTCCTAGGCTTTGAGCAGATCTTCAAAAACTCGCTGACCACGTTGCCCATGGGCGGCGCCAAGGGCGGCTCGGATTTCGATCCCCACGGGAAATCGGAAAAGGAAGTGCTCAATTTCTGTCAGTCCTTCATGAGCGAACTGTGGCGCTATATTGGCGCGGACACCGACGTGCCCGCCGGTGATATTGGCGTGGGCGGGCGAGAGATCGGCTACCTTTTTGGGTACTACAAACGGCTGGCGAATGAATTCACCGGCGTGCTCACCGGCAAGGGGATCAAGTGGGGCGGCTCACTCATCCGTCCGGAAGCCACGGGTTATGGCGCCGTTTATTTTGCCCAGGAGATGCTCAAGACCCGCAGCGAATCCATTGAAGGCAAAGTCTGCACGGTTTCCGGCTCCGGTAACGCGGCGCAATTCACCGTCGAGAAACTGATCCAGGTCCACGCCAAGGTGGTGACCATGTCCGACTCGAATGGCTTTATTTACGACAAGGACGGCATCGATAAAGAGAAACTGGCGTGGGTCATGGACCTCAAGAACGTGCGCCGGGGACGCATCAAGGAATATGCCGAGAAGTTCGGCGCGACTTACTACGAAGGCAAGCGTCCGTGGGGCATCAAGTGCGACTGTGCGTTCCCCTGCGCCACGCAGAACGAGATCACCGGCGACGATGCCAAGATCTTGTTGGAAAACGGGTGCATCCTGGTTTCCGAAGCCGCCAACATGCCCTCCGAACCCGCGGCCATTGATCAGTTCTTGGCCAAGAAGATTCTCTACGGACCAGGCAAAGCGGCCAACGCCGGCGGCGTGGCCACCTCGGGTTTGGAAATGTGTCAGAATTCCATGCGATTGCCGTGGTCCCGCTACGAAGTAGATAACAAGCTGCACGACATCATGATCACGATCCACAAGAACGTGCGCTCGACAGCGGCGGAATACGGTGCGCCCGACAATTACGTAATCGGCGCCAACATCGCAGGCTTCGTTAAAGTCGCGGATGCCATGCTGGAGCAGGGCTTGGTCTAGAACACGCCAACCTCCGCTTCTAATTGCACAGCGCCGCGGTCAGTTCGCTGACCGCGGCGTTTATTCTGTCACGGCTACTTGGGCTGCAGACTGTCGGGGACGCCGGATCGCAGTCATCCTGAAATCAACCACGGACTCCGGCCTGGAGAGAACCCACCACCGTCAGCCTACTTCGCGAGTATCTCCCGCGCCGCTTTCACCAGTGCCTGCATTTCTGCGGGTGCTCCAATCGAGATACGCAAATAGGCTTTCGTCTCGGGGGCATCAAACCAGCGGACCAGGATTTTCCGCTCGCGCAACTGCTTCAACCAAGCCTCGGCGTTGGCACCCGGCGGCCGGGTGAAGAGGAAGTTGGCCTGGCTGGGAAAGACATGGAAGCCCAGCTTCTTCAATTCGGCGGCCAGTTCTTCTCGCGAGGCGATGATCTTCTGGAAATTCGCGCGGTAGTAGTCCAAGTCGTCGAGCGTCGCCTCCGCGGCGACCTGGCCCAGGCCGTTCACGTTGTAGCTGTCCCGAATCTTGTGCAACGCGGCGATCAGCTCCGGATGGCCCACGAAGTAGCCCACCCGCTGGAAGCAGAGCGAGTATGCCTTGGAGAAGGTCCGCGCGACAATCACGTGCGGGTATTTGAGCGCCAGCTTGAGTGCGTTTTCCCTGGCGAAATCCACGTAGGTTTCGTCCAGAACCACTACGCCTTGGAACTTCTGGCAAAACACGTCAAGTTCCGCGGCGCTATAGCCGCGACCGGTGGGAGCGTTGGGGGTGGTGACGAACGTCAACGGGGCCTGAGGCAACCACTGTTTGTTGAATCGAAGCTTCGAGGGATCTGGCAGCGCATACTCCCAATCCAGCGACAGCGCATTGGGTGCAGCCCCGTGGATCGCCGCCAACACGGAATAGAGCGAATAGCAGGGCGTGAAGAACTGAACCGCCGCCTTCACCGGCGGTACGAGGTAACGCTGGCTGATCGGCCCGCGCTGGCTGGCCAGCGGTTCGGCAAAACACCGGACCGCCAAAGCCAGCAGTTCGTCGCAGCCATTTCCGACGATGAGGTTCTCCACCTTGCAGCCATGGAGCTTGGCCAGTTTCTCGCGCAGCGGGTCGGCCGTAGGGCTGGGATACAGCCGCAGGCGTCCGTCCACCGCCGCCTTCACCGCCTTGAGCACGGCGGGTGACGGCGGATAGGGATTCTCGTTCGTGTTGAGTTTGATGAGCCCCTTCACCTTCGGCTGCTCGCCGGGGACGTAGGCCTGCAGATTCTGAACGATGGGACGAACCAACGAAGAGGGAGAAACGGAACGCATAGAAATTGTCTCAGACTACCGGGCGAATGCCCGTGCAAGGTGGATGACCGGCACAAAAGGGACGCCCAGCGGTATGACCGCTGCCACTTGGACCGATGCTAACCAGTTGCGCACAGGGAGAACCTTACGCGAGAACAGGCCGCGTCTCAAGCGGCGGATTCATCTGACAACTTAATCGCGGTCAGTTTCTGCGTTCCGAGGGGGAGAGCCTACTTCGGCGTCCCCACGCGCAGCAGGACGACGCCGTGCCGGCGAACCTCGGTCTTAAACTCGCCGTCGAACTTGCCGAGATCCTTGTGCCGCCACAGATCGCGGACCGGTTGTTTGCCCTTGACGCCAACGTCGTTCCACTTCGCCGTCAACTGCACCGGTTCTTCTCCCTTGTTTCCGAGGCCGATGGCTTTCGTGCCGTCTGCGAGGTCTTTCACCATGAGGAACGTATCGTCGTCGAACTTCACCACGCGCGCGCACTGGCCGAGCGGGTCCTGGTTGATGTCAATAACCTCGGGGTTGCAGAGCACGTTGATCGTGAACTCGTCGAGCTTGCTCATATCGCCGCTGTAGAAGATCGGGCTGGCCATGAGCGCCCAAAGCGACATGAACGAATACTGCTCGGTAGGCGTGAGCGGGCACGGCGCGGGCAGGCCGCCGCTGTGCGCGCTGCCGATCCAGCCGATCTGGATGTAATCCGGGTCGTTCCACGCACCTGGCTTCTGATAATCGCGATGCTCACAGTTCTTCAGCGCGACCTCGAAGATGCGATCGAGCTCGAAGCCCAGATCGCCGGCCGTGCGCCAGGATTGTCCGCCGACTTCCGCGCCCCACTTCCAAACCTCGCCCATGCCGTATTGGCAATGGTTGAGCAGGATGTCGCGCGACTGCTGCTTCAGGAGATTGCCCATCAGGATGTAGGGCTTCTTCATGTCGTCAAGGGTGGGCGGCTTGGGCGCCACGCCTCCGTAACTGCACCAATCGTATTTCAGGAAGTCAAAGCCCCAATCGGCAAACTGCTTCGCGTCTTGTGCCTCGTGCTGCCACGCGCCGGCAAAACCGGCGCACGTCCTGGGCCCGGGCGACGTGTAGAGCCCGGCTTTCAACCCTTTGCTGTGGATGTAATCTGCCAGGCCCTTCATGTCCGGAAAATGCTTGTTGGGGATCAGGTTGCCCGAGGCGTCACGGAACGGGCCGTTGCGTCGCGGGTCGCTGTTCTTCTCCGCGTTCATCCAGCAATCGTCAATGTTCACGTACTGATAGCCCACATCCGCCATGCCGCTGGCGATCATCACGTCGGCAGCCTCGCGCATCATCACGTCGGTGACGCGGTCGTAATGCGCATACCAGTGATTCCAGCCCATGGAGGGGGTGAGAGAAAGCGTGTCGCCGCTGATGATCTTGAAGGCGCGGCGGCTGCTCCCGTGCTTGTTCTTCGCCGTGAACGTCACCTGGAATTCGCCGCGTTTCGGGTTCGTGCCGGTGATAATGCCGGTTTCCGTGTCGAGTTGGATACTCTTGGGCAAACCGCGGGCGGAGAACGTCATCGGGCGCTCGCCTTGCGCCGGAATACGATAGATGAACGGATGGCCCGGGCGCACGCCATAGACCTTCGGCCCGTTGACGCGCGGCACTGGGCTGGGCTTGGGCGTGAGCAGATAGGACGTCTCGGGCGGCGCGACAAAGGGCACGGGTTTCGGCCCGGATACCGTGAAGCGTGCTTCCGCCCAATCCGCGTGGTCGAAGGCGACGCCATCGCCCGCATCCGTCACGTTCAACAAGAGCGTCTTGACGCCACGCAAGTTCACGGACACCAGCTTGGCCGGGGTGTTGGTTCGCATCACGCCCGAGTCGAAGACCTTCTTCCCGTCGGCGACAATTTGGAAAACGATCGAGCCCGGACCGTTGGCGGCGTCATCCAAGCCCACCGTGGCCTCGAACTTCTCCGAGCCGCCCGCGAGGTTGAGGCGATACAGGCTACGGGCGTGCGTGCCAACGCCGCGCTCGTACTTCTTCCCGCCGAGCGACAGCGGTTGCTCGCGCATGGAACGATTGACCTGCGGCTTGCCCCAGCCTGCCGACATTTTGGCGAGGTCCAGAGAATCGAGCCAGACGGTTTCGGCAGCGTGCGTCGTCCCGATCAGGCCAAACGCGGCGGCCAGCACCAGCCAGCCGGAGTTGATGAGCAAAGTCTTCAGTAGGTTTTTCATGGGAAGTCAGTCTGTGTGCTGGCCCTCTGTGTGGTTCATACCGGATTCCTTACCACCTGGAGTGACCAGGCCACTGGTTGCCCAGTTCGTCGCTGCGGCAGGAGGCCCAATGAACTCCGGTGTTAGGCATAGGCAACTCTCCGAAAAAAGGGCTTGTCGCGCAAGTTTGAGCTGCAAATACCGCAAGCCACGCCAGCAAGTCGCTGCTGACGTCAGAACGCCAGCACCCGGACTGCGGCATTCGCCCAGTCCATCATCACGCTTGGAAACAACCCCAGCCAGAACATGCCAGCCAAGCATCCGGCGATTGAGAGCTTCATGGGGGTTGAAAGCTGGATGGGCGCGCGGTCCGACGCTTCGCCGCTCCAGTAAATCGCCCGGATGACGCCAAAGTAGTAGTAAAGCGAGATCACCACGCCGACGAGTGCCGTGAAGGCGAGGCAGTAATAGCCGTGGTTCGCCGCACCTTGCTCGATCACCGCCTTGAGCAGTAGGAATTTCCCAAAGAAGCCGGCCAGCGGCGGGATGCCCGCCAGGGAAACCATCGCGAGCGTCAGCGTCGCGGCGAGCAGCGGGGAACGCTGATGCAAACCGGCGAGACCGGAAATGTCTTCACTTTCGAGGTGGCGCATTACGAGCGCGATGACTGTAAACGCCGCCACGGTCGTGAACAGATAGCCGCTCAGGTAGTAGAGCACCGCGGCCTTGCCCGCCGCCGTCAACGCCGCCACGCCCAATAGCAGGTAGCCCGCGTGCGCGATGCTGGAATAACCGAGCAGGCGTTTGAGGTTGCGCTGCGGGATGGCGCACAGGTTGCCGTAGAGGATTGTGATGCCGGAGATAACGATCAGCAGGTTCTGCCCGTGAGCCGTCACGTCGGGAATCGCGGAGAACAGAAAACGCAGGAGCAAGACGAACCCTGCGGCCTTCGAACCCACCGCGAGGAACGCGGTCGTGGGCGTGGGTGCGCCCTGGTAAACATCCGGCGTCCACATCTGGAAGGGAAACGCCGCGATCTTGAAGCCCAAGCCCACGAGGATAAATACCACGCCGAACAGGAACACCTTGTTGTCGGCAAACCGCCCCGCCACCATCGCCAGCTCGCTGAAGTTGAATTTGCCCGACGTGCCCCAGACCAGCGCGATGCCATAGACCATGAACGCCGACGACAGCGCGCCGAGGATCAGATACTTTACGCCCGCCTCCAACGACACGACTTTGCCGCGCGTGAAACTCGTCAGGACGTAGAAAGTCACCGTAATGAGTTCGATGGAGACGAACAGCATTGCGAAGTCGTTGGCTGACGCGGCGAACAGCATTCCCGCCAGCGCAAAGATGATGAGCGAATAGTATTCGGAAACCCCGGCGGTAATGCGGTCGGAGAACTCCACCGCCATGAGCAGCACCAAAACGGCCGCCAGCAGGAAGAACCGTTTGAAGAAAATGCTCAGGGCATCTTGGACGAACATCCCGCCGAACGCCTCGCCTGCTGAGGCGCAACTGCAATGGCTGGTGAAGCTGTTCAAGAACAACACCGCCAACACCGCTGCGGCCGCGTAGCCCAGCACGCGCCGCCGCGCCGCCGGCAGCCACAAATCCGCCAGCAGCACCACGAGACCGAGTCCCAGCACCGAGACTTCCAATGTCAGCAAGGAGAGGTTCATTTCTCTTTCGCAGAATCCAACTTCTGGAGGTTCTGATCGTCCTTGATTTTGTCCGCAAGTTCACCCTCACCCCGGCCCTCTCCCTGAGGGAGAGGGGACAGCAATTGCTCGCCTTTCAACGTTCCTGTGCCGCGTTGTGCACTTCCACCACTTGATTTGCCAAGCGACGGCGCAGAGTTCTCCCTCTCCTGGGGGAGAGGGCCGGGGTGAGGGCGATCCAGAGCACCGCTTCCCGTTATGACTTCACCCGCCTTAACGGTCGCCATTCCCGCGATTTGCTCCGTCACCGGCTTAATCTTGTCCGTCAGCAGACTTGGGAAGAAACCGAACACCAACAGGCTCGCCAGCAGAATCGCGTAGGGCAGCTTGCGCCAGAGATTCGCGTCCGTGAGGCCCGACCACTTCTCCGGTAACGGCCCATGGAGGACCGTCCGCGCCATCCGCAACATGTAAACCGCTCCGATCAGCAACGCACCCCAAACCGCCAGAACCGTTACCACGCGCAACGCTGGCACCTGCCACGCGCCGAAGAACACCGTGACCTCACCGACGAAATTCAAGAAGCCCGGCAAACCGCATCCAGCCATCGCCGCCATGGTCAGGGCCACGCCGATGAAGCGGAGTTTCTTTGCCAACCCACCGAGCTCGCTCATTTCCAGCGTGCCGGTCTGGTTGTAGATGTAACCGCTCAGGCCAAACGTCAGCGCCGCGAGGAAGCCGTGCGCGACCATGATGATCACCGCGCCCGTCACGCCGATGATGTTCAGGCTAGCAATCCCGAGGAAAATGATTCCCATGTGCGCGACGCTGGAATTACCGATCAGCAGGTTGAGGTTCTTCTGCCGCATCGCCACCCAGCCGACATACAGCACATTCCCCAGCGCGAGCCAGGCGATAAGTTGAAGATGAGATTGCGCCACCTCCGGACAGAACGGGATGGCGATGCGAATCAGACCGTACAGGCCGAACTTCTTCAACACACCTGCGTGCAACATCGCCGTCGCGCTGGGCGCAGAACCGTAGCCCAGCGCCGCCCATGAATGGAACGGCCAGAGCGACACAAGGATGCCAAAGCCCAGCAACAGCAGTGGAAAGATAAACATCTGCGCGCCGTGAGCCATCGTGTTTTCGGAGAAATACTTCGTCAGCGTCGGGATGTCGAACGTGCGGGCGTCAACGGGCAGTTGCAGGTAAAGTGCGATGAGGCCGATGAGCGCCAGCAACGCGCCGATGCTCAGGTAAAGCGTTATCTGGAACGTCGCGTAATTCTTCCGCTCGCCGCGACCCCACACGCCGATCATGATGAACGTCGGCACGAGCGCGAGTTCGTGGAAGAAGTAGAAGAAGAACAGGTCAAGCGACATGAACGCGCCGAGGATGCCGCCGGTCATCGTCAGCAGCAGGATGTAAAACTCCTTCTCGCGCGATTTGATCTCGAACGAACAGCACGCGGCGGCGAAAGCGACAATCGCGCCCATCAGCACGAGGCCGACGTTCAAGCCGTCCACACCCAGTTTGCAGGCGATGCCTAGGGATTCCGCGCCCAGCCACGGAATGGTGCTGACGAACTTGTAGCCGTTGGCGTCCGCCGGCGCACCGTTGAACTTCCAGAACATCAGCACGGCAAGCAGCATCGTGACAAACGTCACGCCCACTGCCACGGCGCGCATGATGACGGTCAAGTTGCGCGGCACAAACACCAGCGCGATTGCGGCGAGCAATGGCAGAGCAAAGATGAAGGTCAACGTCGTCATCAAATCATTTTCCAAGCACGAACCACAGCACCACGGCCACCCCGAGCACGAACAGGAAGGCGTAGGTCTGGAGATTGCCGGTCTGGACGAGGCGCAACGCACGACCCGTCAAATCCGTTCCGCCGCGCACGAGGCCGATGCAAAGGCCCTCAACGATCCAACGATCAATCCAGTCGGCCACCGCGGCGATGAAATCGTGGAGGCGGATGACGGTGCCTTCGTAGAGTTCGTCGAAGTAAAAGCGGTTGGCCATCGCGCGAGACAGCGCGCCGAGTTTGGCGGGGAGTGGGTCGGCCTTCGCCCCGCGATACAGGGCAAACGCCGCGAGGAAGCCACCCCCTGCCGCGGCGATCCCCGTCAGCGCCGCCGTTAGGGAATGATGGAACGGCTCCAGCAGCCGCGTCGGCAGCAGTTGCCAGAACGAACTGGTTTGTTCAGCGACCTTGTCCGCCCCGAATTGCCCGTCGAAGAGCGCGTTGATGCCGATTACACCGCCCACCACGCTCAAGGTTGCGAGGATGCGTAGCGGCCAGAGCATGACTTGCGGCGATTCGTGCGCGTGTCCGGCTTCGTGCGCCTTGGGTTCGCCGAGGAAAGCCACGAACACCAACCGGAACATGTAGAAGGCGGTCAGCGCGGCGACGAACACGGCGACGGCGAAGATCAGGTAGTTGTGCGCGTGCCACGCCTGCGCGAGGATGGCGTCCTTCGAGTAGAAGCCGCTGAACGGTGGGACGCCGCAGAGTGCGAGCGTGCCAACGAGGAAGGTCCAGAACGTCACGGGCATTTTCTTGCAGAGCGCGCCCATCTTCCAGATGTCCTGTTCATGGTGCAACGCGATGATCACTGAGCCAGCGCCGAGGAACAGCAGCGCCTTGAAGAACGCGTGCGTGGTAAGATGGAACATCGCGGGCGTCGGACCGCCGAGGCCGACCGCCATGACCATGTAGCCGAGTTGCGAAAGAGTCGAGTAGGCGAGGATGCGCTTGATGTCGTTTTGCTGAACGGCGATGAGCGCGGCGAGCAACGCGGTGAATCCGCCAATCCACGCGATGAAGGTGAGTGCATCGGGCGTGAAGATGAAGAATACGCGGCACAACATGTAAACGCCAGCAGCCACCATCGTCGCGGCGTGGATGAGCGCGCTGACGGGTGTCGGGCCTTCCATCGCGTCGGGCAACCAGACGTGCAGCGGGAATTGGGCGGATTTGCCGACTGCGCCGCAGAAGATCAGGAGACCGGCAATGGTCAATGTGAATTTGAACGAGAAGTCGCCCAGTGGGAAAGTCGCGAGAAAATACAGAGGGTCATTTGTGGCATTCTCGTGAGCGATTAAGCGTTCATGCACTGTTGAAAATCCCAACGAGCCGAGAAGTGTCCATACTGTTAAGATGCCAAGGATGAACCCAAAGTCGCCCAGCCGGTTCGTGATGAATGCTTTTTTCGCCGCATCCGCGGCACTGGGTTTTTCAAGCCAGAACCCGATGAGCAGGTAGCTCGACACGCCGACGAGTTCCCAGAAGATGAACATCTGGAGGAAATTGTTCGAGAGCACGATGCCAAGCATCGAGAACGTGAACAGGCTCAGGCACGCGAAGTAGCGCGACCAACCCGGGTCGTCGTGCATGTAGCCCGCCGAATAGATGTGGATCGCGCCTCCGACGCCGGTGACGATGAGGAGCATCATCAGGCTGAGCGCGTCGAGCTTGAGGCCGAAGTCCATGTTCAGGCTGCCGATGGAAAGCCAGTTGACGGAAAGCTCGCGTGCGTCCCAGCCGCCGAACTTGACGAGCGCCAACGTGAGGACGAATCCGGTGACGATCGCACCGATGGACAGCGTGGCGCTGGCTGCTTTGTTGCGCAGGGTGAAAAGCGTGATGGCCCCCGCCGCCAGCAGCGGCAGGAATAAGATCAACCAGGGCAACGCTTCAAGTTTCATCAAATCGAATGGGAACATCGAACTTCCAACATCGGACCTCCAACACCCAAAGCCGACGGGCGCAGAGCATTGGATGCTCGGCGTTGGATGTTGGTTGTTGGATGTTTTCTCATCTTAAAGTTTCATGCTCGTCAGGTCCTCGACGTGCGCCGACTGGCGCTTGCGGTAGAGTGCCACGATGAGCGCGAGGCCGACCGCCACTTCCGCCGCCGCCACGGTGATGATGAAGAACACCATCACTTGGCCGTTGAGGTTGTCGTTGAACCGCGAAAAGGAAACGAGCGCGAGGTTTGCCGAGTTGAGCATCAGCTCGAGCGACATGTACATCACGATCAGGTTGCGCCGCGTGATGACGCCCAGCAGGCCCAGCGCGAACAACAGCGCGCTGACGATCAAGTAATGTTCCAGGCCGACACTCATCCGTAGCAGGAGATAGGAGCTAGAAGATAGGAGTTAGGAGAAAACGCGCGCTGCGCATTCCCACCTTCTAGCTTCCAGCTTCGAGCTTCAAAATTCATTTCAGGTCTTTCTTGCTCAGCAAAATCACACCCACCATCGCCACGAGGAGCAGGAGGGAAACGATTTCAAACGGCAACAGGTAATTCGTGAAGAGCATTTTGCCGAGCGTCGCGGTGTCGCCCACGGCGGTCGGTGCGGGCAAATCCATGCCAGGCTGCGTCGCGAGCAACGAGCGGACGAAGATGGCGACAATTGCGCCGATGGAAATCAGTCCGGCGACCAAACCGAGTTTCTTGACTTTGCGGCGTTCTTCTTCCTTCAGGTCGAGTAGCATGATGACGAAGAGGAAGAGCACCATGACCGCACCGGCGTAAACCAGCACCTGCACCGCCGCGAGGAAGAATGCGTGCAGCAGCACGAACAAACCCGCCATCGAAATGATGGTCAGCACGAGGAACATCGCGCTTGTGACCGGGTTGCGGCTGAACGGATTCGCGACGACGAACACGCCGCACGAGAGCGTCAGAAGCGCAAACACGTAAAACAGGATGTCGGGTATTGCCATTGCCGTTCTAGCCCTTCACCGGAAAATTTTCCTGCGCTTTCGCCTCTTCGGCTTTCTGTTTCCATTTTTGAACGCCCGCGTGGACGCCGCCGAGGGCGAGGAGCTTCTCTTTGTCGTAAATCATCTCCGCGCGGCTTGTGCCCGTGAGCGAGTAATCCTTTTGCAGGAAGATGGCTTCCTCCGGGCAGACTTCCTGGCAGAAGCCGCAGAAGATGCAACGAAGCATGTTGATCTCGAACTCCTGCGGCATCTTCTCGGCATTCGGACGATCCGCGAGTTGTCCCGCCGCGCCGGGTGGCGTGATCTTAATGGCTTTCGGCGGGCAGACGAACTCGCAGAGCTGGCAGGAGACGCACTTGGTGTTGCCGTCCTGATCCCGCACGAGGTACGGCGCGCCGCGATAGCCTTCGGGCACGACCCATTTCTCCTCGGGATACTGCATCGTCACCTTCTTCTTGAAGAAGTGGCGCAGCGTGACCTTGAACCCGCCGATGATGGCCGGCAGGTAAAGCCGCTCCCAAAGATTCAATGGTCTGCGTTTGACGATCATTTTTCCAAAACGACTGCGAACCAGCCGCGCGCGGAAACAGAATCCGAGTTCCCGCCAAATCCGGAAACCGACGCGATGCGCCAGCCGTCGTCCAAATAGGACTGCAAATGTTCCTCAACGAACCCGTGCTTCTCGGCAAACGAGCCGACGAGCAGCTTGCCTTTACCGTAGGCCATATTGTCCACGTAAACGGTGACGAGCTTTTGCTTCATGTCCGACTCCCCCACCACAGCCACACGGCCGTGACCACGATGTTCGCCAGCGCGAGCGGGATGAAGCGCAGCCAGCCCAAGTTCATCAACTGATCGTAACGGAAACGCGGCCACATCCAGCGCACCCAGATGAACATCACCAGAAACGCGAAGACCTTGGTCAGGAAAATCGCGATGTGCGCGATGCCGTCCAGCAGCGTCGTCGCGGTTTGATCGAGCCCGAACCACGGCAGCGTCCAACCGCCGAAGAACAGCGTCACCATCATCGCCGAGGCGAGGATCATGTTCGCGTATTCGCCCATGAAGAACAGGGCGAACTTGATGGAGCTGTATTCGACGTTGTAGCCGCCGGCGAGTTCCTGCTCCGCCTCGGGCAGGTCGAACGGCGTGCGGTTCGTTTCCGCGAACGCCGCGCCGAGGAAGATGACGAACGACAGGAATGTCATCGGGTTTTGGCAGACGAACCAGTTGGGGAGGACGCGAAGCTGCGTGCCGGTCTGCGCGCTGATGACTTCGCTCAAGTTCAGGCTGCCGACGCACAGGAAGATCGGGATCACGCTCATGCCCATGGCGATTTCGTAGGAGATCATCTGCGCGGTCGAGCGAATGCCGCCGAGGAACGGATACTTCGAGTTCGCCGCGTAGCCCGCCAGCACGATGCTGTAAACGCCCAGTGACACGATGCCAAACGTGTAGAGAATGCCGATGTTCAGGTCCGCCAGCACCATGCTTTGCCCGCCGATGCGCGAGCCAAAGGGAATGACTGCGAGGTTCAGGATCGCCGGGATCAGTGCAAGCGCCGGCGCAAGGACGTAAAACACCTTGCGCACATGTGCCGGCGTCATCTCTTCCTTGAAAAACGCTTTCACGGCGTCGGCGGCAGGCTGGAGCAGCCCGAATGGGCCCGCGCGGTTCGGCCCGATGCGATCCTGGATGAACGCGCACACGCGCCGCTCCACCAGCACGATGTAGGCGACCATGAACATCAGCACGGCGAACGCGCCGACAGCCTTCGCGCCCGTGAAGATCACGAACTGCGTTGTCGCATCCAGGTTGTTGAACCAGGCAATCATCTCAAATCTTCACCGTCACGCCCGTGTCGCCGAGGCGAGCCCACGTCAGCCCATCAAACGCCGGCACATCCTTCGCCATCTCATTGAACAAGCCTTCGATGGTCAGGAAACCGTCCTGGCCCGTGACGTTAAACAGGATGTCGTGCAGAAAATCCCATTCGGCACGGGCGTCGCCCGGCGGCTCGACGGCTTTCGTGAATTTCTGGACGCGACCTTTGGCGTTCGTGAACGAACCGCGCTTCTCGGCGTGGGCGCAGCCAGGCAGGAGGTAATGCGCCAGCTTCGTCGTTTCGCTTGGCAAAATGTCGCTCACGATCAGCGTCTCCAGCTTGCCGAGCAAGTCCGCGCCAAGGCCATGCTTCGTGACGTCCTCGCCGAACACGATCAGCGTCTTGATTGTGCCCTTCGCGATGCCGTCGGCGATCTTGGGCAGGTTGATGCCCATCTCGGTGTAGCAAATGCCGGTGAGCCGCGCGCCGTTGGTGTTGGGATTCTTGTCCGGGCTGACGAGCAATCGGTCCGGCTCGCCGATGCGCTCGATGGCATCGCTGATTGCCCCGAGCTTCGCCTTGAGCTTGCTCAGGAGCCAAAGCTCCTCGTTTGTCTGCCGGGCAGAGGCGATGATGGCTACTGAGCCTGCCGGAGCTTGCTTGAGCTTGTCGGCGATCTTGCTCAACGCCGTGCTCCAGGACGATTTCTCGCCACGCACCATAACTTCCTTCAACCGGTCCTCCCGCTGAATCCACTTGTAGTTCAGCCGACCGGCGTCACACATCCACGGGCCATTGACGGCGTCGTTTTCACGGGGCGTGTAGCGGTAAATCTTCTCCTCGCGTGTGCCGATGATGATGTTGCAGCCGGTCGCGCAGCTCGTGCAAACGCTCTTGCTCTCCTTGAGAAACCACACGCGCATCTGGAAACGGAAATCCTTCGACGTCAGCGCGCCCACGGGACAGATATCCACGGTGTTGAGCGTGTAGTTGTTGTCGAAAGGCATCCCGGGATACGTCACAATGGTGTTGTAGCTGCCGCGATTGATGATGCCGAGGGCGTCGTCGCCCGCGACGTCGCGCGTGAACCGGATGCAGCGCGAGCACAGGATGCAACGCTCGGCGTCGAGCATGATGCGCGGGCCGAGGTCCACCGCTTTGGGCTTGTGAACCTTCGCCTCGACGAAGCGGCTCGCGCTCTGGCCGTAGTCCACGGAGTATTCTTGGAGCTTGCATTCGCCCGCCTGGTCGCAGATCGGGCAATCGAGCGGATGATTGATCAGCAGTGACTCCAGCACGCCTTCGCGCATGGCCTTCACGGTGGGCGTGTTCGTGTAAATCTCCATGCCGGGCGAAATCGGCGTGGCGCAGGCGATGGCCGGGCGCGGCGACTTTGCGATCTTCGGCGTGCCGTCGGGATTCAGGATGGGCTTCCGATCCGGTCCGAGCGCGGGCGTGCCGAACTCGACGAGGCACATGCGGCAGTTGCCGGCGATAGGGAGCTTCGGATGGTAGCAGTAGTGCGGCACCATCGCGCCCACCGCCTCGGCCGCCTGGATCATCGTCGTGGGCGCGAGCTTGCCCTGCCAATCCGGCGAAAGCCGCGGCACTTCCACGTCGCGCCCGTCCACCCGCACCTTGATCTTCTCGATCGCGGGCGGCGAGGGCTTGGTTTCGGTTGTGGGTGTATTCGACATCAATAACCGGCAAAACTCTACTGCAATGCTCGGAGCGGCGCCCAACGCGCCTCTTCTTCTGCTTTCCTTCGGCTTTCCTCGTCCTGCTCCTTGTTCGTTGTCGACTCGCGACGATCTTGGTCGGCTTTGCCTTTGGCAACAAACTCGTCTTTGAACTTCGCCACGAAACTTTGCACCGGCCATGAACAGGCTTCGCCGAACGCGCAGATCGTGCGACCGCCGGGAATGTTGTCGGCGATCTTCGCCAGATATTCCGCGTCCTGGGCGCGTCCTCCGCCGTGCGTCAGCCGATGCAGCGCCTTGCTCATCCAAAGCGAGCCTTCGCGGCAGGGCGTGCATTGGCCGCAGCTCTCGTGGGCGTAGAACTCGGCGATGTTCGCCAGCGCTTCGACGATGTCGGTCGAATCGTCCATTACGATGATGGCGCTCGAACCGCTCATTGAGCCCGCTTGGATCAGGGAATCGAAATCGTAGGGCAAGTCGAGCATGTCCAATTCCTGCTCGACGTCTTTGCCGTCCACCTTGCGCTTGATCTTGAATTTCTCGCTCGCCTTCAGAACCTTCGAGGACGAGCCGCCGGGGATGACGGCTTTCAATTTCTTGGGTGGCTGGCCCGGCTCGGGTTCACGCAAGCCGCCGCCGAAGGCAGAGTCATTGATCAACTCCCCAATCGTGACCTTGCCCACCTCGACCTCGTAGTAGCCGGGTCGCCTGACGTGGCCGCTGAGGCTGACGATGCGTGTGCCGGTGTTGTTCGGCGTCCCCAGCTTGGCGTATTCCGCGCCGCCCATCGCGACGATGTGCTTCACGGCGCAGAGCGTTTCCACGTTGTTCACGATCGTCGGGCACATGTAGAGCCCGAGCACAGCCGGGAAGTACGGCGGCTTGATGCGCGGATACGGACGTTTGCCTTCGAGCGATTCAATGAGGCCGGTTTCTTCGCCGCAAATGTAAGCACCTGCACCACGATGCACGTAGATTTCCAAGTCGTAGCTGCTGCCGAGAATGTTCTTTCCAAGCAGGTTCTTCGCGCGGGCCTCGGCCAGCGCCTGGTTGAGCAGCTTCGCGCCTTGGGGCATTTCGCCACGGATGTAGATGTAGGCGAGCTTCACGTCGTTCGCGAAGCACGAGAGGATCATGCCCTCGAGGAGCTGGTGCGGGTCTTTGTGGATGATCTGGCGGTCCTTAAACGTGCCCGGCTCGGATTCGTCGGCGTTGCAAATGAGATAAATCGGCTTGCCGCTGCGGCGATCCACAAAGCTCCACTTGAGTCCGCACGAAAAGCCCGCGCCGCCGCGACCGCGCAGGCCGGACCTCATGACCTCGTCGCGGAGCTGTTCCTGCGGCGACTTCTTCTTGCCGTCCGGCAAATCCACCGGTTGCATCGCCAGCGCTTTCTTGAGCACCTCGTAGCCGCCGTGCCGCAAGTAACACTCGATGTCGGGCGTGTAACCCGGCTGATCGGCGTGCTTCAGGATGAGGCGGTATTCGGAGGGCATGGTCAACTAGATTGAAGCGTTGAAGCAGCGTCCGGTGCGGCGAAGCCCGATTCAACGCTGCAACGATTCCACGGTTTAACGAGCCTTGACTGGCCGAGGAAAGCGTTTAGCCTGTCCGACGCTCCGGCTTGCCCGATGGTGTAACGGTAGCACAGCAGACTCTGGATCTGTTTG
>CAZWJC010000067.1:12354-26844 GCA_964634255.1 uncultured Verrucomicrobiota bacterium | reverse complement strand
GCATCGAGGGCATCCCGCCCGCCATCGCCATCGAGCAGCGCAACGCCGTCCGCACCACGCGCTCGACGGTGGGCACGATGACGGAGATTTGCGACTACATGAAGGCCCTCTGGCCGTTGGTGGCGCAATTGCATTGCCGGGGTTGCGGCCAGCCGGTGCGGAAAGACACGCCGCGGCAGGTTTGGGAAGCGGTCTCCAATTCCGAAATCCGAAACCCGAAATCCGAGACAAGCTCGAAGTCTGAAGTCCGAAGTCCGAAGTCCGAGGTTCTCATTACGTTTGATCTACCGCTGTCGGAGAAACTCTCGCTCGACGAGTCCCTCGCCTTGATTGCCAAGCAAGGCTTCCAGCGACTTCTGCTCAACGGTGAAGCCGTGCGTCTCGAAGACGCGCCGTCTCGCATCCAGCATCTCACGGTCATCCAGGATCGTTTGACCCTTGCCCCCACCGCTCGAGCTCGCTTCATCGAGGCCTGCGAACAGGCCTACCATTTTGGCAAAGGCAAGCTGGCCGTCTGGGAAGTCCATCCTCCAACTTCCATCCTCCATCCTCGCCCGTTCTCCAGCCGCCTCCATTGCGCCCGTTGCGACCTCGAATACCGCGATCCTTCGCCGGCACTATTCAGCTTCAACCATCCCATCGGCGCGTGTCCGACCTGCAAAGGCTTCGGTCGCGTCATCTCCATTGACTATAATCTGGCGATCCCGGATCGCTCGAAAACGCTGGCGGAAGGGCTGGTGAAACCGTGGCAGACGGGCACGGGCCAGGAGTGCCAGCGCGATCTGCTCCGCATGTGCCGGGCGATGGATATCTCAACCGACGTGCCGTTCAACAAGCTGTCCCAGCGCTGGCAGGACTATGTTGTCGAGGGCGATCCGGACTACGGCAAAGACGAGGAGCACGAGTGGCCGCGGGTCTGGTACGGCGTGAAGGGTTACTTCCGTTGGCTGGAGTCCAAGTCCTACAAGATGCACATGCGCGTGCTGCTCTCGCGCTACCGCGCCTACACGACGTGCCCGGATTGCGGTGGCGCACGGCTGAAGCCGGATGCCCTGCTGTATCTGCTTCCCGTAGCCGCGGACGTTAGTCCGCGCAATCCAAATGCGGCTGCATCAGCGCCGACTGACGTCGGCGGCTACAGCCGACTCTCGCTTGCCGACTTCTACGCCCTGACCATCACTGAAGCGCTACACTTGGTTGAAACGCTCGCGAGGCAGCGCGCACCCGGACCTGGCGATCCGCTCGCGCTGGTTCTAGACGAAGTCCGCTCGCGCCTCAGCTACCTGGAAGAAGTGGGTGTCGGCTACCTGACGCTGGATCGTCCGACGCGCACCTTATCCGGCGGCGAAACCGAGCGCGTCAGTTTGACCACCTGCCTCGGCACGCGACTGGTCAACACGCTGTTCGTCCTCGATGAACCCAGCGTCGGCTTGCATCCGCGCGACACGGAACGCCTCGTGCGCATCCTCGAACGCCTGCGTGACACGGGGAACACCGTGGTTGTAGTCGAGCACGAACCCAGCGTCATGCGGGCGGCGGATCAGATCGTGGACCTCGGCCCCGGCCACGGCGCAACGGGCGGTGCAGTGGTCTTCCAAGGCTCGTTCCGCGAAATCCACCGGAGCAAGTCGTCGCTGACCGGGCAATACTTGAGCGGGAGCAAGCAGATTGAGATTCCAGTACGCAGACCGGCATCCGGAGAATGGTTGCAGGTCAGCAACGCTTCCCGCCACAACCTCCGCGACCTGACCGTCCGAATCCCGCTGGGCCGGCTGGTTTGTCTCACCGGCGTCAGCGGTTCGGGCAAGACCACCCTGATTCGCGAAGTTCTGCTGCCGGCGTTGGAGGCAAATCTCAAATCCGGAATCTCAAATCTGAAATTGCCGGCCGCCAAGGCTTCAGACCGGCTAGACTCGGATGAATCCGGCGAGGCCGACCAGGGGGAGGAATCGGCAATCGACAATCGGCAATCGGCGATGCTGGCCGGCCACGAACATCTCGGACGCGTCGTGTTGGTGGATCAGTCCACGCTGGGCAAGACGCCGCGCTCCAACCCGGCGGTTTACATCGGCGCGTTTGACGACATCCGCGAGGTCTTCGCCCAGTCGGAAGTCGCCAAGCAGCGCGGTTTGAATGCGAGCGCCTTCAGCTTCAACTCCACCCAGGGCCAATGTGAGCGCTGCCGGGGCGCGGGTTTCGAGAAGATCGAAATGCAGTTCCTGAGCGACATCTTTATCCGCTGCCCCGACTGCGGCGGGCGGCGTTACCGTGAGCACATCCGCGAAGTCAAAGTCCGAAATCCGAAATCCGAAATCCGAAATGACTGGTCCATCGCGGACTTGCTGGACGCCACGGTCGAGGAAGCGGCGGCGTTCCTTTCTGGATTTGCGGATTCCAAACCCGCCCGACGAGCGGTCGCCAGCCTGAAGCTGCTCGAAGAAGTTGGGCTCGGTTACCTCCGTCTCGGCCAACCCATCAATACGCTCTCCGGTGGCGAAAGCCAGCGACTGAAGCTGGTGCGGCATCTTTCCGATTCCGTAGCAGCCGACGTGAGTCGGCTCAATCCAACTTCCGGGGGAGGAGGAAGTGGACTCACGTCCGCTGCTAACAAGGGAACGCTCTTTCTCTTCGACGAGCCCACCACCGGCCTGCATTTCGAGGACGTTCGCATCCTGCTCAAGGTGTTCCAACGCCTCGTGGACGCCGGCCATTCGGTGCTCGTCATCGAGCACAACCTCGAAGTCATCAAATGCGCCGACTGGGTGATTGACCTCGGGCCGGAAGCTGGCGCGGGTGGTGGACGCATCGTCGCGCACGGCACGCCGGAAGCCATCGCCAAGTGTGAATCCAGCCACACCGGCCAAGCATTGCGGGGCGTGCTGCGCTGAGCCGCAAAAACGCTTGCCGGCGGTTTTGCGCAGCGCATTATTGGTCACGTCATGCAAAACGAAATTTCCCGTCGCTCATTTATCCAAAAGACTGCCACTGTCACGGCCATCGGCCTCGCCGCCCCCAGTGTGTTCGCCGCGAGCCGGACCAAGCCCGCGCGCCAGCCGTCGTTGAACGGCAAGATTCAGCTTGGCCTCATTGGCTGCGGGGGCATGGGGCAGTCCAACTTGCGTTCCTGCTCCAAGCATCCCGATGTTGTCATTACCGCGGTATGCGATGTGTGGCCGGATCGCCGGGAACACGTTGCCGAGCAATACAAGCCCACGTGCAAGGCTTACGCCGACTGGCGCGAAGTGCTCGCACGTCCGGACGTGGATGCCGTGATTATTGCCACGCCACCGCATTGGCACACGCTTATCGCTGTCGAAGCCTGCAAAGCCGGGAAGGATATCTATCTCCAGAAGCCGATGACGCTGCATTTGGGGGAGAGTCTCGCGGTGCGGAACGCGGTGAAGCGACACGGCGTCATCAGCCAGATCGGCACGCAGATTCATGCCAGTGAGAATTACCGGCGCGTCGTCGAATACATCCGCTCCGGCAACCTCGGTTCCATCGCCACCGTGCGCACGTTCAATGTGATGAACCAAACGCCGCTTGGCCTCGGCCATAGCGCGCAGAATCCGTTACCCGACGGCTTCGATTGGGAGATGTGGGTCGGCCCCGGCCCGATGATGCCGTTTAACAAGCTGGCGGTGCAGGATGCTTTCAACCACAGCTCGTGGATGGCCTACAGCGGCGGTTGGACGCCCGGCATGGCGCCGCACATCATCGACCTGCCCGTGTGGGCACTCGACCTTGGCTATCCCACCGAGATCAGCTCCAGCGGCGGGCGCTTCGCCCTCAAGGACGACGGCGACATCTACGACAACCACGAAGTCCTCTGGCGCTATCCGAAGATGACGATGACATGGATGTCGTCGCTCACAAACAGCTACGGCTTCGATTTCCACGGCGAACCCGTGCCGCAACGCCGCCTCGGCATCTATTTCCACGGTGAGAACGGCACGCTCTATTCCGACTACGGCATGCACAAGATCGTGCCTGAAGGCGACAAGCTGAAAGGCAAACAAACACCGCCGCCGAGCATTCCGCCGTCACCGGGCCACGAGATCGAGTGGCTCAACTGCATCAAGACCCGCCAGCAACCCAGTGTCAGCGTCTTCTACCACACCCGCGTGGACGTGCCCATCGTGCTCAGCCTGCTTTCACTCAAACTGGGCCGCAGCCTCCGGTTCGATCCGATGAAGGAACAGATCGTCGGCGATTCCGAAGCGGCCAAGCTCGCCGTGCCGACGTATCGCAAGCCGTGGAAGTTCCCGAAGGAATACTTGAAAGCGTAAAGTGCGAGCTTCCAGCGAAGCGCTGGGTTGGCAGAAAGGTGACGGTTGAAGCCCATGATGAGAGTTCTCCTGACACGCCACTTCGGTGGGGTTGCGATCGCGGAGAGACAGCCGTCAAGCCCGGTCGGATGATGAGCCACTCGCCTGGAGCTACCTAGCCGGCAACCACGCTCGCGGGGCTGCCTTTTTCCTTGCTTGCGAATTCCTCACGCCGCCAGACTCGCGCATGGGCTGTGAAACCAGTGCCCAAACAGATTTCGCATGAGTGAGACATCCAACCAGCGGTCGGCCGATTTCTTGAAGATCGCTGACCAGTTCAAATTGGGCGTGTTGACGACTGAGTCGTCCCATCCCGTCACGGCCAACCTGAGCGAGGTGGCCAAAGGCGACATCGCCGCGGGCCTGCGTCTGTTGTTCGACGTGGACGACGACGTCGTGCGTAAGTATCGCGAGTTCGCGCAGTCCAACCGCCCGTGTCAGATCGCGGACACGCTGCGGCAGGCGCTGAAGAACGGCGGCAAGGTGTTCTTTACCGGTTGCGGCTCGACCGGCCGACTGAGCATCCAGCTCGTTTCCATCTGGCGCGAGTTCTGGCAGCAGCAGCGCGCGCGCGGTTTGAAGTGTTCGCCCGCTCCGGAGGATTGGGAAAACCGCGCCTTCCCCGTCATGGCGGGCGGCGACTTCGCGCTCATCAAGGCGGTCGAGGGTTTCGAGGATTTCACGGACTTTGGCAAGAAGCAGATCGGCGACCTTGGCGTCAGCAATAAGGATGTGGTTTTCGCGATCACGGAAGGCGGCGAGACGTCGTTCGTCATCGGCACGGCGTGGCAGGGCGTCGAGCTTGGCGCGAAGGTTTATTTCGTCTATAACAACCCGAACGATATCCTTTGCCAATACGTTCAGCGCAGCCGTGAGGTGATTCAGGACGCGCGTATCGAAAAGATCAACCTCACCACCGGCCCGATGGGCATCACGGGCTCGACCCGCATGCAGGCGACGAGCATCCAACTCGCCGTGCTGGTCACGGTGCTGGAGATGGTCCTGCGCGATTTGCTAAAGGAATTGGAACCAAAGGGGCCGTGCGCATTGGACTCCGCCAGCGTGCCGGGGCAGTTCCTCGCGAAGCTGGAGGAAATGCACGCCACGCTCAAGTCGCCGGAGGTATTGGCACAACTGGCGAAGCTGACTGCGATGGAGGAGTCGGTGTATCGCGCCGGTCGGAAGAACAATTATTTCGCGGATCGTGTGGGCATTGACATGCTCACCGACACCACCGAGCGCTCGCCGACGTACTGCACGCCGCCGTTCCGCAAGTTCGACGACACCACCGCCACCGAGTCCTGGGCGTTTCTCTACGTGCCCTACAAAGACTCGCCGAGCGCTTGGGAGCGCGTCTGCAAACGCACGCCCAAGTGCGTGGAGTGGACCGAGGCCGAGGTGCGCGCGCTCGTGCCGGAGGACAAATTTGCTCGCACGCTGGAGATCGTCCGCAAGATCAGCTACCCGGAACTCATGCGCTTCCGCATCGGGCTGGACGGCATCAAGAACCGTTCGCTCGGCGCCGGCGACAGCGCCGTGGGGCTCGTGGTCGAGGCGGAAAAGAAGTCACTGCTCAAGCCGGACGGCTTTCACCACAAACAACTCGATGCTGCGAAACAGGCCGGTGCGAAGACGGGCTTGATCTTCCTCGGCAGCCCGGCGGCCATGCTCGAAGCGAGCACGTTCTTGGCGCACTGGAATCCAGACTGCACCGCGGTGCTCGTGCCCGTGCCGGAGACCGATCTGTTACTCAATGGCGTGGTGCGCGTTGGCCTCAAGCTGCTGCTGAACACGCTTTCCACCTGCACGATGGTCCGGCTCGGTCGCGTGATGGGCAACTACATGATCTGGGTCGTGCCGAGCAATCTGAAGCTGATCGACCGCTCGACGCGTTACATCCAGCGCCTCACGAACCTGCCTTACGAGCAAGCCAACCGCCTGCTCTTCGAGATCATCGAATACGTCGAGCCGCGCATGAAGGCCGACCAGGCCTACCCGCCGGTCGTCGGCGTGGCGGTGATGCGCATGCGCCACAACCTCGATAACGCGGCGGCGGAGAAGCGGCTCTACGCGGAGTTGGGGAAGTAGTGCCCTGCGAGGGGGCTAAATCCCAAGCCAGAGTGGTAGGGCGCGGTGTCCTCACCGCGCCGAGTGTGATGCGCTTGCGGCTCGCTGAGAACAGCGAACCCTACCAGATGAGGCCGTTTCTACAGCTTACCGAGAAACTGCAGCGCATTCCTTCGCGCCAGTGCCATGATCGTGCCTTGTGGATTCACGCCCGGCGCGGTGCAAAGCAGGCTGGCATCGCTGATCCGCAGGTTTGGATGGCTATGCACGCGCCCGAAGGAATCCACCGCACAGCGCTTCCGATCTTCCCCCATCGGACATGAGCTGAAGAGGTGAATCGTCATCAAGTTGCCCGTGCCGGTCGCGAGTTGTTCGGGAATCTCCTTCAAGTCCGCGGGACTTCGGAGCGGCGTGCTCCCCGCCACGCACGGGAGTAACGTTTCCGCGCCCGCGGTGAACAGCGCTTCCGCCAGCTTTCGCCACCCGTCTGCAAGGTCGCGCCGGTTCTGGTCTGAAATCGCGAAGCGCACCAGCGGATCCCTGAAGCCGGGCAAGGTCCGCACCGTGCCGTGCCCTTCGCCGGTGATCATGGCGTAGTAGTTCGCCATGCGCGGCCAATCGCGGGCGACCGCAGCCGCCTCGTGCGGATGATCTAGCAGCCCGAGCGCGAGATAGGCGGGTGAACTGATCGAGCAGCCGAAGCTAAGCCGCGGGGCGAACTCCTTCACCTGATGCACCGGCACGCCCATCGTCGTGGAGTTCACCACCTCCGGGAACTTCGCCACGAGCTTCAGCGTGGGATGCACACGCAGCGAGTCGCCGACGTTGTGCGTGATGCCAGTGCGCCGTAAGAGGGCCGGCGTTTGCACCGCGCCAGCACAGAGGAAGACCGTTTCCGCTTCGATGCGGAGCTTCGCGCCGTCCGCCCGTCTGACATCGAGCGCCGAAACCTTGCCCTCGCGGCGGAGTCGGGTCACACGTGCCTCTGCTAGAAGCTTGCCGCCGGCTTTCAAGAAACGCGGAACGAAGGTTTCCGTCATGGACTGGCGCGTCCCGCTGCCGTCCGCGTCGTATCGAAACCACCGTGGCACCTCGAGCGAATGCCAGCCCAGCTTTGTCGCGCCTTCGTGCAACTTCAGCGACGCCGTCGGCGCCGCACCGGGCAACTTGGAGACCGACAAGTCGCGCTCGTTTGCCTCGTAGTGCGCCAGCAGGTCTTTCTCGGTCAGCGCCTCGACCAAGAACTCGCGTCGCCAGCGCGCCAGCACTTCCGCCGGCGTGCGATGGTACAGCCCGCTGTTGATTTCGCTGCCGCCGCCGACGCACCGGCCTTCCACGTAGGCGATCTTGTTTGCACCCAACGCCACCGTCAGTCCGCCGTTGCGGTACTTCTGCTCCATCTCCGTCCGCGAGAACGCCGGGCAGGAGTTGAGCGGCAGGAACGGGCCTTCCTCGATCAGTACCACGTCGCGCCCGGCTTCCGCCAGTATGCACGCCGTGATCGCTCCGCCCGGACCGGAGCCGACGACGGCGATTTCGCAACGCAACGTGCTTCCGGCATCTTGCCGGAAGGACTGAATCGGTTCTGCCGGCGGGACATGGGTAGCACGTTCAGTTGTCAGCCGATCATAAAGCGCCAGTGTGGCCAAGCTTTCATGGAAGCGGATCAAGTCCCGTTGCACGCCCAGCTTGCCAGCTTTCCACAAGGCGATTTGCCGACGCCGCTTCTCGGGTGATTGCCGCTGGAATCGTTGTCCTTTCACCAAGCCTGCGAGATCGAAACCCAGCGTCGCTGCCAGCATCGGAGCGCGCAGGTAATCCGTCATCCGTCCGTGCTGGCGGAGGATGAATTGCGTGAGATCGTTGTGGGGCGGTTGGAGCGCGGGATTACCGGCGTGCCGTTCTGCCAGCGAGTAGGCCAGCGCCGACACTGCGTCGTGAAACCACCGCTCGAAAGGCTTGCCCATGTCGCGCTATCCCGTGGCCAGCCACAGCACCAGCAGCGTCAGCGCGCCAATGCCGTAGCTCACCCAGTCTTTGATGGCGAAAACAACCGGGTCGTCGTTCATCGCGCCGCGATGCGCGATCAGCCAAATGCGGCTCACCCAGAAGAGCAGCAGCGGGCAAACGAGCAGCAGGAGCGTCGGATGTGCATAGAGCACGCGGACTTCCTGGCTATTTACGTAGAGCGCAAGCACCAGCGCCGCGAGCCAGCCGCTGCCGGTGCCGAGTGTGGCCACGAGGTCCAGATCCGCCGCCACGTAACCGCGCCCGGCGGCGTTCACGTGATTTCGCTCGCGGAGGCCCTGAAGTTCCCGGAAGCGTTTCACGAGCGCGAGGCTTAGGAAGATGAACATGGCGAACACCAGCAGCCACGCCGAATACGGAATGCCCGTGGCCTCGTGTCCGGCAACCAATCGGATGATGTAGAACCCCGCCAACAGAAACACGTCGAGCAGGACGATCTGCTTGAGCCGCCAAGAGTAAGCCAGCGTGAGCAGCGTGTAGGCGGTCAGCACGGCCAGCAATCTGAGGGAAACAACTGCCGCCAAGCCGAATGCCACAGCAAAGAGAATCGGGGCTAGTCCCAAGCCCATCGGCAAGGGCAGCGTTCCAGCCGCAAACGGGCGCAACCGGCGGGTTGGATGACCGCGATCGTGATCCAGGTCCAGCAGATCGTTCAGCACGTATACTGCCGAGGAACACAGCGCGAAGGCCGTCGCCGCCCACAACGCTGGCTTCAGGAAGACGGCGTCCAGCAGGTGATGCGACGTGAGCAGCGGCACGAAGACGATCAGGCTCTTGAGCCACTGATGCGGCCGCAGCGCCTTCAGCAGCGCTGGCAAGAAACTCGTCTGGCAGTCAAACGTCGGCCCGATCTTCGTGAGTGCCGCGGCGCGCCGGATGAGGGACGGGCTGCCGTTGACGATGACCGCTTCGCGTCCGTAGGGCCACGTGCCGAGGTCCACGGAGGAATTGCCCGCGTAATCGAAGCCGCCTTTGCCGAAGCGCTCAGCCAGCGTCCGGCCCTTGGTGTCGCCGCGCAGATTCGTTTTTCCGTCGCTCGCCAGCACCTCGTCGAACAACCCGGCGTGTTCCGCCACGCGCTTGGCCGGCGACATGTCCGAGGCCGTCACGAGCACGAGCTTGCGGCCAGCCGCCTTCTCGGCGCGCAGGAAGCTCACGAACGATTCCGTGTAAGGCAGGTTCTCGACCGGCACCTCCACCCGCCGGGCGAGCTCTTGTTTCAGGTAGGCGCGTCCGCGACACCACCACGCCAACGCGGCGAAGAGGTAAAGCGGATTCCGGCGCAGCGCGCGCACCAGGCTTTCCCACACCATGTCGGTGCGGATCAACGTCCCGTCGAGGTCCACGCAAAGCGGGACAGGGGCGGGATTGGTGCTGGTTGGTGGCGCGGGCATCTGCTTCGTGTCGCCCGGGACGGTAGCCAACGGGGTTGGCGGTTGACAAGCCCAACCGGTTTGGAAAGCTGTGCCCGCCGATGTTGAAAACCTTGCGCCAGCGCCCGGAGATCGTCTTCGCCCTCGTGTTGCTTTGGAAGGCGGCGCTGCTGGTGTCCACCAGCCAACCGATTCCCTCGAATGACGCCTTCTTCTACGATGGGCCGGTGGTGAACCTGCTTCTGCATGGCAAGTACTGCAATCCCGCCCTCGTCAACGCGCTGCCCATTTCCGGAGGTGAGGTGTTCTGCGCCTACCCGCCGCTTTATCAAGTCGCGTTGTTGGCTTGGATGAAATGCTTCGGCACGTCGGTGTTGGCGGCGATGGGGCTGCACTTCTTGTTGCTCGCGGCCTATGCGGGGTTGGTGCTGGCGACCTTGCGCAAACTGCGTGCACCGGTTTGGGCGATGCATTTCGCCGGGCTGTTCCTGCTGGGCATCACGTTTCACGACCGGCCGGATTCGCTGGCGCACGTGTTCGGCATGGCGGCCGTGTATGCGGTCACGCGGGCGTTCGCTCGTGAGGTAAATGTCAGCGAAGCCAAGTCGGCAGGTGGTTGGGTTTGGGTAGCAATCTTAAGCGTCATCCTCTGCCTAAGTACGAGCCTGCAAATCGGCACCGTCTTTTTCCTGCTGGTCTGGCTGGTGGTGTTGCTCTCCTCGCGGCAGCACAAAAAGCGCCCCGCCGCACTCGCGCTGGCCGTGATGACGATCGTCCCGGTGATGCTAGTGCTCGGCGTCAAATTCCTCTGGCCGCACTTGTGGGCCGGCTTTCAGGAACACGCGCAGCAGACGCCCTCGCTGACGGGATGGCGGATTCCCGACGCGATGGAGTTGCTGAAGGTTGTTCGGGCCGCACCCGGCGTGCTCCTCGTGCTTGCCGTACTTCCCTTCACGGCGTTGCCCGCGTTCTGGCGTTGGACGCGGCGGGGCGCGGCAGACGGCGTTTCGCCAGCGCTTTGGTCGGTCTTGGTGGCTGCGAGCGTTGCCGCCGCGGCGGTGGTGGCGGCGGCGTTGTGCATCTTGACGCCGAATGTGGTGGCGGTGGCTGCCTATTTGCAGCCGTTCGTCGTGGGCGTGTTCCTAGCCGTGTGGGTAGGGGAGGGGAAGTCCCGATCGAATCTGGTCGGCGTGCGAGCTGTCTTTGGTCTCGCCGCGCTGCTTGTCTCAACCCGAGCGATTGGGATGACCACTTGGGGCATGGCTTGCTCTCGTGATATGGGGCGGAGCAACGCGTTGGGCGTGGTCAGCCGCGAACTGGCGGCCTTGGCTGATGCTTCGACCGCCGGCGTGTCTTCAGCCTACCTCTACGACGTCTGGCCGGAGGCTCGCCGGCTCCGGTTGCGCCACTCCGACTGGCTCGGTCCGGCGGTCAAGGGCGATCCTGACGTGGATGTCAAAGCCCTGCGTTCCGTGAAGCCGGCCAAGCTGATCCTGACGCAGTTTGATTACTACCGCCGCTACGTGTCGGTGCTGGCCCAACTCCAATCCACACCCGACCAGGTCACGGTACGCGTGGAGAACTGGGCCCGCGCCCAGCCGCCCGACGCTTCACCGCGCTGGCAGCGGGTTGTCCAGCATGTTTCCTGGTCGCCGGTTGTGGTGACGCTGGATTGGAGCGAGAGCTCGCGCTGATCGTTCGCTCGTCCTCTCCGAAACTGCGCCGAACCACGCGGAATGATCGGGGCGAGGCGAAACCTCCTCGGACCGAACCCGGGTGCTTGCTTTGCGCGTTTCCCTCACTACACTCCGCGCGCTGTGTTGGACCTGCGCTCGCTCAATCCGCAACAACGCCTGGCCGTCGAGACTCTCAACGGCCCCGTCTTGATTTTGGCCGGTGCCGGCACCGGTAAGACCCGCGTCATCACCTTCCGCATCGCGCACCTCATCGAAAAGGGCGTCGCCCCACAGCACGTTCTCGGCGTGACGTTCACGAACAAGGCGGCGCGCGAGATGCAGGAACGCGTGAACCAACTCATCCCGCGCCGGCGGAATGCCGACGCGGACGCTCGCCCGACGCTTTGCACGTTCCACTCACTCTGCGTCCGCATCCTGCGCCGGCACATTGAGAAGCTTGGCTACAAGCGCAACTTCGTCATCTACACGGAGTCGGATCAGCTTGGCGCCGTGAAGAAGATTCTCAGCCACGTTTCTGCGAAAGGCGAGAAGCTCGACGCGGTGAAGATTCAGGGGCTGATCAGCCGCTACAAGAACAGCGGCGCGGGGTTGACACCCGCCTCCGCAGAAGACGACAGCGCGGTGGCCCGGCACTTGATGCCGCGTTATGACTCGGCGTTGCGTGCCTGCAACGCGGTGGACTTCGATGACTTACTGCTGCTGACCTTGAAGCTGTTCAAGGAACATCCCGACGTGCTGGAGGCCTGTCGCCAGCAGTATCGCTACGTGATGGTGGACGAATACCAGGATACCAACGCGGTGCAGTTTCAGATCGTCCACCAGCTCGTGGCAAAGCATCAGAACTTCTGCGTGGTGGGTGATGATGACCAGAGCATTTACGGCTGGCGTGGCGCGGAGATTGCCAACCTGCTGGACATGGAGAAGTATTTCCCCAAGGTCAAAGTCATCAAGCTGGAGCAAAACTACCGCTCCACGAACACCATCCTTCGGGCCGCCAACGCCGTCATCAAACACAACGTCCTTCGCCGCCCCAAACAGCTCTGGTCGGACAAGGGCGACGGCACGAAGATCACGCTGCACACCTTCACGAGTGACGAAGAAGAGGCCAAGGCCATCGTCGAAGAGATCGAGTTCCTGCGCACCGCGCGGCGCATCCCCTGGGCGCATCAGGCCGTGCTGTTCCGCACGAACGGCCAATCGCGCCAGCTGGAGACCGCCTTCCGCCAGGCGAACGTCCGCTATCACCTCGTCGGCGGGCAGAGCTATTTTGATCGGCGCGAGGTGAAGGACTTCCTGGCATGGCTCAAGACGCTGCTCAACCCGCACGACGACGTGAACCTGCTGCGCATCGCCAACGTGCCGGCCCGCGGTTTGAGTGATTTGACGATGGAACGTCTCCTCGCCGCCAGCAGCGAACGCAAGTGCTCCGTGTTCGCCGCCATGAAGAATCCAGCGGTGCAAACCACCTTTCAGGCCCGCACGCGCGAGAGCATCGAGGCCTTTGTAGAACTCGTGGAAGTCAGCCGCACGAGCCTGAACACCCCGGTTGCCGCCGCCGGCGCGGCCGAGACCTCGCGGCTGCAGGCTTGGGCCAATTCGTTCTTGGCGGAGATCGGTTACATCGATGACTTGCGCCGCTCGGAGAAGAGCGCCGAGACCGCCGAAAGCCGTGTCCGCAACGTGAAGGACCTTGTTGCCTCGCTGGATCAGACTCCCGCGCACGCCTCGCTGGCTGACCGGTTGGAGGCGTTCCTTGAAAACATCACGCTGGACAATGAGCGCGAGGAGAAGGATGAAAACCCCGGCGACGCCGTGACGATGATCACCATGCACAGTTGCAAGGGGCTTGAGTTTCCGCACGTGTACATCGTTGGCGCGGAGGACGGGCTCATTCCGCACTCCCGCTCGAAGGTCGAGGGCACGCTGGACGAGGAGCGGCGGCTGTTTTACGTGGCGCTTACGCGGGCCATGAAGACACTCGACATCAGCCATTGCGCGGGGCGCAAGAAGTACGGTCAGATCACGCCGTGTCACCCTTCGCCGTTTCTGAAAGACCTGCCGGCGGAACTCGTTGAGCACGCCGCCGACCGCAAGAGCGAGCCTGTGGCCAAGGAGGCGGCCAAGGATTGGTTCGCCCAGATGCGCGCGGCAGCGGGGTAGTGGTAAACGTCCGCTTTCCGAAATGCAAAACCCTCGGCCCGCGCCGCCTCGAGGGCTAATGCGAGCCGAGGGCTGACTGGCGACGCCTCATCCCAGGTCGAGGAGGATGGCGTCCATTTCCTCAACGCTATTTCTTCAGGCGATAGTATTGATTGCCTGACGGGTTAACCACCGTGACGGAGTTGTTCGCAACGCCGGAGACGGGATTCCAGACCGAGCCAGTCCCGAGTGTCGCCGTGGACTCCAAGCTGTAGCCCGTCACGCCGGACGGCCAGGAAATCCTGACGTTGCTGCCGACGCGCACGATGGACAGGCTGGGCGGGCCGGTCAGGAAGTGCCGATGCGCGATGACCTTCGTGCCCTGCAGAACCGGGTCCGGGTAGTTCTTGGTCAACCACGAGACGGTCACAGCGCCATTGCGCGATGCGACTTTGGGGTTGTCTGCGGCGTAGGTTAGTGGCGACGCCAGGTTGGGGATTTCGGTTTCGCCGACATAGAATGTCCCCCCGGCGGCTTTGCCTGTGGCATCGAAACGGCGGCCCATGATCGCTTGCTGGAGCGTGGACTCGGGCCGCGCACTGAACACCACCACGACTTGGCCCGATTCGTCAATCGCGGCGCTTGTACCGGACAGACCGCTGAGAACCTTGTCATCGGCCGCGTCGCGCGACCAACGCACGGTGCCGTCGGCGTTGAGCACAGTCACCCAGACGGTTGTCCCGGCGTAATCCCCGACGAGGACGTAGGCGTCTTTGCCGTTGCCACTGATGCCGGAGCCGCCTCCATCGCCCCCTCCGCCCGCCTCGGCATAGCCCGTCAGCGTCGCCAAATCGAGAT
>CAZWJC010000067.1:0-12254 GCA_964634255.1 uncultured Verrucomicrobiota bacterium | reverse complement strand
ACGGCATGGTCCCCATCCCCATCCCGTCCCCAAAGCGGTTGGCTTTCACGCGCGGCCCCCACCCGCCCGGGAAACCCGGCGTCGGTGTGTTGTCCGAGCGGAAGAAGGACAAATACCGGTTGGTGGTGGCCTCCAGGGTCGCCAAGTCGCCCGTCACGTCGCGGTTGGTCTGCAGGGTCGGCGGGGTGATCAGGTTGCCGCTCGCGTCCAACAGCGTCCACACGCCCAGGAAATGGTTGATCGAGCCCTCACTGTCGTCCTCCCAGCCGACAATGACATTGCCGTTGTTCACAATGTCCACCGACAACGATTCCGTCCCCGCGTTGTTGATGCCGTTCGTCCCGTTGATGTAGCCCGTCGCCGTCTTCGGCACCAACCCGTTCGCCTCCGGCGCTCCGGGGAGAGTTTGTGCCGTCGCAGAGAGTGCGCATGCACCGAGTGCGATGATGAGTAACAAGGATTTTTGTTTCATTTGGTTTGCGTGAGTTGTTTGTTTGGATGGTTGCTCAATACCATTTGGGTTGAGGGATTTGGACCGGCAAGAAAGCCACAATCGCCAGGCGGAGCATCGTGCCGCTCACGGCTTCGAATCACGAAGGGGTACAACAAATTGGCCACGGACCATTGCATGATGCAAACGGCTACCCGACACTTTCGAGTGTCGTCGGTAAACGAATAGGGCTTTGCTGAACTTTAGCTGCGATTGTGCGAGTTGCAACTCTAATGTGTGACACAAGCTGTGCTTTAGCTGCTTTCGACCCGCGGCTCAGTTACTCGTCGCCGCTCACGACGGCTTGGCGTTGCGCTTCAGCGTAAACACGCGCGCGCAGCAGTCGTCCGCTGACTCGGCCCGCCGCTGCACAACTCAAGGATACGTCCAAGGAGCGCGCACGCGGTAGTAGCGCTGGCTCATCGACGTGTTCGTGTGAGTGTGCTGGTCGCTCGGCCCGATGATCTCCGGGCTGATCACCTGCCACACGATGTCCGTGCCGCTGTTCGTGCCGAGGTTCGGTGCAGCGAGGACTTCGTAGTGGACGTTGGTTTCCGCGTTCCATTTCACGGTCACGATCTGGTTGGTCGGCGTGGTGTTCGTGACGCCGATCCAGGTGATGACGATGTTCGTGGTCGGTGCGCGCTGGCGGAGGATGACCTGGTAATCCTCGACTTCGCCTTCCTGCGCGACGCCGATCGGTGAGAGTCCACCGAGACTGCTCAGCCGGAAGCGGGCGAAGTTCGTGCCCAACTTGGCGGTGTTCGTTATCGCGAAACACAGACCCGCATTGTTGCCGGCGACGAGCGCCTGCGCATTGAAGAACTGCTCCGCTGCTTCCCAGACGCCATTCTTGTTCAGATCCAGCCAACCGTCCAACTTGCCGCCAAGGGCGCCGGTGAGGAAGACATCCACGCACGCCTGGGTGTTGACCAAGACGGGCGCGGTGATTTTCACACCATCCTCATCAGCAAGGTTGTTGTTGTCGTCACCCAGTGCCAGCGCGTGTGGAAGACCGTCGGCTTCGGCGTCCACCTGGTTTCCCAGGTGGAAGTTGGGCACGATCAAGTGGCGGGCGCCCTTGTTAGCGAGGAGCGTCGGATACGGCGTATCTGGCGCGTCACCGAAGTCGAACGCCTGCTCATAGTCGTAATCCGTGAGGTAGTAATCCTCGGTCTCGCCGAACTGGTAACCGATCTGCGGACCGTCGCCACCTGCCCCGCTGAAGCCCTGTGGGCCCGGCCAGGGTTGCTCGGCAAGGGTGATGCGCACCCAGAGCGGTTGCTTCTCGAGCGACGGGTGCCACGACTTGATCCCGACAGCCAGTGTTGGAACGCCGACCGGCACCGGCATGTTCTGGCAGGCCCATTCGGGCGCGGATGAGCCGTCTGGGCACGGCATAACGTCGTTCCAATCACCGTCGCGGTTCCAATCGCACCAGATGTTCAGGAACATCTGCGGCGGCGCTCCGGCGAACCACGAGAACGCAAGGGTCATCGCCCCGCCGCCACAATGCGGCAGCACCACAGGGGGAACCAGGCCATCGTCCGCGGCGTCAAGATCGGGCTTGTCGGTGGCCGGCAGCAGGTTGTTGATGAAGTCCTGATCTGCCAGCATGTCCGCCTCAAGTTCGCCGGACGATAAGGGGCCGAGGAACACAGCGCGGGCGTTGACATGGTGCGGTCCAAACGGGGCCGGGGCACCAAACACCGTCGGGAAGTTCGCGATTACGCCCGCCGGACCGCCACTCGGATAGGCCGTCATGTTCGCGCCGGAGTGGTTGCTGCTGTCTGGCGCGTCGCCCATGTCGGAGTTCGGCAGCGGGTGGATGTTCACCAAATGATCTTCGACCTCGCCGTCCGGCGCGGCTCCGACATAGGAAAGGTTGGCGGTCGTGCTGAAACGGAAGCGGGCGAACGTGGTCGCGCCCCACGGCGTGGTGTTGGGCACGTTGAAGTTCAGCGTGTGAACGCCAGTGGCGAGCGCGACGTTGGTGAAGATCTGATCGCCCGTCTGCGCCCAACTGCCATCCGCGCCAAAGTCCAGCCAGGCGTTGAGAACGCCGGTGCCGGTGACTGTGACCTGCACCGGATTAGGCTGGCCGGGCACCAGGACTGGGAAGATGACACCGTCTTCATCGTCCACCCCGACGAGCGGGTTGTTATCGTCGCCGCTGGCGGTGGCGTTGGGCTGGCCATTGGCTTCGATATCCACCGCGTTGCCGAGCTTCAGGCCCGGCACAACAGCGTGGCGCGCGCCGTTGTTAATGAGCAAGGTGGGATAGCCCGGCACCGCCATGCCGTCGGGCGCGTCGCCGAAGTCGAGCGCCTCGGCCTGCTCGCCGGAAACGGCGAAGGCCAGGTTGAGTGAGTTGGTGCCGTACGGGTGCTGCGCGGAGTAACGCATATCGCGCCAAACCGGCATGCCCGCGCTCGTGTCGAACCAGCACGCGTCGTCATTCCACGGCTCGTACGTCGTCTTCCAGCCGAAGGTGAAGCCGTCCTCTTGGCTGGCCGTGTATTTCATGCCCAACCAGTAGATCGTCCCCTCCACCTGACGGAAAGCTGCCTCGCGGTCCACGTAGAAGTCGAACTGGTAGATGTTCTGGTCGGCGTTGGGCTTCCAAAACTGGCTAGCTGGATCGTACCACCACTCACCCTCCGGCTGTTGGAACGTGTGTCCCGCCGTGTAGTCGCCGGGCTTGAAGGTTTTCTGCCACAGTAATTCGCCGGGATGGCTGTAGGGGCGGTTCACGCCCGCAGGCACGTCGCTGTAGAGAAACAAGGTAATCGTCATGTTGCCCACGCCGCCCACGGGCAGGACATCGCCGACGAACGAACCCCACAGGTGGAAGTCCGTGATGGGGCCGCTCTGTGTGCATTGGAAATCATCCGCGAGCTGCACCCAGAAGTTGTCCACGTCCACACCTTGCCAGCCGAGCTCGGGCTTTTGCAGCCACTTGAGGGATTCGAGTTTCACGAGGTAATCCTCGACCTCGCCGTCCGGGGCGAGCCCGGTGTAGCTCAAGCCTTTCAGACCGCTCAGTCGGAAGCGCATGATCGTCCGCGTCCCGCCGGGCTTGAGCGCGGGTACGAGGAAGTTGACCTGATTGGGGCCAGGCCCGAGCAGGCGATCCGTAATGACTTGCTCGTTGGCATCCGCCCAGTCGCCGTCGCCATTCGCATCCAGCCACGCCTGCAAGTAGCCGCCGATGCTGGTGGTGACGGTGATCGTGTTGGGCACGCCGCTGATCAGGGCGGTATGGAATACCACGCCGTCCTCGTCATCCACGGTGACTGGCGGGTTGAGATCATCTGCGTCAGCGTTCGCGCTGGGTTGGCCATCCAATTCCGCATCCACCAACTTGCCAAGGAACATCGGCCCCACCACATGCCGGGCGCCGTTGTTTGCCAGCAGCGTCGGGTAACTCGGATCCGGCGCATCGCCAAAGTCGAGTTGCTCAACGCGCCACTGGTAATCCTCGACCTCCCCGTTGGGCACATTTCCGGGGACGTTCACGAAGCTGAGGTTCGCCGCCGTGCTAAATCGGAAGCGTGCAAAGACGCTGCTGCCCGGCACCGCTGAGGCCGGTACGACGAAGTTCACCAGGTTCGCTCCTGCCACCGGCAGAACTAGATTGCTGGCGATCTGATCGCCCGGCGTTGCCCAGGAACCGTCGCCGCCAAAATCAATCCACGCGTTCAGGATGCCGTTCTTCAAGGAAGTGAGCACCTGCACGGCAGCCGGGTGGCCTGAGATCAATGGCGTCTGCAGACTCACGCCGTCCTCGTCGGCGAGATTGGCGAGGTCGTCCCCGGTGGCGTTCGCGTTCGGTTGGCCGTCGAGTTCTGCGTCAATCAACGGCCCCATGAACACGCCTTGCATCAGCCAGTGATACGCGCCGTTGTTGGCATACGTCGTCGGATACGTGGGCTCCGGCGCGTCCCCGAAGTCCACCGGTTCGATCCACCAGCGGTGATCCTCCACCTCGCCGTCTGCGGCCCAGCCGGTGAAGTTCGTGATGGCGGTTGTGCTGAAGCGGAAGCGCGCGAAGGTGTTGGTCGCGCGCGGAATTGCGAAGGGCGCTGTAAAGTAGAGAGTGTTGAGCCCGTTTGTGACCCAGACGTTGGTGAACACCTGGTCGCCGGGTGTGGCCCAACTGCCATCCAGGTTGAAATCCACCCAAGCGGAGAGGTAACCGTTGGTCGAAGCGGTTACCGCTACGCCCGTCAGCCCGCCCGGAATCATGTGCGAACCAAACAACACCACGCCATCCTCGTCATCCACTCCAACCGGCGGATTGTTGTCGTCTCCCAGTGCGTTGACGTCTGGCTGACCGTCGGCTTCGTTGTCCACTCGCGCCCCGAGGAAGACGCCGGGGGCGATGGCATGCACCGCACCGTTGTTGGCCGCGAGCGTCGGATACGGCTTCGGCGCATCGCCCCAATCCGTGGAGGATGGTTCCGGCCCAGCGGTGAGCTCGAAGGCCATGTCCCACGAAGCGCCGGTTGGGAATTCGATCGGTGATCCTTGCTGGAAGAGGCTGCCCACGACCGGTGCCGTGGGCGCAAAGATGCGCACGGCGTCGTCCGGTGCTGGCGAGGTCAGGTCTCGCGGACGGGTCTTCCAGCCCCAGGGATAGTGGGTGACGGTGCCCGCGGGATAGACGGCGGCGATGCTCACCCAGTAGATGTTCGTGCTCCGTCCAGGCTCCTGGTAGAACCACGCCTCCGGACGGAGGTCCACGTGGAATTTGAAGCAGGCTTCCGGTCCGAGTGCCGCGTTGCGCGGATCCCAATCCCACCCCACGAAACTCAACGAGTAATTGGTCGTCGTATGTTGCCAGAGCGCCTGGCCCGGATGACTGAAAGGCGCTGCCCCTGCGGGGTTCGCCGGGACATCCGTCCAGATGGTAAACGTGAAAGCCTCTGGCAGCGAGAATGCCGTCTCAGGCGGCGAGGGAATCTGCCAGCCGAGGAACGAGCCCCACCAGTGGATGTCGCTGATCGGGCGCGTGTCGGCGCAGACCCAATCATCCGCGACCATCTGCTCGCCGCTGAATAGCGATGGTTCGTTCCAGCCGTTGAAGTTGTTGGTGCCAAAGTAAGGCGACGGTGGCTGCGACCACTTGAGTTCGTGGATCGCCTGGCCACCAGAATTGATGCGAAACGCGAGGTCCAGCGGACGCTGATTCATCCACAGCAGTCGGTTCCAGAGCGGGGTGTCAAAGGGCTCACTCCCATACACCCAAACCGCCGTATCATTCCAGTTGGTGACACAGGTCTTCCAGCCGAACTGCGCCTCCTCGGCCCCTGGTGTCGGCAAGACCTGCGCCTGGCAGTCCAGCCAGTAAACGACCGGTTTCGTGAGCGTCCCCTGCTGCATGAACTGCTGGTCCGACGGAATGTCGAACTCGTAGCGATAGCAAATTGTGTCCCCTTGTGGCAGGAAAGTCTCTGGTGGCTCGTACCAGCCTTCCTCCAATCCTGCGGCCTCCACCACGACGCGGTAACTGCCGGGTTGAAAGGTCCACAGTTTCACCATTGGCCCGGGCATGCTGTATTGCGCCGGACTTTGATTGGCGGGGATGTCGGAGTGCAGGCTCAAGGTAAAGATCACGTTTGAGCCTTGGGCCGGGGCCAAATCGCGCCGCCACGAACCCCAGAGCGTTATGTTCGTAATCGGCCCAGGGCTGGTGCAAAGAAAATCGTCCGCCAGCAGCACGGGCGGAGGCGGGAATTGACTGTCCTTCACGTCCATGCCCAGCGGGGAAAGATCAGGCCATTGTTCCCATTTCGACGACCCGGACGAGAACTCCGAGATCAGCTCAAAGGCGAGGTCCCAAGAATGTCCGCGATCCGGCCAATAGATGGGTTCGCCCCCGATGAATTCCGATCCGGGTTTAATCAGCCAGGGTGGCGGCGCGATGATTCGCACGGCATCATCGGGCGCTGGCGAGGTTGGATCGCGCGGCCGGGTTTTCCATCCCCACGGCCACGGTCCCGCGGTTCCTTGCCAATACTCGCCGGCAATGCTGATCCAGTAGATGTTCGTGCCGGCAGGACCGGGTTGCTGGTAGAACCACTCTCTCTCCGCCAAATCCTGTTCGAACAGGAAGCACGCCTCATATTGCTCCGTGCGGGGATCGTAATCGTAGCCGACGCACTTTGGGGGCTTGAAATTGGTGCAGTGCGTTTGCCAGATCGCGAGGCTGGGGTGGCTGAAGCTCTCCGGATCGGCCGGGTCGGCAGGCGCGTCCGTCCAGATGGTGATTTGATATGCGTTGGGGACCAAGGGCGGTGGAGTGTTGGAGACCCAATTGGCAAAGGAGCCCCACCAGCGAATCTTGGTGATCGGATTTGGACTGGTGCAGAGCCAATCATCAGCCGCGATGGGGGGATGGTTGGTGACGGACCTCTCATTCCAGCCGTTGAAGACGTTCTCCAACTGGATTGGGGCTGGCGGTTGCACCCACTTGAAGTCGCTCATGAGTGCCGCCGCACCCATGATCGCCACGTCATCCGGCTGCCCCGGGCTTTCATCCCGCACCAAGACATGATGCATCATCACCGGCAGATCGCGGACGATCACCAGCACGGTCTGGGAGGGAAAGCTGTTCATGGCCACTCTGGCCACCTCCGCTCCGTCCACATACACCGTCGCCACACCGTCGTTGTTGTCGCCCAGGAGATGTATGGAAACCGTGTCGGCAACGACGTGGAACTTGGCCTGCGCGATGTGACCTGTGGCCCGTAGCCAGACTTCGTTGACGTTGCCGTCTATCGAGTTGGTTGGGTTCACGATCCAGTCGCCGTATCCGGGTGGGATACCCACAGTGTAATCCGCATCCAACCATTCGAGCACGGGATGGCCGAGCACGCGTTCGCTGCCCGACAGCGGATTTTCAAACTCCAAGCTCGTGAAGGGAAGATCAAGGTGGACGGTGGTGTTGGGGGCACGCGACAAAACCGTTGCCCCTTCTGTTACGACTCCGGCGAGCAACCAAGTTGCGAGAACCAGCCGGGAGAGACAGCGACTTCCGCGGACTGTCATTGCAGACACGCGGGCGACAAACGAACTGCACTTGGGGGAATTCATAGGCGACAGCTCCTTCGGGCCTCGGGGTATGCAGTCTCCACTTCCGCATTGGGGCAGATGGCTGCTTTCGCGGCGTTCGGCACTCACGCTATCCGTCTTCGCCTGCACAAGAAGACCGACGGTACGTCTTGACCTTTAAACAACGCCGACCCTGACTGACCCTGCTAGCACACTAATTAGATGTGCTGGAGATTTCAAGCGGCAATTCAAGTCGTCAACGTCGCAGGCCGTCACGAATTACGGATCGGGATTCACTTGCTGGACGTGCATGAAACCCAATTGAGAGACAAGAACTGGGCGGCCCCTTTTCGGTTCACGCCAACCCATCACGCCGACTCTTCTGCAAAGCAAACGACGCGGGACTGCCCGCGTCGCGACTCTCCGGCTCAACGACTTTCTGCGAACTAAACGTCGTAATACAGGAAGAACTCGTAGGGATGGGGGCGCAGCCGCAAGGCGTCGTGCTCCTTGCGCTTGGTGGCGATCCACATTTCGAGAAAGTCGGGCGTGAAAACGTCGCCCTTGAGCAGGAACTCGTGGTCTTTTTCCAAGTGATCCAGCGCCTCGCCCAGGCTGCCGGCAACGTTGGGCACGCGTTTCAATTCCTCGGGCGGGAGTTCGTAGATGTTTTTGTCGAGCGGTTCGCCGGGGTCAATCTTGTTGATCACGCCGTCGAGGCCCGCCATCAGCAGCGCGGCGAAGGCGAGGTAGGGATTTGCCGCCGGGTCCGGCGGGCGATACTCCAGGCGCTTGGCCTTTGGATTGTCGCTGTACATCGGGATGCGAACGGCGGCGGAGCGGTTGCGGCCGCTGTAGGCCAGATTCACCGGCGCTTCGTAACCGGGGACGAGCCTCTTGTAGCTGTTCGTGGTGGGATTGCAGATGGCACACAGAGCCTTGGCGTGTTTGAGCAGGCCGCCAATGTAGTAAAGGGCCATTGGGCTCAGGCCGGCGTATTCGTTGCCGGCGAAGAGCGGCTTGCCTTTCTTCCAAAGCGACATGTGGGTGTGCATACCGCTGCCGTTGTCGCCGAAGAGCGGTTTGGGCATGAAGCAGGCAGTCTTGCCATGCTTCTTGGCGACGTTCTTGACGACGTATTTGTAAACCATCATCGCGTCGGCGGCCTTCACGAGCGTGTCGAAGCGGTAGTCAATCTCGGCCTGGCCGGCGGTGGCGACTTCGTGATGCTGGCGTTCGATTTTCACGCCCAGTTCCATCATCGTGAGGCACATCTCGGTGCGGATGTCCTGCTGCGTATCCGCCGGGGCGACCGGGAAGTAACCTTCCTTGTGGCGGATCTTGTAGCCGAGGTTCGGCATTTCATCACGGCCCGAGTTCCAGCTCGCCTCCTCCGACTCGACGCTATAAAACGTGCCGTTGCTCCGGGCGTCATACTGCACGTTGTCAAAAATGAAGAACTCCGCCTCCGGTCCGAAAACCGCAGAATCTGCCAACCCGGTGGAGGCGAGGTAGCGCTCGGCCTTCTGGGCGATGCCGCGTGGATCGCGGGTGTAGGACTCCTTTGTGCCCGTTTCGTGGATGGTGCAGGTGAGCGAGAGCGTCGGCACGGCGCAAAACGGGTCAATGAACGCGGTGGCGGGATCGGGCATGGCCAGCATGTCGCTCGCCTCAATGCTCTTCCAGCCACGGATGCTCGAACCGTCAAAGCCGAGCCCTTCCTCGAAGACCTCCTCCGTTAACTCGTGGATGGGACAACTGAAGTGCTGCCAGGTGCCGAAGGTGTCCACGAACTTGATGTCCACCATCTTTGCTCCGGCCTTCCTGGCCAACTCAATCACGCTCTTGGGTGTGCTCATAAAACGGGTCGCATGGTCTTGCGTCACAGCCGACCGGCGCGCGAGGCCCGCCCCGGCGCTTTTCCTGCGCCGTAGGTCGAACACGCACCGCCGCCATCCAACGATGTCGGCCCTTTGATAGACGGCTTTGGCGTCTTCGCAAGCCTATTCGGGAAACGAAAAGGGCGTGGCCGTGAGGCCACGCCCGGTATCGGTCGGCAATTTCGCTTTCCGGTTACTTCTTTCCGGCTTTCTTTGTCGGCACGGTCGCGATCGTCTGGAGCACGCGGCCGGCGATCTTGTAGGGATCGCCCTGAGAATTCGGGCGGCGATCTTCCAGATAGCCCTTGTAGTCGTTGTTGACGAAGCTATGCGGCACGCGGACGGAAGCGCCGCGGTTGGCCACGCCGTAGTTGAACTTGTCGATGGACTGCGTCTCGTGCAGGCCGGTCAGGCGCAGATGATTGTCTGGCCCATACACGGCGATGTGTTCGTTCTTGTACTTGTCGAACGCCGCCATGAGAGCCTCGAAGTAATCTTTGCCGCCGACTTCGCGCAGGTGCTTCGTCGAGAAATTGCAGTGCATGCCGGAACCGTTCCAGTCCACGTCTTTGCCGAGCGGCTTGCAGTGGAAGTTCACGTCCACGCCGTATTTCTCACAGAGACGGAGGAGGATGTAGCGGGCCATCCAAACCTGGTCGGCGGCGCTTTTGGAGCCCTTGCCGAAGATTTGGAATTCCCACTGGCCCTTCGCCACTTCGGCGTTGATACCTTCGTGGTTGATGCCGGCGTCCAGGCAGAGGTCCAGGTGGGCATCCACAATTTCACGGGCGATGCAGCCGATGTTCTTGTAGCCCACACCGGTGTAGTACTCACCCTGCGGCGGTGGAAAACCGCCCCCCGTCGGGAAACCCAACGGCACGCCGTCCTTGTAGAGGAAATACTCCTGCTCGAACCCGAACCAAGCATCCGGATCGTCGGGGATATTCGCGCGGGAATTGCTCGGGTGCGGCGTCTTGCCGTCGGGCATCATGACTTCGCACATGACGAGCGCGCCGTTCTTCCTGGTGGAATCGGGATAAACCGCGACGGGCTTCAGCATGCAGTCGGAGCTGCGGCCTTCGGCCTGCCGGGTCGAGCTGCCGTCAAAGCCCCACATCGGGAGCTGTTCGAGTTTTGGAAAGCTGGCGAATTCCTTGATTTGGGTTTTGCCACGAAGGTTCGGAACGGGTTCGTACCCGTCGAGCCAGATGTATTCGAGTTTGTATTTAGCCATGTGCGTCGGTGGATTCTTGATCCGGGTATTGTTCAATCGTTCAGCCCCAGCTCGGCTAGTCCGGGCTGGCGCTCGCATTCAAGCAACGCAGATGGCATGCCACAAGCCTTTTGGGATCGACCTCCGTCACGAAGATGACATTCAGCCGCGTCTCGCAAGGGTTTTCCAGGGATAGCGCGATTTCGACCTTTCGACCCGGGCACGGAGAACCTGCTCAAAGTTGAACACACTGGGCGAATTGGTCCACACGAGACTCGGGGCGATTGAGCTTGAAATCCGAGGCAATCGTGGCTTCCGGCGGAAGACGGGACGACAGCTCCGGAGTCGCCACTGCGCGCGACTGGATGCCAAGCTGGCGGTGTCGCGGGTCGGGATCAGTTCACACCAACCGGCTTTGTCCAGTCTCCAAAGTGCGGACTACGGCACAAATCGTCCGAGGTGTTGGCCGTTGGCTTGGAATGTCGGCCAAGGCGTCTGAGCCAGCATGGCCGTGCCTTGGAGACAATGCACCTGGTAGGCCGTTGAAACATAGACGTTGCCATCCCGCCCGATCGCCGGCGTCGAGCGAACCGGCCCAAGAATCCACTTGCGCCAGCGCAGGACACCGTCCGTCCCGATGGCGTAAACGCAATGATCCCGGCTCCCGACGATGATCGTCCCGTCGGCACAGAGCGCTGCGGAGGATTCGATTAGATCTCCCGTGGGATATTCCCACTTTTTTACGCCCTCGGGACTGAACGCGCACAGCCGGTGGTTCACTCCTAGGTAAATGATGCCCTCGGCATCCACTACTGGAGAAGCCGCTGTGGCTCCCCCCGTATGCTGCGCCCACTTTTGCGTGCCGCCAGGGTGAACCGCGTAAAGCCAGCCGTCCGCAGCGGTGATCAGAATAGAACCGTCGTTGGCCACCGCGGGGGAGGAGATGATGGGTGCCCGCGCAGCAAACTCCCACTTCTTCGAGCCGTCAGGTTGCAGTGCATAGAGTCGTTTGTCGTGCGAGCCGAAGTAGACTGTGCCTTCGTCGTCCAACGCCGGCGAAGAGACGATCGGGCCGCCCGTCGCAAACTCCCAACGCTTCTCACCGTTGGGCTTTAGCGCATAGAGCTTCTTGTCCCAAGACCCGATGTATATTGTCCCGTCCGTCGCGACTGCCGGCGAACTATCCACCCATTGGCCGGTGCGAAACGTCCATTTGAGTTCCCCGCCCGGACTCACCGCGTAGAGTCGCCGGTCGCGGCAACCGAAATAGACCGTTCCATCGGGGGCAACGGTGGGGGCAGATTGGATTTCCAGGTCCGTCCTGAACTGCCACTTTTGGCTGCCGTCCGGCGCAAATGCCAGCAGGCGACCATCGAACGCACCGGTGTAAACCGTCCCATCGGCTCCAATTGCCGGCGAACACTGGCCGCCATTCCAGATTGGTGTCTCCCACAGATTCGTTCCCGGCGTCCGCACGCCTTGGCTCATCGTCACGGAAACAGGCAGGCAAACGAGCGCCAAGGCCAATAGCCTTGTCCCAATTGGGGCAAGGTTTCGTCGGCCGGTTTTTGATATCGCGAAGTAGTGCGCCATGCATGACCAGTAAATGCAGCCA
>CAZWJC010000066.1:20090-26993 GCA_964634255.1 uncultured Verrucomicrobiota bacterium | reverse complement strand
CACGACCGCGCCCGGCCCGGCGGCGTCCATCATCACCCACTCCTTGCGCCCGGCGCGATCCTCGACCCGCAGGTATTGGCCGCGGTCAGCGTTCGCGAACCAATCGTCGGTGGTCGGATTGGCCGGCGACTTGGAGTTGCGGTTGTAGGAGGAGAACTGTTTGCAGGTGTATGCAGGCTTCGGAAACTCCGCCATGCCCGCCAGGTCGGTCAGCTCACGCATCAATGACGACGTGGTGACGACGGTGGATTCCGCAGCGGCGGCGCGCGGAACTGCGAGGGACAGCAAGGTCGCCCCGAGGGCAACCATCAATGTGTGTCGAGCAATGCTCGCCAATGGGATATGCGTTTCAGTCAGGTGTTTCATGGTCTGATTGTGCGCAATGGCGAGGATTGGCTCGCACACCCAATCCTTGCCACTTGTGGCCCTCGCAGCATCTGCAAAGACAGGTCTCCGGTGCCGGCTCACTCCACCGGCTTGAGCAGCAGGTAGTCGAGTCCGAACATGTAGGACTTCTCGGCCTTGTCGTTCGCGCCCACCACCGTGGCGGAGAACTCGTTGTCGCCAGCCTTCAACTCGAACTCGCCAAGCAGGATTTCCTTGGTCGCGCGCACTTCGGGATTATAGAAATCCATCGGTTCGCCCGTGCGCTTGCCGTTGACCGCGAGTTGGTGGATGCCATAGTCGCGAGCCTGAAGGAAATGGCCGAACACGCGATACTTGCCCGCCTTCGGCGCAGGAAACGCCACCGTCAGCACATCGCCCGGTTTCATGCCCGCGTGCCACCAGAGGTGACGTTCGTAGCTCAAGCCACTCCAGTCTTGTGGATTCGCCGTGCCAGTCACTTTCACGATCTTCATCGTTTCGCCCTCGATCGCGCCGTTCACGTGCGGCGGCGTGTAGGTGGGCATCGGACGCACCACGGCGTCCTTCGCCTGGATCGGTTGGAAGGTATCGGTCGCTCCGGGACGCGCATACCAGTATGCCGTCATGCCCATGTTGACCTTGCAGGTCTGGTTCCAATGCCACAGCTCCATGTCGAACTTGAAGTCCTTGGTGAATGGGATGCGGTCAATGATGTGCAGTCGGTTCACGCTCGTGCGGCCGTAGTTGGCCGGGCCGTCGCAGCGCGGCTGTGCGTGATACGCGTGCGTGAAGAGTCCCGGCCAGCACCAAGCGTAGCCGTAGTAGTCCTCCGTGCCCGTGCCGAAGTGGCTCGGGAACTTTTCGCCGTCCACGTAAATCTTCTCGTCACCTTCACCCCACCAATCCTTCGCCGGGTTATCAATGGTGAAGGAGACACCGGCGAACACACCCTTGCCCTGCGCCGTCAGGTAGTTCCAGTCAATCATCGGTCGCGTGGGCACGTCCCATTGCACGCGCCACTTGGCGTGGAAGTGCATGGAGCGATCCGTCCAGTCGTAATCCTTCAGGGCGATTTCACCCGCGATCGTTACATCCTCCTGCGTGGTGTTCACGAGCTCAATCGTCGCCGTGCTCTTGAACGGCATGAACCAGTGGCAGTACATCTCGTTCTCCGGCGTCATGCCCACCGGCAGGGTCGCGAAGACATTGTGGCCCGGGCCGCTGCCGAAGAAATCGCCCAGCGGCGCTTCCACGCACTCCTCGCCATCGAAGGTTAACTTGACGATGACACCGCGGAGCGCGGTTTCGCGGTTCTTCGCGGTGACACGCAGGACCGAACGCGTGAACGCCAGCGGGCCGGAAAAGTCACGGCTGAAACTCTGGCCCGCCGGGAGCGTCACATCAATGCGCTCTACCTGCCCGCCGAAATCGGCGGCTTCTCCGCGCGGTTTCTCAAGGCGCGCCCGGAGCTGCTCAACTTGGCCAGCCAACAATATGAGCTGCTCCGCCTTGAAGGTCTGCACCGGCGTGCCGGCTTCGTAGGTCCGGTAGTTGACGTGGTAATAAAAGTCGCCCTTGTCGCTCGTGATCTTGCAGCTCTTGGCGTAAGGAATCGGAAAATAGAGATTCCAACCCCGACTGCGGACGCCACTAATGGGCGATGGCAGGCCGGCGAACGTTCCGCCAAGCAGGTTCGTCATGGGCGTCTCGATCACTGGCGTCTCAACCCCGTCCAGGTAGATGCGGATGTTGCCCTCCGGATTCGCCGACCAGATGCGCACGACCGCGCCCGGCCCGGCGGCGTCCATCATCACCCACTCCTTGCGCCCGGCGCGATCCTCGACCCGCAGGTATTGGCCGCGGTCAGCGTTCGCGAACCAATCGTCGGTGGTCGGATTGGCCGGCGACTTGGAGTTGCGGTTGTAGGAGGAGAACTGTTTGCAGGTGTATGCAGGCTTCGGAAACTCCGCCATGCCCGCCAGGTCGGTCAGCTCACGCATCAATGACGACGTGGTGACGACGGTGGATTCCGCAGCGGCGGCGCGCGGAACTGCGAGGGACAGCAAGGTCGCCCCGAGGGCAACCATCAATGTGTGTCGAGCAATGCTCGCCAATGGGATATGCGTTTCAGTCAGGTGTTTCATGGTCTGATTGTGCGCAATGGCGAGGATTGGCTCGCACACCCAATCCTTGCCACTTGTGGCCCTCGCAGCATCTGCAAAGACAGGTCTCCGGTGCCGGCTCACTCCACCGGCTTGAGCAGCAGGTAGTCGAGTCCGAACATGTAGGACTTCTCGGCCTTGTCGTTCGCGCCCACCACCGTGGCGGAGAACTCGTTGTCGCCAGCCTTCAACTCGAACTCGCCAAGCAGGATTTCCTTGGTCGCGCGCACTTCGGGATTATAGAAATCCATCGGTTCGCCCGTGCGCTTGCCGTTGACCGCGAGTTGGTGGATGCCATAGTCGCGAGCCTGAAGGAAATGGCCGAACACGCGATACTTGCCCGCCTTCGGCGCAGGAAACGCCACCGTCAGCACATCGCCCGGTTTCATGCCCGCGTGCCACCAGAGGTGACGTTCGTAGCTCAAGCCACTCCAGTCTTGTGGATTCGCCGTGCCAGTCACTTTCACGATCTTCATCGTTTCGCCCTCGATCGCGCCGTTCACGTGCGGCGGCGTGTAGGTGGGCATCGGACGCACCACGGCGTCCTTCGCCTGGATCGGTTGGAAGGTATCGGTCGCTCCGGGACGCGCATACCAGTATGCCGTCATGCCCATGTTGACCTTGCAGGTCTGGTTCCAATGCCACAGCTCCATGTCGAACTTGAAGTCCTTGGTGAATGGGATGCGGTCAATGATGTGCAGTCGGTTCACGCTCGTGCGGCCGTAGTTGGCCGGGCCGTCGCAGCGCGGCTGTGCGTGATACGCGTGCGTGAAGAGTCCCGGCCAGCACCAAGCGTAGCCGTAGTAGTCCTCCGTGCCCGTGCCGAAGTGGCTCGGGAACTTTTCGCCGTCCACGTAAATCTTCTCGTCACCTTCACCCCACCAATCCTTCGCCGGGTTATCAATGGTGAAGGAGACACCGGCGAACACACCCTTGCCCTGCGCCGTCAGGTAGTTCCAGTCAATCATCGGTCGCGTGGGCACGTCCCATTGCACGCGCCACTTGGCGTGGAAGTGCATGGAGCGATCCGTCCAGTCGTAATCCTTCAGGGCGATTTCACCCGCGATCGTTACATCCTCCTGCGTGGTGTTCACGAGCTCAATCGTCGCCGTGCTCTTGAACGGCATGAACCAGTGGCAGTACATCTCGTTCTCCGGCGTCATGCCCACCGGCAGGGTCGCGAAGACATTGTGGCCCGGGCCGCTTCCGAAGACGTCGCCGAGCGGCGCTTCGACGCACTTCTCGCCATCGAAGCTGACCTTGACGATGACACCGCGGAGCGCGGCCTCACGATTCGCTGCTGTGACGCGCAGGACGGAACGCGCGAACGCCAGCGGGCCGGAAAAGTCACGGCTGAAATTCTGGCCCGCCGGGAGTGTCATCTCGAATTCCTGAACCTGCCCACCAAACTCGCTGGCTTGCCCGCGCGGTTTATCGAGACGCGCCCGAAGCTTCTCGATCTGGCCGGCGAGCGACTTAAGCTGCTCCGCCTTGAAGGTCTCCACCGGCGTGCCGGCTTCGTAAGTCCGGTAGTTGACGTGGTAATAGAAATTGCCCTTGTCGCTGGTGATCTTGCAGCTCTTGGCGTACGGAATCGGGAAATAGAGATTCCAGCCTTTGCTGTATTCGCCGCTGATGGGTTGCGGGAGCCCGGCGAACTTGCCGCCCAGTAGATCAGTCATGGGCGCCTCGATGACCGGCGTCTCGGCTCCGTCCAGATAGATGCGGATCGTGCCGTCCGGGTTCGCCGACCAGATGCGCACGACCGCGCCCGGCCCGGCGGCGTCCATCATCACCCACTCCTTGCGCCCGGCGTGATCCTCGGTGCGGAGGTATTGGGCATAGTCGCCGTTGGCGAACCAGTCAGCTTCCGTTGGGTTCGCGGGCGACTTCGACTTGCGGTCGTAGGAGGAGAACTGCTTGCAGGTGTAAGCGGGCTTCGGAAATTCCGCCATACCCGCCAGGTCGGTCAGCTCGTTCATCAACGACGACGTGGTGATGACAGCGGATTCCGCGGCGGCGGCCCGCGGAATCGTGAAGGTCAGCAAGGTTGCCCCGAGGGCAACCGACAAGGTGCGGCGAACGAGGCTCGCCAACGAGGTGTTGGGTTCTGTCAGGTGTTTCATGGTCGTGGGAGTTATTGAATTCAACGATACAGCTTCGGTTCTTTCTTCCAATCGTTATCTTTGTCGTGGCCCATCTCGGTCACCCGCGGGCGGCGTTCGCGCAGGCGCACCGACTCGATGCCGCAGTAGCAGCCCTCGGATTGCACGTTCTTGCCCACGCATTCCAGCCGTAGCGTGTGCGCGCCAACCTCCGGCCAGAAATCGAGCAGGTGAAACTCTTCGTTCGCAACCTTCGCACTAAAGAAATCCATCACGCCACCCAGCTTCGCGCCATCCAGATAGGCCTGATAACGGCCGTAGTCCTCGGCTTTGGTCATGTTCAGGAGCAGCCGCAGCGGCTCTTTCTTCTTCACTTCAAACGGAATCTCCAGCCAACCGCCTTCAGGCTTGGCCGGCTTGTAGAAGACTTGTTCGCCACCCATGTAAATGTCCAACGGCTGCGTGCTGACCTCTCCTTCGCCGTGATACTTGGCGTCCTTGAAGTCGCGCGCGTAGACCACCGTGCGCTCGATGTTCGGCAAGGTCCGTTCGCGAGCGTGCGGCGCGCGGGCGGTGAAGGTCGGCTTGCCGGTTTGATACCAGAAGGCCACGCTCGCGTAATCGTCCTCGCGCTCGTTCCAGCTCGTGGCCTTGTAGTTCGGATTCTCATCCGGCGCGATCCACCCGAAGTGCTCGAACGTCACCTTGATGCCCTTGTTGAAAACGATGGGGTCGGTCACATGCCAGCGATACGCGCTGGTGTGGCCTCCGACAATCCCCCACTGATCGAAATACGGCACGCCGAAGTAGGGCGTGCTCGTCGTCTGAAGTCCCCAGGCCGACAGGAAGTAGTCTTCCGTCCCCGTGCCCCAGATGGATGCCTTGGCTTCGCCATCAATGTAAATCTTCTCGTCGCCTTCGCCGAACCAGGATGGACTGCGCGTGCGCACCGACATCACCGTGCCGACGAAATGCCCCTTGCCGGTCGTCTCCAGCACGACGTAATCCTTGCCGTGCTGCGCCGGGTATTCCTGGCGGTATTGCGCGTAGAAGTAAGGCGTGTCCTTCGGCAGCTTGTCCTTCTTGATCCAGTCAATGTTGTAGTAGAGCAGGCTGATCTGCTTCTCGCTCTGGTTGACGATCTCGACGCGCGCCGACTTCCGGAATGGCATGTGCCAATAACAGTTGTAAGAGTCGGCGTCCTCGACGATCACCGGCAGGCTCGTCACGGAACTGCGCTTGCCGAAGCAGTTCGCGAAGAAATCGCCGACGGGCGCTTCAACCGCCGGCCGCTCGTCGCCGTCCCAATAGATGCGCAGCAACATCTCCTGGTGATTCGCCGCGCCTTTCTTGGCCCAACCCTGCGGCTCGGGGCCAAGGAACGTGATCCACATGTGCGTGATGACGCCCGGGCCCTTCTCGTCCATCAACACGTGCGTCTCGCCCGGCGGCACGGTGAAGTTGTCGTAGTTGCTCTGCTCGTCGAGGTCGCCGCGCGGGTCGGCCTTGGGATTGATCTTTTTCTCCGTCGTGCCGCGGCGCACCTCGCCCACGCGCATGGTCGAAGTGGCGCGCATGGAGCGGCCTTCTTGCGGCTTGGCCAGCTCACCCATGAGCGGCGTGCCAGCCAATGCTGCTGCCGCTTTGCCCAGCAGCATCGCGGCAATAAGAATCGCCACCGCACTTCGCGATCCGGCGAGTTTCCCGTTTGCCAACCCAGCCAAGTCTCTTGTTCGTTTCATGGTCTTCACTTTATTCTGCGTTCGTTCCAACTCAGCGCTCGTTCACTTCACGATGACGTGGTCAATCCCCATTAGATAGCCCTTCGACTGCTCATTCTTGCCAACAGCCTGGAAGCGCAAGACGTGCTGGCCGGCGGACAGATCCACTTTGCCGAGCGCGGTCGGTCCGCCCGGCACCACGGAAGGCGCGTAGGTATCCACCTCCGATCCCAGCGGCTTGCCGTCCAGAAACGTCTGAACGCAGGCGTAGTCCCAGGACTTGGTGAACTTGGCGATGAACTCGTAGCTGCCGGCACGCGGAACTTCGAGGCGGATATCCACCCAGCCATTCAAGTCGCACGGCTGCACCCAGAAATGGTGGCCGCCGGAATAATCGCCGCCCAAATCCTGTCCGCGGTAATCGCAGTCGTGTTTGCCGATAACCTGCGCCCAAATCCCGTCCGCCGTGCCCGGCCCAAGGATGCTCGGCTCCCAGCGGATGTAATCCAGCGCCGCTTCCCAACCCTGCGCTTGCGCGTTGCGACCGAC
>CAZWJC010000066.1:0-20080 GCA_964634255.1 uncultured Verrucomicrobiota bacterium | reverse complement strand
TAAGGCTGCGGGATCGTCCGACCGACGACGTGCAACTCGACCTCCTTGGCATCCGCCGGAACCGGTCCGAGCGGCAAGATGGAAGGGCCGAGCTTCCGTTCGGGCGCATACAGATCGAACTGTGGCCCGATGGGTTTCTCGCCAACGAATGCCTGAACGATCGCCGCGTTCGGGCCAACCATCGGACGCACGCCCAGCACGTAAGGCAACGTCGGGCGCTTGCCAAGGTTGAACACGAAACCCTGGCCTGCTTTGTCTCCGCGGAACTCCAGCACGCGGCCAGCGCTCACACCGTCCAGCGGCTCGCTCGCACGCGGAGATGCGGCGTCACCCGCAGCGCGAACGATGGTCAATTCCTCCGCTTCGATGGCGTCCGTGAAACGGCTGGCGGGCTTGAGTTGCAGACAATCAAAGATCGCCTCGCCGGCACTGGTCGCGATCAGCGTCATCGTGTGCTCACCCTTGCTGAGAAAGACTCCCTGAAGCTGTAATGCACTCGCGCTGGACTTCGCCAACTGCGAAAGCGTCTTGCCACCAACCTTGATGGACAGTTCTGCAACGCCCGCCTCTGGCGCGGTGTGAATGTTCGGATGGTAAACGCCGTCCGCGTCAACTTTGACTTGAAATGTGGACAACTCCTGGCCCGCCGCCACTTTGCCGAAAGCCACCGCCCGCTCGCGGTCGAACTCGTATGAGCGTGATGCATCCGTAACGATTCTAACTTTGCCAGCCTTGATTGCGTCGGCCAGCAGGACTTCCGCTTGCTGGGCGAACGTCAGCGCCAGTCCATACGTGCGAAGACTCTCAGCCGTGATTTCCGGAAAGACGTTCCCTGCATATTCCATCTTCGTTGGCGGGAGATCGCGATCGCTTCCGCCGGTGAACTTGACGCCGCGCAACGCCTCGAACGGCGGCGTGAGCTCGGCCTGATACCAGAACGCCGTCGAGCTGAAGTCATATTGACCGACCGGGCCAACGCCGTTGGGGCCGTAGTTCTCGATGGTCATCCGCATTCGCTTGGTGAACGGGATGACGTCCGTGAAATGCCAGCGGTAGTTGCAGGTGCGACGACCGGTGGCGGCGGATGCGCCATAGCTCGGCCCGGAGAGATAGCGAATGCCCCAAGCATCGCCGAAGTAATCCTCCGAACCCGTGCCGATGTAAGGTGGCCAATCGTCATCGTCCACCCAGACCATTTCATCGCCCTCGCCCCACCAGCCATCGAGCGGATGGTCAATCGGCATCGAGACGCCGACGAAATGCCCGCGCCCAGCGGTTTCCAAGAACGGGTAGTCGAATCGCGTGATGTCCGGCTCGTGCCGCCAGCGCGCGTAGAAGTAAACCGAGTCCGCCGGCAAGGACGCCTGCGGCGCCCAGTCGAACTCGAACTCCGCTGTGGCTGGCTGCTCCAGGAAGTTCTGGATGGAGAAGGTGGCGGTTTCACGGAACGGCATGGGGAAGAACTGGTAAGCCTGGCCACTGTGGCAACCCACCGGGACGGAACCGTACTCAGTCGGATCCCAATCAAAGCCGAAGAACGGGCCGAGCGGCGTTTCAATCTGTGGCCACGACGCGTTGTCCCAAACTCCGCGCAGCACCAGCTTGCGCCAGGCGTAACGCTGCTTCGATTCAACTCGCGCCCGGATTGCGCGGATGACACCGCTTCCGTTGAACGCGCCCAGCTCGGCGGTTTTCCCCGGCGCGATGGTCACTTTGCGAGTGATGGTCTGCTGGTCCGGCAACTTGGGCTTGGGATCGCGTCCGGGGTTCGACCACGCCTCCGCCACGCCGCGCAACGCCGCCTCTTCCTCAGCGCTCAGCGGGAGATGGAAGCTCGCTACCGGTTGGTCCTTCGGATAGGTGACGTAGTTGAAGTGGTAATATTCGCCGTGCGCCTTGTCAGCGGTGATCTTGTTGTGCTTGGCGAACGGAATGGGCAGGTAGCAATCGGATGCCGATTGCGCGCTGTCGCGCCGATACACCAACGGCTGGATGAACGGCGCGAGCTTGCCGTCGAAGAGGTCGGGGAAGTTCCATTCGAAGGTGGGTGTTTGCGCGCCGTCGAGGTAGATGCGGAGCTTGCCCATCGGGTTCGCCGACCAGATGCGATAGACGACGCCCGGGCCGTCCAACTCCATCATCACGGCCTCGCCATTCGGCTCGACGCGCAGATACTGGCCTGCATCACCGTTCGCGCCCCACTGCGTCTTGGATCGGCGATCCCAGCTCGAGAACAACCCTCCCCGGCAACCGGTTTGCAGCACCGGGAGCCGGTCGAGGTCGGTCAACTGGTGAAGAACGTCAACGTAGGTCAGTGGCTTCGTTGGCTCGGCGGCGAGGCTTGTGCAAGGCATCGGCAGCAAGGCAACGCCAGCGAATGTTGCGATTAGCACGAAGCGACGAATGCGGGGAACGAGTGTGAAATGCATGCTGGTTTTGTGAGAGCGATCTTCGCTAAATCTACACCAATGTCACTTCCAGAGTTGCGCCGCTCTTGACGATGACTTCCTGTGCCAACGTCACAACCACGCGCGAACCGCTTGATTCAAGCGAAGCATTCACGGTTTGGTTACCCAAGCGCACCGTCACGCCACGGGGCGTCTGACCTTCCGGCACGGCGAAGGCGAGCGTCTTCAGTCGTAGGCGTCCATAGCGAACGGAAATCTTCTCGGTTTGTTTCGCCCCCTCGCGCACCTGGCTGAAATTGCCCCAGCCTTCCGCCGCAGTAAACGCCCCCATAAACCGTTCCGGCGTCAGGCGTGGGGCAAATCCCAGGTGACCTTTCGGTCCGTTGTACTCATAGCCGCAGGCCGCGAGGAACGTCCCGTGGCTCGACATGGCACGCGTGTAATGGTCCGAACACTCGATCTCGTTGTACGGATTCCGGCGCGCGGCGTGATGGCGATCGTGCAGAATGCGCGTGATCACGAACGCCTGCTCGACCATGCCCTCCCAAATCATGTGGGCGGCCAGTTGATGTTCCTGCCCGGTCCACACCTCGTTGAAGTAATGCGCAAAACCGCCTTGCCCCGTCGCCTTGTCAGCGCCGCCGCGCGGGAACGTCGTCATCACGACGCCGCCCTCACCGGCCATCGCATACCAGCGTCCGCCCCTGACGGATGAATTGTCACGAAACGGGCCGACGTCCGGCGTGAAGTTGTATTTCCAGATCGCGTCCAGCGCCGTGCGGGATTCCTTCTCCGCCACCACGCGGGGCAGGCCCACTTGCATCGCCCAAGCCTGGCCCATCAACTGATCAATATGGCAACCATCGTTGGTGTTCGTCGCCTTGGGATGGTTCGCGTCAGGTTTATGGATGAAGAACTCGCCGTTGTAGAGGTCCTTCACGATCAACTCCGAACCGCGCTCAGCAATGCGGCGGCAACGTTCGGCAAACGCCTGGTCGCCCATCTCCGTCGCCATCGCTTCGCCGGCACGCAACGCCGCCACGTAGAACGAACTGATCCACGCCATCGGACCAAACCACGCGGCGTCGAGCGTGTTGTATTGCTCGCCTTCCAGAATGCCGTTCTCGTCGCCATCGAGACCGATCATGTACTCGACGGACTTGCGGATGCGCGGCCAGGTGGCACGGAGATACCGGTCGTCAGTCGCCATCTGATGCTCGCGCCAGGCACGAAGAATCACACCGCACTGACCATCATGCGCGACGTGCGTGGCACATTCGCCACGATAGTCGGTAGCGCCGTTCTCGTGCCACGCTGTGCCAAAGTCTGTTCGCTCGCGCAAATCGCGCTCCAGTTCGGGGAAGATGCGAGCGACGGATTGCGCGTAGTTCCAAACGTGCTGGCACGTGCCCTGGCAGCAATACACGCCTTCGAAGGCGTAGAAGCGGCCCGTATCGAACTGGTAACAGGTGCTGGTCGCCAGCGTGCAGATCGGCGCGAAGGTGCGATCCAAGAACCAGTAGGGCAACGTAGAGTCATACCACGTCTGATTCCAAAGCCGCGTCTGGCCCGCAAGCCTGTCGAAGTCGCGTGCCACGTAACGCGCCACGTCGGCAGCGGACTTGAACCGCTTGGCATAGGAGCGACGCAGCTTCTCGACATCCTGAAGCGGTCCGAGCGTGCGCCGCAGCAAACCCGGGAAGTACCAAGCCACGACGAAGGTCGCCTCGCCTTGCGCACCGGGAGCGAGCTTCAGTTTCCGGCCCACCGCACCGACCAGCTTGCGGCCGAATGGCGAAACGGCATCGGCTTCCGACTTGTCCGATCCGTCCGCGAACAACGCTTCCGCCGGCTCGACCGCGATGTGCGCCCGAGCAAATGATCCGGACTTGCCACCAACCACGGCCAGCCCCAGCGAGCCGAAGTCCTCCTGCTTTTCCAACGGCGTTCGGGACGATGGCGGTTCATCCGTGAACACGATTTGGTCCACGTTCACGTGCCCCCAAGCCTCGGTGGCCTGGTCCACGATCTCCAACCGCGCGGTGCGCCCCTCATATTCCGCCACGTCCCACTCCTGCCATTCGAGCTGCTCGGCGTCCTGTCCGGTCGCCGTGCGAACCACACGGCCATCGAGCAGTAGATTCATGCAGGTGCGATTGGCGTGCCCGCCACCGCCAATCAGGAACGCGATGAACTTGCGCTCGATCTTAAAGGAAGGCGAAGTCAACCGGCCTTTGGTCGAGTCGCCCTTCAGGAACGTGTTCACCAGACCCTTGCCCAAGAAACCGCTGACGGTCTGCTGCGAAGGCAGCGTTCCTTTTGCCGGCTCGGTTCCGAAAGCTTCGCCACCTGCCTTCCATTTCCCGTAGCCGTCTTCAAACGTCTCGAACACGATCTCCGCCCGCGGCGTGGGCCGTTCCTTCGCCGGCAACTGCTCAGCCGTACTGTGCACCAGCGTCAGACCGCCTTCCCGGAGGACTTGATTTCGCCGCTGGCCCAAACCACTCCGCCCGCTTCCCAAGCAGACCGCGTTCTCGATCCACCCACCGAGTTCCACCTCCACCGAGGACTTGCTCGTGTTCTTGACCGTGAAGCGCATCACCGTCGCCGGCAGCGACGAGTCCGCCACGTTGAGCGGGATGAACGGCGAGAACGCTTCGAGCGAAACCGCCACGGGCAGCGCCGGGTCGCGGTAGTCCACGAAGGCCATCGGGTATTGCCCGCGAAACTCCGTGTGCTGCGGATCGAAGCCACGGCTGTCGAGCGCGCGAACTTGCGTCTTGCCACCCGCGGTCAGCTTGAGGGTGAAGCCTTGTTCAATCGGTGACGCCGGCTTGGGCGGGTGCGCGTAGTTCGGTCCGCCGCCGCTGGTGAAGTTGGACGCCTGCGGCTGATTGAAGATGTCCCAATGCCAAAGCCGGCCATCGCCGCCAAGGTAAAGCTGCCCCGTGCAAATGCCGCCGACAGGCATGCCGATCTTCTCCAACTCCGCACCGCGATAAACCGTCGGCTCGCCACGCTCGAACAGAGACTTCACCCAAGCCGGGTCCAGCTTCTTGTCGGCCGGGATCATCTTCTCGAACTCCTCGGCATTGAACGGTCCGGCGATGGACGGCCAGCGCACCATCGCCGCGCCAGCGGCCAGGCTGGTCCAACGGATGAAATCGCGGCGGGTGAGCGGGGACTGGCAACCGCACTTGCTGTGGCTGCGCGAGGAGGAATCAGATTGCGTAGGCATGAAGGACAATCGGGTGGAAGCTAGGCTTCGCGTGGCGGAAGCATCCTGGCGCTGAGCCGCACGTTGCGCCTCAGCGGGGCGTCGCCGCCGCGTCGTTGGAAGCCAAGCATCACAGGTGATTACCAGAGTCGCCGTCGCCTGTCATTGAGGGTTTCCGCTTTTTTGTTGAGGTTTTGCCGCGGGAAGCCAAGACTGAGCCTCCATGTTTGGCAACGCCACCGTTTCAAGCGCCCGTATGCAATGCCTTCGACTCGAGGGAGAGGTGGCTTACAGTGCCAGCCAACCCTTGAAATTGAGGTTTTTCTGCCCCGCTGGCTGTGCGCGATCAACCTAGCCAATTGTCTCCATGCCCCGTCCAACTCCCCGAACCTCCCAGCGCCGGCGCGTCGCACTTTTGATCGAGTCTTCCCGTGCCTACGGTCGTGGGCTGTTGCGCGGCATCTCCAAATACGTGCGCGAGCACGAGAGCTGGGCGATTTCATTTGAGGAGTGGAGCTGGACCCAAGCGCCGGCGTCGCTCGCCGATTGGGAAGGCGACGGTTTGATTGCACGCATCGAAACTTGCGAACTGGCTGAGGCGATTTGCCGGCTGGGCGTTCCCGCCGTGGACGTGCGGGGCTCCGTGCCAAACCTCGGCTTGCCGCTCATTGACACCGACGACCAAGCTGTGGCCGCGCTCGCCGCGGAGCATTTACAAGAGCGCGGCTTCCGGCATTACGCGTTCTGCGGCTTTGTGGGGGCGAACTACTCGGACAAGCGCTCACATTGGTTTGAAGAGCGCGTAAAGCAATTCGGAGGCAACTGCCAAGAGTATTGTCCACCCCAGCCCGCACGGGCGGCTGGCACGATTGAACTCGAAAAGCGGGAACTCCATTTCGAAGGCGATCTCACCCGTTGGCTCGCCGAGCTGCCCAAGCCGATTGGCATCATGGCCTGCAACGACATCCGCGGGCAGCAAGTCATGAAAGCCTGCCGCCAGCTCGGTCTGCTCGTGCCTGACGAAGTTGCCGTCGTCGGCGTGGACAACGACGAGGTGCTTTGCGAACTCTCCGATCCGCCACTGACGAGCGTGGTGCCGAACGCCGTTCGTATCGGTTACGAAGCCGCGGCGTTGCTGGACCGGATGATGCGCGGGCAGAAGCCGCCCAAGACGCCTCAGTTTGTGCCGCCGTTGGGAGTAGCCACGCGACGCTCAACCGACGTGCTCGCCATCCCGGATCGAGCGGTTGCGGCGGTTCTGCGGTTCATCCGCGAACACGCTTGCGACGGCATCCAAGTACCGGATTTGGTCCGAGTAGCCGCGCTGTCGCGAACCGTGCTGGAACGAAGGTTCGCCGGATTGGTCGGCCGCTCGCCCAAGGCGGAGATTCTGCGAGTGCAACTGGCACGCGCCCGGCAACTGCTAACCGACACGGACCTCTCCTTGGCAATCATCGCCGAGCGCTCCGGCTTCAAGCATCCTGAGTACTTCAACGCGATTTTCCGGCAGAAGGTTGGCGTTACGCCCGGCAACTTCCGCCGGCAGTCCCAAGAGGGAGCAGGCGGTCCAGCGGCAGTCCTCGACAACCCCGTCGGTTGAGGCGCGAGGAGACTTTGCGATCAGCCGGGGCGTTGTGAGTCGCGGACTTCTGTGAGGCGTCAACACCTCAGCCTCCGTCGTTGGCACCAAAGCCCGCCATCTCGACACTTTCAGCAGTCAACACGCGACCAGCCGGCATCTGCCGTGCAGGTCACCAAGAAGACCACGAAATCCGCTGCTAGTCGTGCTTGATCGACCGGCCCGCCTTCTGCATCATTCGCGGCTTCTGTGGCCGATCAGGCCGCAATGCGTTTGACTGATTATGAGCAAGAATGTGAAGAAAGTTGGAATCCTGACGGCCGGTGGCCTCGCCCCCTGCCTCAGTGCTTCCATTGGCTATTTGATCGAGACCTATACCCGCAAGGCCCCGGGCGTGGAAATCATCTGTTACGTCAACGGTTACATGGGTCTGCTAAAAGGCGACAGTCTGAAAGTAACCCCCGCGGTGCGCCAGAACTGGAAGGCGCTAGTGGAACACGGCGGGAGCCCCATCGGCAACAGTCGCGTCAAGCTGACCAACCTGAAGGACTGCGTTAAGCGCGGCCTTGTCAAGGAAGGGCAGGACCCCCAAAAGGTTGCCGCGGACCAACTGGTCAAAGATGGCGTGGACGTTTTGCACACGATTGGCGGCGATGACACAAACACGGCTGCGGCCGACCTGGCCAAGTTTCTCAAGGCGAACCAGTATGACCTCACGGTCGTTGGCATGCCCAAAACGATAGACAACGACGTCGTCCCCATCCGTCAAAGCCTCGGCGCCTGGACGGCGGCCGAAGAAGGCGCACATTACTTCGCCAACGTGGTGGCCGAGCACAACGCCAACCCGCGAATGCTCATCATTCACGAAGTCATGGGCCGGAACTGCGGCTGGCTCACGGCGGCCACGGCACTGGAATACCGGAAGTTGGTGGGGCAAATGGTCTTCGTGCCGGACATCGGCCTCACCTGCGAGCGTCGCGAGGTCCATGGGGTGTACATTCCCGAGATGACGCTGGACATCTCTTCGGAGGTGGTCCGCCTGCGCGAAATCATGGACAAGCACGATTGCGTAAACTTGTTCGTCTCGGAAGGCGCCGGCGTGTCGTCCATTGTCGCGGAGATGCAATCCCGTGGCGAAGAAGTCCCGCGCGATGCCTTTGGCCACGTGCGGCTCGACAAGATCAACGTGGGCGCATGGTTTGCGAAACAGTGCGCCGTCATGCTGGACGCGGAGAAGACCCTCGTCCAGAAGAGCGGGTACTACAGCCGCGCGGCAGCGGCGAACGCCGCCGACCGCAAGCTCATCAAACGTTGTGCCGTCAAAGCCGTGCAATGTGCGATGGCAGGAAAAGGCGGCGTGGTGGGCGAGGACGAGGAACGCGGTGGCCGCCTCCGGCCGATCGAGTTCGAACGCATTAAGGGCGGCAAGCCGTTCAACCTTCAAACGGAGTGGTTTGTGCAGTTGCTTAAGGACATCGGCCAGCCCATGGGGGCTCCTGCTCAAGTGCAGCACTGACCGTCACACGCCAGGTTCGACGGGAGGCGGAGATGCCACAGAGCACCCGCCTCCCGTTTCGTTTCGGCGCAGTGACCTGACAGTTTATGCTGGCAGCGCAGAGTATCCCGACGACAATTCCCTCCCGTGAATACCACCGCGCCACATGTCTCTGGGTGATGAAGTCTCTCGACTGGACTCTCTCAACGCCGGAGCAGAACCTCGCAGCCGACGAGGCTCTTTTGGATTTCTGCGAAGCCCGCGACGCTACGGAAGTCTTGCGGTTCTGGGAATCGCCCCGGCACTTCGTCGTCGTCGGTTACGCGGAATCCGTCGCCACCGAGGTAAATCTTGCGGCGTGTGCGGCCCGTGGTATCCCCGTGCTGCGCCGCTGTTCCGGCGGTGGCACAGTGCTTCAAGGCCCCGGTTGCCTCAATTACTCAGTCGTCTTGCGGATCAGTGCGGATGGCCCAACGCGAAACATCGCAGCCACGAACCAGTTCGTCATGGAGCGCAATCGGGCGGCATTGGAAGGAGCGCTCCAGAATCCGCATTCGGAAATCGCGGTCCGCGGCCACACCGATCTAGCCTTGGACGGCGTGAAGTTCTCCGGCAATGCCCAGCGACGGAAGCGACGTTATCTCCTCTTCCATGGATCCATCCTGCTGAACTTGGATCTCGCATTGGTGGAAGCACTCCTGCCCATGCCTTCACGCCAGCCAGACTACCGTCAGAATCGCCCCCACCGAGACTTCATTCGCAATCTGCCCATAACGGCTGATGCCGTCCGGTCCAGCCTGCGCGACGTCTGGCGAGCCGACTCCAAATTGAACGAATTGCCGACCAAGGAACTGGAATCCTTGATACACCGTAGATACGGTCTGCCTGAGTGGCACCTGCACGCTAACGCACGCCCATCCTCTTCCTCGGAGATGTGAAGTCGCCGCGTCCAGCCCCCATCGCATAAAGCGCCAACTGTCCCGTGCCTTGGGGTAACGCAGTGATCCACCCATTGACAAAATTCGCCATCAAGCTGTGTTCGGCTTTCGACCGTCGGATACCGAGTGTTGAACACACGATGATAGCCGCCTCCAGAAACGATAAGTCCCTGCCCAACCTTGCGGTTGAACAGGGACAAATCGGGGGATGGGAGTGCGCCACGCTCTCTTTCCCGTGCCGACATTAGGCGCCTCTGGGGCTGCCGGCTTCCCGACGCCATTCTCCACGGCAAGCGGAGTTCTTCGGCCTCATAGCAGGGCCGTCCTGCGCCTTGCGGTCGCAAGATTTCGAGTGAGGCTTTTCAGCTCGCTTCGGCTGATGGTTGCGCCACCGGCCTACGAACCAGGTGCAGACACGTTTGTGACTTGTCATCCGCGTCTTCACCAATTAGCGCTGGGGCTGCCGCCGCTTGTGGCAGCGCGTTGACCCAGTGCCACGGGTCTCGCCTCTTAACTCTCAGGTTGCTTTTCGCTCACAAGCCAGCGGTGCCGTTTTTAGCATCGCCGCCGTTTCGGAAGGTTTTCACGGGCCTTGCCCGGACCGCGTGTCCTTCCCGAAGTAAACGCTCTCTTTGTCCACCTTTCGGTGGATTTCATTGGCCAGCTTCATATCTGAAACCGCCAGAGTCGCCCGCTCCGTTCTGGTGCGCAGTAGCAACCGAATACCCTCTGGGTAACTGCGATTCACTCAGGCTCGAAACCCGCCTGAGCTACTTGACTCGGCTCGGAGCGGCTTCTTATCGCTCCTGACCGCCAAGCTCCTCGTTCGCATTACTGACGCGTGCGACCGCGCCAGAGGAGCTAGTGAATCCTGCCTCCGCCCGCGCGCCTTGCGGCTCGCCTTGAGAGGGGTCGCGCCCACCAGCCGGACCCGACCTTTCCCCAGTCGCCTGGGATTATCCTGGAGACTTCCAGCTTCAGTCTGTTGACTGCCGCGTTCCGTCTCCGCTCTTTCAATGAACTGCACCTATCTTAACATAGTCCCCTGATCTGACTACGCTTTGTTGTCCACAGAGTTGTTCACCGTCTCGGCCCGAAGGCATTCAGCTTCCACCTCCTCAATCCGTCGCGAAATCCAAGGTCATGCACGTGTGCAACAAGAACTTGTTCACCGCGTATTCTAACCGGCAGGCCAGGGTGTGAACAATTCTCCCTCCACGTTCTGCTTGGTTTCTTCGGCCTCGCGCTCCTTTGCCGTTCTAAGCGACTCGAAGGGCGTACGCACAGCCGCCCCGCCATTCATGGCGGGGCGGCTTCGAAATCCGGACGAACTAATCGACTCGCTTAAGCGTTACCAGCCAAGCTGTGGCGTTGGGGGCATTGCCACCCAGCACGAGGATTTCCCCTTTTGGCAGCGGCTGCGTCCGCTTCAACACTGGCTCCCCCTTGCCGACAAGCGACACTTCCACCTTCTTGCCATCCAATTCCCTGACTTCCAGAGAGCATTTCTCACTCAAAGTGGCTTTTGCGCCCTCACCACTCGACACCTCCAGGCTCTTGCGGTTGACCTCATAGTAGTGCTTCCACTTCAACGGCAGATCGTCGAGCTTCTTCTTCACGTCAGCTTCGACGGGTTTGTGTTTTGGATCCGGCGATTTTGCATCGTTCGTACCCCAAATGAGCTGCGCCTCAAACTTCGCATCGCCCGCCAGTGCTGCCGTGGCCAATAGAAGAGACAACAGGGCGAGCGCGTGCGGACGCCACCAGGACGCCGGAATGAAAGAGGATTTCATGTCAGTCAAACGTATCGTAAAGGTCCAAGTCCGAAGATTCTCTCTCCGCCGGGTAGGACAACCAAACCAACGTCGTCCCCCCCGAAAAATCGCGGTAGGTGAACGCTTCCGTGTCCACCAGCGCCATCTCCGACTCCGGGGAGTGCTGCCCGCCCATTTGCACCACCGTCAGCAGCCCAGCGGCGATCACCGCCGCCATTGCTCCGGCGGGCACCAGAAAACGCCGCCACGCCGCGAACAGCGAACCCGCCTTGCGCTCAGCAACCGGGGATTCCTGTCGGCGAATCTCCCGCTCAATCTTCGACCAATAGAACTCGCGCGACTCGGGAAGCTTGATTTCGCTCTCGAAAACCGCCAGCGCGGCGTTCGTGTGGCGCAGCTCGGTCAGCAACGCGGCTGCCGCGGCATCCCGCGCCAGCCACGCTTCGACGTCGCGGCGCTCCCCTTCGGCAAGTTCGCCGTCGAGGTAAGCCTGCAACTTCAAGTGTGCCGTCTCGTCCATTATTCCTTCTCTCGGGTTTTTAAATCTGCCAGTAACGCGGCCAGCTTACGACGGGCGTAAAACAACCGCGACATCACTGTGCCAATCGAACACTGCATCGTCTTCGCGATGAGTTTATATTCCATACCCTCGAACTCGTGCAACATCAGCACCGTTCGGTGCGCCTCGGACAGTTTGGCCAAGGCCTGGTCTATCCGGCCCCGCAACTCCGACCGCTCCAACCGTTCAGTCGGGTTCACCGTAATGACCGGCATGTGCCGCTCAACACCGCCAGACTCGTCATCCATCTCTTCGATGGACTCGGCGCGCTGCCGTTTTTGCCGGCGGATGGCGTCGAGGCAAAGGTTGATGGTAATCCGCGTCATCCAGGTGGCGAAACTCGACTCGCCCTGGAACTGAACCAACCGTTGCCAACCCTTCACCCAAGCTTCCTGAGAAAGATCAATCGCCTCTTCCTCGTTCCGCATCATGCTGTAGGCCCGCGCATAGATCTTATCGCGATGCCGGGCGACCAATTCCTCGAACGCTGCCATGTCGCCCTGCTGCGCGGCCCGCACCAGCGCCTCGTCTTCCAAAGCGGCTTTGGCGCGTTCGGCGTTCATGTTTTGGACGGGCGGCATGGAGGGACTATTCAACGATTTACAGCCGCCCCTTGGTGCTTGGCAACTGGCCGGCAATCCGGGGATCCCGCTGGCAGGCAAAGTCCACCGCCTTGGCAAAGGCCTTAAACAGCCCTTCGGCAATATGGTGGGGCTCGTCGCCGTAAAGCAGTTCCAGGTGCAGGTTACACCGGGCCTCATTGGCGAACGCCTGGAAAAACTCCCGCGCCAGCCCGAACCGGAAGGCCGACGACATATCCTGCCTCTTTTGGGCCTTGGTCAGGCCGGCGTATGCCAGGTCCTTCATCCCTCTCCAGACGAGGTAGGATCGCCCACTGAAATCGATAACGCACCGGGCCAAACACTCATCCATTGGAACGTAAGCCTCGCCCGTGAAGGGATTTTTGGGATGGAAGCCCGATCCGTAGCGCCTGATCCCTGTCTTATCTCCCAGCGCCTCCCGAAAAGCCTGCCCCAACGCCAGTCCACAATCTTCCACCGTATGGTGCGCATCGACCTCGATGTCTCCGTTGCAGCGCAGGGCTAGATCCAACACCGCGTGCTTGGCGAAGAGCGTCAACATGTGGTCAAAAAACGGCACCCCAGTGCGAACCCGTGACTTGCCAGAACCATCAAGGTCCAGCCGAACCGAGATGCGAGTCTCCTTCGTGTGGCGCTGGACACTTGCCTGCCGTTTCTTCATGCGCCGCCATTAAACACAAGCTGAGCCGCAAAAAACAAGGTGGAAAGGAGCATTGGGCAGAAGTGACACAGGGATTTCGGGGTCTAAAGAATCTTCACCCTACCCCCGTATTTGTCCGACCCCACCAGCTAGCCTGAGCGAAAAACTGAAAGGCTAACGATATGACAAACGAACAAATGGAACTCGGCTTCGGTGGCGGAAAGCAACGACATCCAGCAACCCGCCGGCAGCATCGGCTGGAAAGGGCCGCGTGGTGGTTCGCGCAGATGCGCCAAGCGGTAGATCGGGCGTTCGACTGGCCTGCCGCGGCGACGCCACGCCCCGAACAAACCTGGCTGCCCGATGCGCGGTGGCAAGCTCGGGCGTGAGACAAGTGACAAGCACAGGCAAGTTTGCGAACCTCGTTGCATACTGCAGATCATCCGGATACTGCCGGGCGCTCAGCCGTCAAAAATCGGTATTGGGCTGGGCGAGATCCAGTTCTTTGATCCAGATATTGCGGTACCGCACGTCGTGCCCTTCGGCCTGGAGCTTCAGTCCTTGCGGGGTGTCGGTGATGCCTTTGCCGCCATCGTTGCCGCCATCCACACCAGAGTTCGGACCGCCCCAGACTTGGTTGATCCCGACGTTGCGATGAACCTTCTGGCCGTTGAAGTACATCGTGAGCATCGGCTTTTCGGCCCGCTGACCATCCTTGAACCGCGCCGCGCGGAACACAATGTCGTAGGCGTTCCACTTCCCCACTCCGCTATAGGCGTGATAGGGCGATTCTGTCTCGTTGATCACTGCGCCCATGCCGTGCTTGGTCTTGTCGCCGTCGAGCACTTGAATCTCGTAGCGGTTTTGGAGATAGACACCACTGTTGCCGCCCGGTTTGGTGATCAGGAACTCCACGTGCAAACGAAAGTCCCGGTAGACCTTCTTGGTGACGATGTCGGCCGCGCCATACTTGCCGCCTTCGGCGGCCGGGTCATACGTGGAGATACATGTACCGCCATCCACCGGATCCTCCACCACCTTCCACTTGATCGGCAGCGACGAACCGAACCGGGGACCTTCCCAGTAAGTCCATTTCTGATCGAGCATGGCACGGGAACCATCGAGTAAGAGTTCGATCCCAGCCGCCGGTTTCGCGCCCACGCCAACCTCCGCATCCGCCGCCACCGCCGTCGGCCATAGTGCTGCCAAAGCCAGTGCGCCCACGAGACAGTGTGAATTGAGAGTGTTCATAGGTTTCAATTACTGCCTGGATTATCAAACTGGGGCGGCGAATCGTCGAGCGCCAAGTTCTGAGTGTGCTGTTGAGGCACTGAGTCGTGCCGTCCCCTCCTTTCGGAGAGTATCGGCGCAAGTGGGCCGCGCGTAGGCTTGGAGACGGAGGCGTCGATCGAGTAAATTCGCCGCATCTGAATGCACGGTTAAGTCGCACAGTCAGAGAATCGAACAAACGACACTCACTGATCCAGACCGTGTTTGTAATCCGTACGGAACGATAGCACGCTATGAAATGCCGCAACACCCTACCCTACGTGGCCGCCGGCTTGTTGGCTGCCGCCTCTCCAATCCTAGATGCTGCGGGGAGCGAGACTCCACTCCCGCGCCTGCGCGTGAGTGACAATGGCCGGTTCGTCGTCACCGCCGATGGGCAACCGTTCTTCTGGCTGGGCGACACCGCGTGGGAACTGTTCCATCGACTCAGTCGCGAAGAGGCAACTCATTACCTTGAGCGTCGCGCCCGGCAGGGGTTCACCGTCATCCAAGCCGTGGCGCTCGCCGAGTTGGATGGCCTCAACGATCCCAATCCTTACGGCCACAAACCGCTCCAAAATAACGACCCCACCAAACCGGATGTGAAGGACGGCCCGCAAAACGACTATTGGGATCACGTGGACTATATCGTCGCCGAGGCGAATCGGCATGGGATTTACCTCGGTCTGTTGCCAACGTGGGGCGACAAATGGAATAAGAAGTGGGGCGTGGGACCGGAGATCTTCACGCCGCAGAACGCCGAGGTCTATGGAGAGTGGCTCGGGCGTCGCTATCGTAGCGCGAGCCTCGTCTGGATTCTCGGGGGCGACCGACCTGTTGATAACGATACGCACAAGGAAATCACCCGCGCGCTCGCGCGCGGCTTGCGCAAGGGTGACGGTGGCTCGCACCTGATGACCTGGCATCCAAGCGGCGGCTCGGGTTCAGCGCAGTTTTTTCACAACGACGACTGGCTCAGTTTCAACATGCGCCAGAACGGACACGTCGCCGAATTCACGGGGCGCTACGACAGCACGCGCCAGGATTACGACCGCACGCCTGGCAAACCGGTTCTCGATGGCGAACCGATTTACGAGGATCACCCGGTGTCATTCAAGGCCGCCGAACTGGGCCATTCGACCGCCGCCGACGTGCGCCGTCCGCTCTACTGGGATTTGTTCTCCGGCGCGTTTGGCCATACGTACGGTCACCACTCGGTCTGGCAGATGTGGTCGCCGCCGCGAAACCCCATCAACAACCCACTGATGCCTTGGCGTGAGGCAATTGAGCAACCGGGCGCCATGCACATGCAGCATGCGAAACATCTCCTGCTCTCGCGTCCGTACTTGAGTCGTGTGCCCGACGACTCGATCATCGTCACCGACCGTGTGCCGACCGCCGTGCCCGGGGCGGGGCGGTATCGGTTTGTCGCCACACGGGATGCGGATAGCAGTTTCGCGATGGTTTATGTGCCGGTCGGTCGGGCGTTCACGCTCCGGATGGACAAGATTGCTGGCTCGAAAGCGAAGGCATGGTGGTTTAACCCACGCACGGGCGCGGCTGAAGCGATCGGCGAGTACCCGAACACAGGCGAGCGCACTTTCACTCCGCCCCAGCCGGGGGAACAGCTTGATTGGGTGCTGGTCCTTGACGATGCGTCCCGGAACTTCCCGGCACCAGGCCAACGGCGGCCATAATCGGGCGACAGGTCACATTCGCCGACTTTCCCAAAGCCCGACTATCTCTTACCTTCGCCCGAATGCTGTTCCGCTATAACCTGCCGCTCCTGCTGGGAATGACGCTCAACTGCGTCGCTGTTCCTTTCATTCTGCCGTGGAACGATTCTCTGCCAAGGGTGGTGACAGACTTCTCGGGAATGAACGCCCCGATCACTGCGAGCTCGTGGGTAAGCGTGGACACGAACGGCCACTTTGTCGCGAACGGCGAGCGCGTCCGTTTCCTCGGCGTCAACTTTGCCGGCGATTCGCCGTTCATGCCGACAAACAAGGCGGACTCGGTGGCCGCGCGCCTGGCCAAGTTCGGCGTCAACAACGTCCGCTTCCATCACATGGACGCGTCTTGGGCCCACGGCGGCGGCATCCTGAGCTACACCTCGACCCGCAGCACCAACTTCAACGCCAGCCAACTGGACAAGCTCCACTTCGTCGTGTCACGCCTCAAAGAGCATGGCATTTACTCGGACATCAACCTCCTCGTCGGGCGCGAGTATCGCTCGGGCGACGGGCTTGGTTCAGCCGTCACCACGATGGACTGGAAGGACCAACACATCCTCGGCTATTTCAACGACACCGCGCTGGCGTTGCACAACGACTACGCGACGAAGCTGTTGACGCCAACGAACCGGTTCACCGGCCTGCCATTGGCGAAAGACCCGGCGGTCGCGTTCGTGGAGATCATCAACGAGAACGGCATCATTCAGAAATGGCTGGACAGCGGCCTCGACAAGCTGCCCGCCACCTACGCGGCGCAACTGCAAGCGCGCTGGAACGAGTGGCTGGTGGCGCGCTACGCCAACGACGATGCCATGCTTGCCGCGTGGAACATCGTCAACCAGCCGCTCGGCACGAACCTGCTCAAGAACGGCGCATTCAGCAATGCGTTGGCGAGTTGGAATGCGGAACAACACGATGCCGCGCGGGCGGGCTTTGCTCGCACCTACGAGTTCACGAGCAATGCGCCGTCGGCACGCATCGTGGTGACGAACCTGGGCAGTGCCTCCTGGCACATCCAATTCAACCAGTCGGGGCTGCGCGTCACCAACGGCCACACCTACACGATTTCGTTTTGGGCGAAGTCCAGTCCGTCGACAAACCTCGATGTCTCCGTGATGCAGGCGCACACGAATTGGCTGGGCGCGGGTTACGGGCGCGGCTTCGCGCTGACGACGAACTGGCAGCGCTTCACGAACACGTTCCAGGCGAGCATGACGGACACGAACGTGCGCGTGAACTTCGGCGGCATGGGCACGAGCCTCGCCACGTTTTGGATTGCGGACGTCTCATTCCAGACTGGGGGACAGCTCGGGACGTTACCCGCGGGGGCGAACCTGGCGAACCGCACCTTGCCGAACCTGCTATTCTCCGGCGGCGGTTACACCGGCACGAAGGAAGCACGTAAGGATTGGCTGCGTTTCCTGCGCGACCTGGAGACGCGCTACTACGATCAAATGGTGGCGCACGTGCGCACGAACTGCGGCTATCCGGGGCTCATCTTCGGCACCATCATGGCCAACAGTCCCGCCTCGGTCCAAAGTCGAATGGACGTGATTGACGGCCACGCCTATTGGCAACACCCACAATTCCCCGGCAACCCCTGGGATTCCGTAAACTGGTTTGTGCCCAATGTCTCGATGGTGAACACGCTCGGCGACGACAACACCCTTGCCGGCCTCGCTCGCCAGCGGATCAAGGGCAAGCCTTTCACCGTAACGGAATACAACCACCCGCAGCCGAATTACTTTGGCAGCGAAGCGCCGCTCTTGCTCGCGGCCTACGGAGCGTTACAGGATTGGGACGGGCTCTGGATGTTCGACTATGGCCCAGGCCAGGACGGCACCGCGACGATGGGTTATGCACGCGGTTTCTTCGACACGGCCCAGCATTCGGGCAAGATGGCTAACCTGCTGCTCGCCGCGAATCTCTTCCGCCGCGGCGACGCCCGTCCAGCCGACCACGAAATCACGATGGCATTGACGCCAGACCGGGAGATTGATCTGCTCGCGAACGCGTCTGCGTGGAGTGTGTCTTCCAGCAGCCACCTCGGGGTTTCTGGAAAGTTCGCTTTCACGAACCGCCTCAGCGTGAACGTCGGCACAAACACCGTTGGTTTAGTCAACGCTCCGGCTGTTCCCTCGGCCAGCGTGCTCACCAGCGACACCGGCGAACTGAGGTGGAATCTAGCCAGTGCGGATCGCGGCGTGGTCACGGTCAACACCCCGCGCAGCAAAGCGTTGCTGGGCTACGCCACCAACATGGTCTGGAATCTCGGCGAACTGACTCTTGCGCCCGGTTCCAATGCCCTTGGCTGGTGTACACTGGGCGTCACACTCACGCGCGGCAGCAGCTTTACCAACGACTGTCGCGCTCTGGTGGTTGCCAGCGGTTGGTGGGAGAATACAGGCCAAGTTTGGAAGAACACCGACAAGGATTCCCTGGGCAATCAATGGGGTGGCACGCCGATCCTGATGGAGGTTGTGCCCTTCACGCTCACGCTGTCAGTAGGTACAAACCGTCTTTCCGCATGGGCGTTGGACGAACGTGGGCAGCGCAAATCCGTTCTGCCCGTGAGTGGCAGCTGCACCCAGGCGACAATAACCATCACCAGTGCCGCGGCATCCATCTGGTACGAATTCGAGGTCGCGCCGTATCTGGCGGGGTTCGACCTCTGGCGCGCCACAAACTTCAGCGCGCTGGAGTTGACGAACCCGGTCATCAGCGCGGACGGTGCGATCGCCGTCGGAGATGGCTTACCGAACCTGCTGAAGTATTACGCTGGCCTGGCCGCCAAAACGCTGGCTCCGCCGGATCGCATTCCCCGCGGTGCCGTCGTTTCGTGGAACGGTGGCGAGCACCTGGCGATCTCCTATTACCACGACAAGAGTGTGGGCGATGTCGTATGCCTGCCGGAGGTTTCGCCGGATCTGGCGAACTGGTATTCCGGCAGCGGACATACGACGACGCTACCGCCCGAAAACCTCGGGGCACTGGAACGCCTGACGGCCCTGGACTTATCACCGGTGGCAAGCGCCACGCAACGATTCATGCGCCTGAAATTGTGGCGGAGCGGCCCGTAGGGTGCGATCCCATCGCTTCCGCGATCCGAAGGTGCGTTGGTTCTTGTCCCCAACCGCTGGCGCAGCTAAATCCTTGCGACCGCCACTTCCTCTCACACCCGCCTGAGTCCCCGGTGCTTGAGTCCACTGCGTTGAGTCGCTAGCTTCAGCGCCAATGAACACAGCTTTGAGTGAGCAGGTGCAGGCGACCGCGGCGTGGATAACGAAATTGCGCGCCGAGATTGGCCACATCATCGTCGGACAGGAGCAACTGGTGGATCGTCTTCTGGTAGGGTTGTTGGCCAATGGCCACGTCCTGCTCGAAGGTGTGCCCGGCTTGGCCAAGACCCTTTCCGTGCGGACGCTGGCTGCGGCGATACAGGCCAGTTTTCACCGCATTCAGTTTACGCCTGACCTGCTGCCCGCCGACATCGTGGGCACTCTGATCTACAGTCCGCAGGACGGCAAGTATCACGCGACCAAAGGACCGGTCTTCGCCAACTTCGTCCTTGCCGACGAAATCAACCGCGCCCCCGCCAAGGTGCAATCCGCATTATTGGAAGCGATGCAGGAGCGCCAAGTCACGCTCGGGGGCGAAACGCTGTCACTGCCATCGCCGTTTCTCGTCCTGGCCACGGAGAACCCCATTGACCAAGAAGGCACCTATCCGCTGCCGGAAGCACAAGTGGATCGGTTCATGTTCAAAGTCCTGCTCGACTATCCTTCATTCGAGGAGGAACGGAAGATTCTCGACCGCATGGCTTTTACCGCGCCGGAGATGCACGTGCAGCCGGTCGTCGGCCTGG
>CAZWJC010000065.1:0-27011 GCA_964634255.1 uncultured Verrucomicrobiota bacterium | reverse complement strand
AGTTGCTCGTGAGCGGCGTGTCGCTGTGCAACACGATGCCGGTGATGGCATCCTTTTCCGGCTTGCCGGGATAACCGGTGACTTCGACATATTGGAAACCGTGGAACGTGAAGCGCGGCGACCAAACCTCACCCTTCGGATCGCCACGGAGAACGTAGTGGTCAATGGCGCGGGCCTTGCGCAGGTTCTCGGTCATGAGCGTGCCGTCCGGATGGAGCATCTCGCCGTGCCGGAGCTGGATCATCGTGCCTGCCGGTCCTTTGACCTTGAGCCGCACCACGCCGGCAAAGTTCTGCCCGAGATCAAAGATGTAAACGTCGTTGGTCGGCGACGTAATGGCGATGGGTTTGATCTCCTCCATTGCCCGCACGGGTACACCCGGGAAGGCTTCCAGCTTGGGCGGGGCTTTGAAGGCAAGGTCCACGGGCCGGCCCTTGACGGGCGTTGAACCGGTGGGTTTGTCGGCGTTTTGGAATTCGTAAAACGTCGCGGGGGCGCTGCTGCCGTTCCTGGCGAGGATGGCCGACTCCCAATTGCGGTCGTCGAAACCCGGCTTGGCCCAATCCGCCTGCTCCTTGCGCGCGTCATAGAACTCGCCCATGAGGAAATCCGCCTCGCGGATCGGTCCTTCGCCGCTGGACTTCCACGACCCGTCCGTGGCGACCGTTTGCTTTGAGCCATCGCTGTATTCGATTTCGAGTTGCGCCATAACCGCGGGTGTCTTGCCGTAGGTGTAGCGCCCGATCTTCTCCGTGCCGATGCCGGTAAGCAGGCCGAACCCGATGTAGCCGGAATACCAGCCATCCGCCAGCCACGCGCCGATGGCGTTGCGCCCGTTCTTCACAAGCGGGGTCACGTCGTAGGTCCAGTAGTAAGCGCGCTGGTGGTAATCGGTCCAGCCGGGGGCGAACAGCGCATCGCTCACGCGCTGGCCGTTCAGGTAAAGCTCGTAGATGCCGAGTGCTGTGGCATAAACCGTGGCGCGCTCGATCTTTTTCCCCGCGTCGAACTCCTTGCGGTACTGCCGCGCCGGCGGGAGGAAGAGCGACTTGGCGTCTTTGTGAATCGGCGTGGAGTCGCGGAAGCTGATGTAATCCGCCTGCCAGTCCGATGACTTGAGCAAGCCCATGCTCCACGAAGCAGCCTCGCTCCAGGTCGGCTTTCCGTCCTTGTCCCAGACGCGCACCTTCCAGAAACACTGTTGGCGCGAAGCGAGCGGCCTACCGGCATAGACAACGTTCACGGTATCGTCGCGGGTCAACTTGCCGCTATCCCAGAGGTCGCCGGTGTTGCGTTGGAGGAGCTTCTCGCTCGACGCGACCAATATCTGATACGCCGTTTGCCGCTGGCTGCGCTCGGGCGACTCGACCCGCCAGGTGAGGCGCGGCTGGGTTTCGTCAACGCCGTATGGGTTGACGCGGTATTCGCACCGGAGCGCGACCGGCTTGAGCGCGGCTTCTGCAGTGGTGAGATTGGCGAAGAGTGTCAGCGCCGCAAGTGCGGCGGTGGCCGGGACCGAGGACCAGATGAAGCATTTCATAACCCGCCGCCATTGTGCGGAAACGTGGGCGTCGGGCAATCCTGCGTTTGCACCCAAATCAACCGCCGCCAAAAATCAGCCAATAGCCGATCACAAAGATCGGCATGTCCACAATGGCGTGACTGACGTAGCACGGCCAGACCGACCGATAGCGCAAATACAGCCAGCTCCACGTTGCGCCTCCGACAAACACGCCCAGGGAAGCCAGCGCGGTCACCGGCCAGGTGAACTGTCCCGCGAGCGCAATAACGTGATGCAGCGTGAAGCCGATCGCCGAGACCAGGACGCCCCCGATACCACCGAAAATTACTTCGCACTGGCGAAAACAAAACCAGCGCCAGACGTATTCCTCCATGAGTGAATTCAGCGTGATCCAATACAGCGCTCCCGCCACATACACTCCCACGTGACTGAGCCCGGTTTGCCGCGCCCGGTCCGCAACCAGTGCCGGGTCAATCCAACCCAAGTTCCGCGTGGCGAAGTAAGCCGCGACGATGATTGCGGCGATCAAGCAACCGAGCAGCGTTGCCAAGCCAAAGCCACCCCGCTGGGCTGGCGACCAACTCAACTTGCTGCGCTCCACCCACCACAGCCAGGCCAGCGGCAGGATCACAACCCAGACTTTGCTGAACAGGAACAGCGCTTGTCCAAGAGCGGTACCCGGCCACCAGAACATCGAGGCCGCCGTGCCCAAGCTCGGGAACGGCAGTAAAAGCAGCAGCGCGACGATGGCGCGCGTTCGCTTCGATCCTCCATTGCCCGCGGGAGGCGTGTTGGGTGCGGTCGACATCGCGCGGCGGAATCCACCACAAAGTGAATCAAACGGCAACCTCAAACCTCACTCGCCCGAGTGGAACACATGACATCTTCTCGCTGGTGACTTGAGTAGCGAACCGCCACGCACGTGCGCTTTCTGAAGCTTGCCGAGGATATCCTCCTTTCATGCTCAGTCGAAGTCCTCGGGCTGAAGAAGCATCCGGATACCAAGTAGCGCACCGGCAAGTCCCCAGTGTGGAATCCCGTAATCCACACCGCGATTGAATAGAACATCGTCGTGCTTTGGGGTGGTTTCTCTGATTTGTCGGGCCAATTGAATGGCATGCTCTCGAAACGTCCGATGAAGGCTCAGCCGAAACTCCGATGCAACTCCGGTTTCGCGCGGTGACCACACCGCACGATTGTTTTCTACGGTTAGCCCACCCATTTCCGCACCGCCCACGCGAGCAGAAAGGTAGCGGTTCGTCTCCATCACACGCCAGTCAACGCTCTGTCCGTCTTCGACAGAGACAACCAGATTACGACCTCCCCGCACACCGACGAGTTTTGCCGAGAAGGATTCGCCGGCAACGCGCGCGTAAACGCGTCCTTCAACTGGGTCAAGCCTTTCGCCAGTGACTCCAGTGTCCACCCAACCCGCCAGCGCAACGCCCACGCCGTAATCCTTGTCCAATGGACGAATCCGATAGCAGGGATAGCCAGGGCCGATGATTCCGCTTGGAAAAACCACTTGAGCCATCGCAATGCAGAAGACTTCTGGCTTACCACTGTGGACACTTGGCCACGGGCATCGTTCGCACTCTTGGTCGAACGCTTTGCGCAGTACCGCCTCCGATCTGCCCCAGCTTAAGCCCAACACACTCATGGCAACCGCAGACTACGGTTCGAGGATAGTGGCCGCAAGCCATCTCTCCGGCATGGGAGCTTTCGCGCAGGTCTTGCCTCCACCGCCTGGGTTCTGGCTTAATCTGCGGCCACGAAATGAGTTCAGAGAAACGCAAAACTGACAGCGAGCAACCGGAACTGCCCATCGCGAGCGGCCCACCGCCCGCGGTCGCGCCCAGCAAAGCCGATGCACCCGCGCCCCCCAAGGGCAACGGCGTCGACCACATCGTGGCTGAAGCCATCGAGGCCGTCGCCCATCGGCCCTTCGACCCCAAGAATGTCGAAGCCGGGCTGCACACACGCGTGGACCGCGGCTTCCTCGACTACGCCAGCTACGTCATCCGGGACCGAGCGATCCCGAATCTGTCCGATGGCTTGAAACCCGTTCAGCGGCGCATCCTCTGGGCGCTGCACGAGAAGGACGACGGGCGTTTCATCAAGGTCGCCAATGTGGTCGGTCATACGATGCAGTATCACCCCCACGGCGACGCCTCCATTGGCGATGCGCTGGTGGTGCTGGCGAACAAGCGTTACCTGATCGAGGGCCAAGGTAATTACGGGAATATCTTTACCGGCGATCCCGCGGCAGCGCCCCGCTACATCGAATGTCGCCTGACGGAACTGGCCCGCACGGAAGTCTTCAACGACGAGATCACCGAGTTCGTGCCGAGCTACGACGGACGCAACAAAGAGCCCGTGGCGCTGCCCAGCAAATTGCCGCTCACGCTCATGCTCGGCACGGAAGGCATCGCCGTCGGCCTGGCCGCGCGGATTCTGCCGCACAACTTTCCCGAGTTGCTGGAGGCGCAAATCGCCATTCTCAAGAAGCAATCCTTCAAGTGCCTGCCGGACTTCGCGACCGGCGGGTTGATGGACGCACGCGATTATCAGGATGGCAAGGGCAGCGTGAAGGTCCGCGCCCGCATCAAGACGCGCGATGAATCCACCGTGGTCATTACCGAAATCCCGCCCACGACCACGACCGAGTCACTCATGGCGTCCATCGAGGACGCGACGAAGAAGGGCAAGCTGAAGGTGAAGTCGGTGAGCGATTTCACGTCCGAGAAGGTGGAGATCGAAGTGCGGTGCCCGGCCGGTGTGGACGCCGAGAAGATGGTGGACGCGCTCTACGCCTTCACGGATTGCGAGGTGACGATCGCCAGCCGCATTGTCGTCATCCGGGACAATCGTCCCGTCGAGTTGACCGTGAGCGAGATTCTACGGGAGAACACGGACCAGCTTGTTGCCATTCTCAAGCACGAGCTTGAGCTCCGCGAACAGAAGCTCCAGGACGAACTGCACTACCGGACACTGGAGCGCATCTTCATCGAGGAGCGCATCTATAAGCTGATCGAGAAGTGCAAGACGAACGAGGCGGTCATGGCGGCTGTCTATGAGGGCTTCAAGCCGTTCCAGAAAGAGCTGGTGCGCGCCATCGTGGACGCGGACGTCGAGCGCTTGCTGCAGGTGCGCATCCGCCGGATTTCCCTCTTCGACATCAACAAGCACCGCGAAGAGATGGAGAAGGTGAAGACCGATCTCGTTGAAACGCGCAAGAACCTGAAGAACCTCACCAAGTACGTCGTGGGTCACCTGGAGGAACTGCTGGCGAAGTACGGCCCGCTGTATCCGCGTCTGACGACCAAGAGCAGCCGCCACGAAGAGGTGGATGTGAAGGCCGCGGCCTTCAAGGCCTTCAAGGTGAGCTATGACCGTGAGAGCGGCTACGTCGGCTACAAGGTCAACGGCGAGGAGTTCAAGCTGGAGTGTACGAAGTTCGACAAGATTCTGCTCGTGTTCAAGGACGGCACTTACAAGGTGACGGAGTTGCCCGAGAAGATGTTCGTCGGGCCGGAGCTGTTTTACTGCGGCCTGCCGGATCGCGAGCGCGTGTTCACCTGCGCCTACACCGACCGCAACGCCAGCTACCTGAAGCGGTTCAAGTTCGGCGGCACGATCCTGGACAAGGCGTATCTCTGCATCCCGGAGAAGTCGCGCATCCTCTACTTCGCGCCCGAAACGCCGCCGGTGCTCTACATCCGCTACAAGCCCGCCCCGCACCAGAAGATCAGCCAGCAGACCTGCGACCCGAACGAAATCGAGGTCAAGAGCCCGAAGACACGGGGACGGCAGATTTCGATCAAGGACATCTCGTCCGTCACTGCCGAGCCCACGCGCGGTTGGGATGAAGCTGCGACCACGACGAAGGTGATGTTCGCGTGAACTGTTCCGTTCTGCTGAATTACGGCAGCTCCGCGCCGGCGCGGTAGAAGGCGTTTGTGCCGGGATTCGCGGAATTGTCGTATAGCCTCAACGCGTCGCCTGTGCCCCGCTCGCTCGGAGTGCGCGGGGTAAACGCATCACCCAACGTCGGGGCTGCCTCCAGCCGGTAGAACCGGTTCGTGTGGGTGGCGCTGAGGATAAACGTAGCACCGCTGCCGTCCAGGCTCTGCCAATTCAAACGCAGCAGCGAGGCCGGGTTACGAGGATCTGTTCCCGCCTGGTATTCTTGCAGGTCGCTTGCGCCGTCGCCGTCGAAGTCGGTCGTCGTGCTGGCCGCGGCCAGGCTGTTGGTGAAGTTGCTGCGTTCCCAAGGATCGGATATCCCGTCGTTGTCGGAATCCTGGACGAGCGCGACCAGAAGTGATTCCTGAAGGGTGGGAAATGCAGCCGAACGGACGGTGATCGGGAACGATGCGGGTGCTCCGGTCGCGAGCAGTGTTACGCGCACGCGCACACGCAGGTCCAACACACTGAGGCTGGGGTTGAACGTCCATCCGGCGGACATCGCGGTCGTGATTTCCTGTCCGCCGTTGTTCTCGTCGTAGTATCGTACGGTCCATTGCGTGCCGTTTCCGGTCGGTGCGGTGACCACTACTGAGCCGCCGGCGCCGGACAGGTCGCTGATATGCAGGTAGAAGTCGCGTGGTGAATTGAACGCGAGCGGTTGTTCAAGCGTGGTCTGGTTGGTGCCGATCTCGCCGGCGCCACGCCACGGACCTTGAACAGTCCGGGCCAACGCTGCATCCGGAAACAACACCGTGGTATCATCACGGAAGATCTGCTCCGTTTCGGGCCAGGGTTCGCTCAGGAGGTTGGAGGCGGCACTGACGAACACCAGTTGCCTGCCATTCCCAGACCACGCCACCTCATAGCTGTCCCTCAGCCCACGCGCCCCGGATCGAGTGGAAGACAAGGCTCGGGCCGCGCCGCCTGTGCGAGGCGCGAGCCACACTTGAGCGGCGCTGTTGCTCGCGCTGCAACCATCACTAGCCACGAGCGCCAGAAACATGCCGTCGGGGCTGACCTCCGCGGAAGAGATCTTCGCAGTGGTCGGCAAACCGAACACGCCAGCGGATAACGAGGTACGCTCGCCGGTCTCGCGGTCCAGCAGAAACGTGGATTGTGTGGCCCCGGGCAACACGTCGTCAGCATCCACGCGGAACGCGACGAAGCGACCATCGTCGCTCAGGCTGCCGGTGATAGCCGGGCCATTGGCCGTCCGGGCGCCGTGGGTGGCTGAAATCAATTCCAGTCGGTTGAGCACGCGATCACGGAGGAATAGATCGGGAAACTGGTTCGTGTCGGTGAAGCCGAGGTTCGTGGCATGCGAAAGGAAAAGGACAAATCGTGCGTCAGGTGTCATGGCGACGGCGCTACTGTCGGCATCGCCCCACTGGCCAGCGTCACCCAGACTCAAGCACTCGACGCCACCGGTTTGCCGGTCGCGAAGGAACACGTCCATGCAGCCGTTCGCGTCTCCGAAGAACGCGTCTGCGGCGAGGGATTGGTAGAGCACGTAACGCCCGTCCGCGCTGAGCATCGGGTTTTCCGAGCCTCGGGTGAGGCTGGTCCCGGAGGGGCTGACGCTGGCGAGTTCCGTACGGCCTGTTTCCATGTTCTTGACAAACACGTCGCTCGCGCCGTTCGCGTCCCCGGAGGCGAGATTGTCAGCGTCGGACTCGAAGGCCAGGAAGGATCCGGATCGCGACCAGAACGGGCGCTGGCTGCGATTGTTGCCGGGGGTAGCATCCGATGCCGTGCTGGCGAGAGTGAGTTGACCGCTCGCCACGTCCTGCACAAAGACGTCTTCAGAGTAATTGGCGTCAGTCGCAATGAGGTTGCCGGAAACGGAGGCGAATGCGAGGCGCTGCCCGGTCGCGTCAAGCGCCGCGTCAAAGGCTCCGCGGAGCGCGGGCTCGCCGTTCGTCCCACGGCTGCCAAGACGAAGCCCCGCAGGCCAAAGGCTGCGCGTGGCCACGGCTTGCACTGCGTCCAGGTCGTTTGTGCCGCCGGAGACGCGCGCGGTCAGGCGCACGGCTCCAATGGCCTCCGCATACGCGTTGGTGCGATTGAGGGCAAGACGGACGAAATAACTCCCCCCGGGGAGCAGTGAGCCTGAACTCTGAGTGCCGGCGATCATGGCGGCGGTGATGTCCGCATTGTTCGTGGTCAGCACGGTGAGTTGCCAGCCAGGGGTAACCGTCGCCCGCAGCAGAAAGGTCGTGGCACTCAATCCGGCATTGAACACCTGCGCTTCAGCTCGTGAGATGCCGTTGGTTTCGGTCGAGGCCGGAACGCGCTGCGGGGTGAGTGGATGTACGACGCCTGCGCCTGTCCAAAACGCCTGACCCGTCGTGCGAATGCGCAGATCGGCGAGTTGTGTGCCCCGCCGCCAGAGAAACACATCCAGCAGGTTGTTGCCGTCAGGGGCGGCGATCGCGTTCGCCCACGAGGAAAACAGCACCCATTCACCCGTGGCGCTGACGGACGGATAGAAGCTGTTGTCGTCGGCTGGGTAGCCGCCATCGTTTAAGCCGATCAGGTTGAGAAAGCCCGTCATCCGGTCGTAGAGATAGAGTTGTTCCGTACGAAAGGGCAGGGCAGGTGGGAGCTGCTCGCTCGCCGTGGACAGCACGACAAAGCGGCCGTCGTGGTTGACGTCGAAAACAAAGTTGGTTGCTGCGAGCGGCGCGCCCCGGCTGTCCAGTGAGACTTGGAGCAACAGCCCGGTGTTGCGATCGTGCAGGTAGTTTTGCGCCGCGCCACTGGCCGGCAGCACCCCCAGGTTGGATGCGTAGGACGAGAATGCGACGAAGCGCCCGTCTCCGCTTAGGTTGGGGAGCAGACTGTCGTGGTTGGCCTGAGCGCCGGCTTGGTTGCGGCTGGCACGGGTGGTCGCACCGCTAATGCGGTCGAATACATGGATGTCGGCGGCGACGTTCGTGTCGCCGGCGACGAGATTGTCGGCCCAGGTGTGATAGGCCACGTACCGGCCGTCGCCGCTGATCGAGGGAGCATCGCTCCAGTCATTGGCATAGGTGGCGGGCGCTTTGAAGTTGATGAGTTCCACCCCGCCGTCGAGCTTGCGCCAGACAAAAATGTCCCGGACATAACCGCCGCTCACGGCAAAACTGGCCGCGAACGCCACGGAAGTGCCGTCGTCGCTAATGGCCGGTGAATCGGCGTCCAGCGTAAACGCCAGGCCGCCGGGATCGAGGCTGATGAGGCGAAGGTTTCGGGTGGCTCGTTCCCAAACGAACACGTCCCGCGCGCCGTCCGTGTCGCCTGACACCAGATTGCCAGCAGGAGTGACGAACGCCACGTAGTTGCCGTCGCGGCTGATCACCGGACTGTCACAGTCCGCATTCGCGCCCAGTCCCGCCGTGGTTTGGCTGACCCGGCCATTGGTGTTGACGACGGTATCGCGAATGAACACGTCCAGGTAGTCGCCAACGTCGCCGCTCACAAGGTTGGTGTCATAGGAGAGAAAGACGACGAAACGCCCGTTCTCGCTGACGGAACTGCCGAGATAACCGGTGCGGCTCGTGTCGCGCGTTGGGCCGCCCGTGCGTGTGCGGCTGACGATGCGGCGTGGGGAATTGGTCAGGGCGACGTTGGGTGGATCGTTGGTGGGCACGGCCTGGCCGCTGTTCAGGTACGCCATGGCCTTGGCCACGCTGAGCCGGGCGCCCGTGGCGGTGCGGTTGGTCCAGACGGGTTGCGCGTCGGCTTGGCGGAGGAGCAGGGCGCGCAATTGCGCCAGCGTCAGCGCCGGTTGGCGGCTCAGCAGCAATGCGGCGGCCCCGCTGACATGTGGTGTGGCCATCGATGTGCCAGACGCCAGGGAGTAATCATGGCCACGTCCCCAGCAACTGAAGATGCTCGTGCCCGGCGCTGCCAGATGAACGGTGCGCCGGCCGAAGTTGCTGAACGAAGCTGCGAGATCGCAGGCGTCCGAAGCCGCGATCGACAAGACGCCCGGCGAATCGTAGGCAGCGGGATAGGAAGGAAGGTAGTCCGTGTCGCGATAGTCATTGCCTGCGGCGCAAACGCTGAGCATGCCCGCGTCCGCGCACTGGGAAATGGCCTCGAACATGGCGAGGCTCGGATAGTCGCCTCCCCAACTGTGGTTCAGGACGCGCACGTTCACGCCCCGAGCCTTGAGCGTCCGCACATAGTCGAAGGCGCGCACGATATCGGAAGTCAGCCCGCCACCGTCGGCTGAGAGAATCCGGATCGGCAAGATACGGCAGCCGTACGCCACGCCAGCCACGCCGATCTGGTTATTGCCCGATCCCGCAATCGTGCCGGCCACGTGACTGCCGTGGCCTGAGTCATCGCTGGGGTCGCCGTCATTTTCCACGAAGTCCGCTCCATGCACGTCGTCCACGACTCCGTTCGCGTCGTCGTCCACACCGTTGCCGGCCACTTCGGCGGTGTTGATCCACAATACCGGGGCGAGGTCGGGGTGGGTGAGGTTGATGCCCGTGTCGAAGACCGCTACGACGACGTTGGAACTTCCGGTGGTCGTGTCCCAAGCGGTGGGCGCGCCGATTTGCGTCAAGCCGTGGAGCTTTGGGAAGAGCCGGTCATTGACCGTTGCCAACGTATGATAGCGCCAGTTCAACTCGGCGTGGGCCACCGCCGGGTCGAGTCGGGCGAGGTTTAACCATGCACGCACATCCGCGCCTTCGGGCAGTGCCGCCACGTCCCAGCCGGAGTCACCAACCGGGCGACAGAACTCCGCGCCCAAGCGCTGCAACGCCGCCCGGGAACTGGGGAGTGCCAGCCGTTGAGCCTGCACTGCCGGCGCGTTGCGCCATTTGATGAGCACTTCCGTTTGCGCCGCCGGCACAGGCTGCGCCAGCGCGAACAAGAATCCCAGCAGGAGACCAGCCTTCAGCCGCGATTCAGTTTTTAGTGGGGTCATGGAATTTCCCTCTCCGCCTCGAAGCATTTATTTCGGAATGGAGGGTGGACGGTTGGCTCGCGGCAGGCAATCCCGTTTTTGGAATTGCCGGTTCACCGCGTTACTTGCGCCGCAACCGCGCAAGCACCATCCCCGTCATTTCCTCGACGGCGGGGACTTTGAACGCCAGCGTGATGAGCCAATAGGCGACCGCCGCCACCGTGGCTGGCACGAACACTGCCCCGAGCCTTTGCGGTAGCGCGTCATGCCCCAGCCAGTTGTTCCAGCCGCGGAGCATTACCCACGTGACTCCCACGGCCACCGCACCGGCAAGCAGGAGCGCGCCGAAGCTGGCGCGGAGTTGTGCCAGGTCGAGCGTCTTGAGTTTGCGCCGCAAGGCATAGAGCAACAACCCGCAGTTCAGCGCCGAACTCAGCGTGTTTGCCAGGCCCAAGCCACCTTGGCGGAACCATTGCACGAGCGCGACAGAAAGAACCAGATTCACCGCCAGGCAGACGATGCTGATCTTCATCGGCGTCTTGGTGTCGCCGAGAGCGAAGAAGGCGCGGGCCAGCACGTTCACGAGCGAATAGGCGATCAGGCTCGGGGCGAGGCACTGCAGCGCCCACGCGGCGCGGAGTGTGGCATCCGGTCCGAAGCGTCGTCCTTCAAAGAGCAGGCGGATGATCGGCTCGGCGAGCAGGACCAGCAAAACGGCGGCAAGCAAATTAACGAGCAACAGATGGCTCATCCCTTGCCGCAGGGTCGCGCGAAAATCGGCGTAGTTCTTGTCCGCCGCCATTCCGGAGAGCGTGGGCAGGAGATATGTGGCCACCGAAATGCCAAAGACGCCCTGCGGTAGTTCCATCAAACGCACGGCGTAGTTGAATGGGGCGATGACTGGCGATTGCGGTGTGTCCAGCCACAGGCCGAGGTTCTGGATGATGACCACGTTGATGTGAAACGCCGCGACGCCGATCGTGCCGGGGATCATCTGCTTGACCGTGCGTTGAACGGTTTCGTCCCGCCACGGCGAAACCCACGCATAACGGAAGCCTTCGCGGCGCAGGGATGGCAGTTGGAAGACCGCTTGGGCAACCCCGGCCACGAGCACACCCACCGCGAGTGCGAAGATTTGTTCGTGCAGCTCCACGCCCATCCGCGGCGCGAGGAAAATCACCGAGGCAATCATCACCACGTTGAGCATGGTGGCGCCCATCGCCGGGATGAAGAAATGCCCGCGGGCGTTGAGCATGCCCATGAAGACCGCCGTGAGGCAGACCAACAGCATGTAGGGGAACATCCACCGCAGCAGGCGCAGCATCAGATCGGTCTTCGCTTCAAACGTGTGGACGGCCAGAGCTACCGACACCCCGAGCAGCACCAAACCGATGATCACCGCACAGGCGACGATCATCCCGGAGATCACGGCGTTGGCCGCGCGCCACATTTCCGCAGGCGGACCGGTCCTTTCCTTTTCCTTGAAGATGGGAATGAATGCCGCCGTCAGCGCGCCTTCGCCCAGCAGACGTCGGAACAGGTTCGGCATCGTGAACGCCACCTGAAACGCGCCCGCCACCCAGCCGTCGCCCATGAACCGGGCATAGACCATCTCGCGCACCATGCCGAGCAGGCGGCTGGTCATGGTGGCGCTGGCCATCGCGGCGGACGATCTGAGCATCTGAGACATCGCGCGCGGAGTTTAGACGCCCAAACTGGAAGACCAAGACGAAACCGCGCCGGGCTGCGCCTGTCGAAAAGCGACGCCCCTCGTGCCGGATTTGTGCAAGACGGGCTGGTTACCATGGAGGTTGATTCTATGACGACCACAGCTGCCAATGCCGCGCCGGCTTCGACGAAGCCGGCGGCCCAAACCGATTTGCCCAACCGCGCCATCGCCCTGACTGCGCAAATCCTCCGCGACGCCGATCGTCGCGAGACTGCTGCCGAACAGAAACGCCGCGCCAAGATGGCCGGCATGATGGCTGACGCCGCCGGCAAAGCGTTCACGATCGCGCTGTCCGATCAGATTCTGCGCATCGAGAATCCCGTCCGCGCCGCGCAACGGCTGCGCGACCTTGTCGAGCGACTGGGCATGCCTTCCTATCTTAGCTTGTCCGAGCAGGCGCTGTTGTGGGCGGGCGCATTGGGGGCGCGTTGGCTGCCCGGCGTCGTCATGCCGCAGGTGACGGAATACGTGCGCCGCGAATGCCGCCACGTGATTCTCTCGGCCGAGGAAGGGCCGCTGGACGCGTATTTGCAGGGTCGCCGGGCGATGGGCTCAAACGTCATCGTGAACCAACTCGGCGAGGCGGTGCTCGGCGAACGTGAGGCGGGCAATCGGCTCGAAGCCATCCTGACCCGGCTCGCCGATCCGCGTATTGGTCGCATCTCAGTCAAGATTTCTGCGGTCGTCAGCCAGGTGTACGTGGTCGCTTACGAGGCCACGCTGGCGTTGTTCAAGGAGCGACTGCGTCGTTTGTACGATGCAGCGATCAAGCACGGCGGCGCGAAACCCAAGTCCATCACACTCGACATGGAGGAGTATCGCGACCTGCACCTGACGCTCGACGCTTTCAAGCAGGTCCTCGAGGAGAAGGTTTACGAGAAGCTGGAAGGCGGCATCGTGCTCCAAGCGTACCTGCCCGACTCGTGGCCGGCATTGCAGGAACTGACGAGTTGGGCGCGCGCCCGACAGGCCCGGACCGGTGCGGGCATTCGGCTGCGCCTCGTCAAAGGCGCGAACCTGGCGATGGAGCAGGTCGAGGCCGCGCGGCAAGGCTGGGAACAAGCGCCCTACAAGTCCAAGGCCGAGGTGGACGCGAACTACAAGCGGATGCTCGAGTTTGCCACCCGGCCGGAGAACATCCGCGTGGTGCGGCTCGGCGTGGCGAGCCACAACCTGTTCGACATGGCCTACGCAATCCTGATGAGTCAGGAGCGCGGCGTCTCGGACCGCGTCGAGTTCGAGATGCTCGAAGGTATGGCGAACGCCCAGGCCGGCGCAGTGCAACATGCCGCCGGCAATCTGCTGGTGTATGCGCCCATCGTGCTGAAGAGAGATTTCGAAAGTGCCATCGCCTACCTCATCCGCCGGTTGGAAGAGAACACGGCGCCGGAGAACTTCCTGTGCGACCTGTTCGGCTTGGAGGAAGGCAACGAGGCTTGGGAGCGGCAAAAGACGCGCTTCCTCAAAGCCTGCGCTGATGCCCAATCCCCCAAACTTCACGCCGGACCCCAACGAACCCAGAATCGGCTCACGGAGAAGCCGACGCCAGACGCAGCCGACGCTTCGTTCCACAACACGCCGGACACGGACTTCACGCTGCCGCAGAATCGAATCTGGCTGGACGGCATTTTCAAGCGGTGGGCGAACGTGAGCGTCTCGGCCGTGCCCGTGCAGATCGGCGGCGTCGAGCGGCCCGGTCGCGTCGCGATGCAAGGACGGAATCCCTCGAAGCCTGGCGTGGTGGCCTACGCGTGTTCTGGGGCAAACGTCGCCGACGTGGAGGAAGCACTCGCCTGCGCCGTGAAAGCCCAGCCCGCGTGGGAAAAGCGTGGCATTGCCGAACGCGCTGCGATCTTGCGCCAGGTCGCGGCGGCTTTGGCGAAGCACCGGGCCGACGCCATCGGTGCGATGATGGTGGACGCCGGCAAGGCGGTGAAGGAGGCCGACCCGGAGATTTCCGAAGCGGTGGACTTCGCAAACTACTACGCGCGCTCACTTGATGACGCCGGTTGGCACGACGGCACGACTCCGCAAGCGTTGGGCGTCGTCGTGGTCACGCCACCATGGAATTTCCCTTACGCCATTCCAGCGGGCGGCGTTCTGGCCGCGCTCATGGCCGGCAACAGCGTGATCCTGAAACCCGCGCGCGAGACCGTCCTCGTGGGCTGGGAACTCGTGCAGCAGTTCTGGAAAGCCGGCGTGCCAAAGGAGGTGCTCCAATTCCTGCCGGCAGGGGATCGTGAAGCCGGGCGCAAGCTCGTGATTGATGAACGCGTCCCCGCCGTCATCCTAACCGGCGCGTATGAGACGGCGCAGATGTTCCGCAATTGGAAACCCGCGATGCGCCTTTACGCGGAGACGAGCGGCAAGAACGCCTTGATCATCACCGCCGCGGCTGATGTGGACCTGGCGATCAAAGACCTCGTCCACAGCGCGTTCAGCCACAACGGACAGAAGTGTTCCGCGGCCAGCCTCGCGCTCGTCGAGGCTTCGGTCTATGACAGCGAAACGTTCCGCCGCCAACTCAAGGACGCGGTCGAAAGCCTGCGTTGCGGCCCGTCCACCGAGCCGTCGAGCTGGATCACGCCGTTGATCTACGAGCCGGACGAAAACTTGAAGCGGGCCCTCACCACACTTGATCCGGGCGAGGAGTGGCTGGTCGAGCCGCGCATGATCGGCGGCAACCCGTGTCTGTGGTCGCCGGGCGTGAAGCTCGGCGTGAAGCCCGGTAGTTGGTATCACCGCACAGAGTGCTTCGGCCCGGTGCTCGGCCTGATGCGCGTGGCCGATCTGGACGAAGCCATCGCCCTCCAGAACAGCAACGCCTTTGGGCTCACGGGCGGCTTGCACAGCCTGGACGAAGCGGAGATCGCCAAGTGGCGCGCGGCGGTGGAAGTCGGCAATGCCTACATCAATCGCGCCACCACTGGAGCCATGGTCCGCCGGCAACCGTTCGGCGGCTGGAAGAATTCCGCCGTCGGTCCGGGCGCGAAGGCCGGCGGGCCAAATTACGTTTCGGGTTTTGCCCGATGGCAACAGACCGCGCTGCCAAAGCTCCGCAGCAAGCCCGCCGACTCCGTTGCCCCGCTGCTCGCTCGTTGTCTGGCGGTGTTGCCAGACGACGCCAGCCGCGAAGAGCTACGCGCGAGCGCCGAGAGTTACGCTTACTGGTGGCAACGCGAGTTCTCCGTCGAGCACGATCCGTCGCAGGTTCGCGGCGAGGCGAACCACTTCCGCTACCGTCCACGGAAACCCTTCGTCCTGCGTGCCGGCGAGTCCGCTCCTTTGCCATTAGCGGTGGCGCAAGAGGCGTTAGCCGCAGCGACCTGTGGCGTCGCGCTCGAACTCAGTTCACCCAAGCCGGTGGCGTGGAGCATTCCAGGCTTGAGTTGGATCATCGAGGACGAAGCCGGTTTGGCGAAACGACTCAGCGCGCAACAACACGGCGGCCTGCGTTTGATAGGGAAGGCCTCCGAACCGCTGCTCCGCGCCGCCAACGAGGCAAATCTCCCGGTACATGACGAGCCGGTGCTCGCCAATGGCCGACTGGAGTTGCTGCACTATCTCCGCGAGCAAGCCATCTCGGAGACGCGCCATCGTCACGGGGTGCTGCGCGCAGAACCCGCAAGGTAAAGCACGCCCCGGCACGCGGTTGTCGCAGCCGCGGCGTTTGACCCGCTTCCAGTGTGGGAGCGGGTGCCGGGCGTTGCTACGCACCGATTCGACCGTAGCAACCGACGCGGCAGTTTGGTACGCTCCCATCGATGAGTGATCTCACCGTCATCTTGCAGGCGGCGGCGCGGGGCGAGCCGGCGGCGCCGGCGGAGTTGCTCCCGCTCGTCTATGAGGAGTTGCGCCACCTCGCCACGGCCCGAATGGCTCGCGAATCCGCCGGGCACACGCTCCAGCCCACGGCGTTGGTGCATGAAGCTTGGTTGCGGCTCGTCGGTGAAGGCGACCGGTCGTGGAAGAACCGGGCCTATTTCTTCGCCGCGGCAGCAGAGGCGATGCGTCGCATCTTGATCGAACACGCACGGCGGAAATCGCGCTTGAAATACGGCGGCGGGCAGGAGCGGCTGGACATCGGAGACTTGGAGCTGGCCGAGGTCTCGCCGGATGAGAAGCTCCTGCTGGTCAACGAGGCGCTGGAACAACTGGAAACCCAGCACCCGGAGCGGGCGCGGATCGTGGTGCTGAAATACTTCGGCGGCCTGACGAATAAGGAGGTGGCGGAAACGCTCGGCATTGGTGAGCGCTCGGTGGATCGCCATTGGGTGTGCGCGAAGACCTGGCTCTACCAAAAGATCAAGGCGCAGTTGTGAAGGCAGCTCAAATCCCGGCGGGCGGCGGCACCAGCCGCAGCAGCCCGTGCGACACTCTGTTACAGAGGCAACAGAGTTTTGCAGCGCGGGAGTCGGTTCAGCAAAGTTCCCTTGCCTGCGCCAAGTTGGACGTTGCTGCGGCTGGGACAACCGCCCGTCTGCCACACGTTTCCTGGCGGAGTGTCCGGCCCGGGCGGCGCATGAGTAATTGAGTGCCTCAACCATGGACGCCGCCAACGAACGAGCCGAAGAGATTTTCTGCGCCGCGCTTGAATTGAAAGAGCCGGCAGCACGACGGACGTACCTGGACCAAGCTTGCGCCGGGGATGCCCAACTCCGGGCCGCCGTTGAGCGGATGCTGGCGGCGCATACGGACGCGGAGCGGTTCTTCAGCGAAGGCAGCCCGGCAACGCGGTTTGTCCAAGCCGCCACGTGCGGGAGTGGTTCGCACAAAGGCGCAGACGCGATCCTCTACACCGAGGAGAAGACCGGCACACGGATCGGCCCCTACAAGCTGCTGCAACAGATCGGCGAAGGCGGTTGCGGCAGCGTGTATATGGCCGAGCAGGAGAGCCCGGTGCGCCGCCGGGTCGCGCTGAAGATCATCAAGCTGGGCATGGACACCAAGAGCGTCATCGCCCGGTTCGAGGCCGAGCGACAGGCGCTGGCGCTCATGGATCATCCGAACATCGCCCGCGTGCTGGACGCCGGCGCGACGGAGACGGGCCGCCCCTACTTCGTCATGGAACTGGTGCGGGGCGTCAAGATCACCGCCTACTGCGACGAACACTGCTTGGACGCCCGCCAGCGGCTGGACTTGTTCGTCCAGGTTTGCCACGCGATCCAACACGCGCACCAGAAGGGCATCATCCACCGCGACATCAAGCCCTCGAACATCCTCATCACGCTGCACGACGGCGTGCCGGTGCCGAAGGTGATTGATTTTGGCATCGCCAAGGCCACGACCGGCCAGCGGCTGACGGACAAGACGCTGTTCACAGCTTACGAGCAGTTCGTCGGCACGCCCGCCTACATGAGCCCGGAGCAGGCGGAGATGAGCGGGCTGGACGTGGACACGCGGAGCGACATATACAGCCTGGGCGTGTTGCTCTACGAACTGCTGACCGGCAAGACGCCGTTCGATCAGAAGGAACTGATGCAGTCTGGCCTCGACGAAATGCGCCGCACGTTGCGCGAGCGCGAGCCGCACCGGCCCTCCACGAAACTGGACGGAATGCGCGCGGACGAGTTGACCCAGACCGCACTGCACCGGCACGTCGAGCCGCGCCGGCTCAAATCGCTCCTCACCGGCGATCTGGATTGGATTGTGATGAAGGCGCTGGAGAAGAACCGCAGCCGCCGGTACCAAACCGCGAACGGCCTGGCAGCGGACGTCGAACGCTACCTGGCCAACGAAGCCGTCGTCGCCCGGCCGCCGAGCCGGTTCTATCGCTTCCAGAAGTTGGTGCGTCGAAACCAGGCGACCTTTGCGGGCATCGGCGCGGTCAGCTTGGCGCTGATCGCGGGCCTGGCCGCATCCAGTTGGCTCTACGTCCGGGAACGGGAGGCGCGGCGCGAGCAAGCCCGGTTGCGCGAGGACGCCGAAGCGGCACGGCAGAGTGAGGCCCGACTGCGCCGCGAAGCTGAGGCCCGCGCGAGGATCGCCCAAGCGGCGATCTTGTTGAGCCGCGGCAAACCGGAGGACGCGGATCAGTTGGTTGATCGAATTCAGATTCCGGTCACCGAGCCTTCCCTGGAGGCGGCAGGGGTGTTCCGCGGGCTGGGCGATTGGAATGCCACGCAAGGCCGATGGAAACAGGCGTCCGACAAATATCTGAAGTTGCTGCTCGCCAACCAGGTGGACAAGGCCGACCTGACGGATGAGGCAACGCGCGATTTGCTTCGCACGGGACCGACACTCGTGGCCGCTGGAGACCTGACGAATTACGCCAGGCTCATCCAGGAGGCAACAGCCCGGTTCGCCAGCACCACAAATCCGGTGGCCGCGGAGCACGTCATCAAAGTCAGCGTGATTCTTCCCCTGGATCCGGCCACCATCAAATCGCTCGAACCGCTGGCCAGGGTGGTGGCGCAATCCATCGCCGGAGGCGCTTCGACTTCCGGCAAAGCCAACTACATGCTCGCCTGGCAGGCGTTGGCGCTGTCCTTGTTCGAGTATCGGCGGGGAGATTTCACCAACGCGGTTGCCTGGGGACGGACCTGCTTGAGATACTCCGATGCCAGGCCGACGTGTGTTGCGATGAGCCATCTGATTCAGGCGATGGCTTTCCGCCAAACCGGGCAGGCCGAGGCCGCGCGCTCCGAGCTGGCTCAGGGGCGGGAACTGGTTGAACCCAGACTACCCAGCGGGCTGGAGAAGATTCCGGACTTGGGTGCCGATGACTCAGGTTTCTGGCATGACTGGGTGATAGCCCATCTGCTTCTGCGCGAGGCAACCCAGCCCGAAATCGGTGAGCCATCTCCCCGGCTTTAGCGCCCGTCGGGAAACTCCGTCCCATGGAGTGTGCCCGTCCTCCGGCGCAGCGGCGTGAGCATTCGAGGCACACTGGAAAAACCACGTCTGTCGTCCTTCTGAAGGTGTTGCGCCCGGTGATGGGGGTACTCCGCACAATTGTTGCCGTGTGCCATTCGGCTTTTCAGACCGGCTCTTGAAGGCTCGCCTGCTGTCGCGGGAAGAAAGTTGGCGGAATCCGGGCGCGATATGTCGCAGTGCCTGTTGAAGACATGAAGCGCCGCGCGGCTGAGTCGTGCCCGGTGGGCTGTTTCCGTCGGTTGAAACCGGCGGGATTGGTCCTATGCACCCGCTCCGACGTGTTGACGCGCAACCCAAACCCTAGCCGCAAGTTCTAAACCGAACACCCAAGTCAGTATGATGAATCCAAAAACCTCCCTGCGAACGTTGCTCGCGATACCGGTTGCCGCTCTGGCCCTGGCCGGGGTGACCTCCCAGGCCGCAGTCACAGTCAGCAGCAGCCTCACGGCCCCGATCACCGACGCTGCCGACCAATTCTACCTGCCCGGCGCAACGGACCATGCCAACACCATTGGTGGCGCCGCCACGGACGTCAACTGCTGGGGCAACGACGGATCCACCTATGTTGCCAACGATCGTCCTGGCAAGGGCATGACGTTTACCACCGGTAACACGGCGCTGGGTTACACCCTCAGTTCGATTACCGTTCAGCATGCGCTCTGGAACACCGGTTACTGGCTGGACAATGGAACCTGGGCCAACGTGGCCGACGGCAGTACTTGGGAGTTCCAATTCGGAACAATGTCCGGAACGACCAAGAGCGTCCTGTTTGACACGGACCTGGCGACCGTGGCCGCCGGAAGTGGCTTTTCCGCCAATGGCACGATCGGGACGGGAACATTTCTCACCTTCGACCTGTCGGGCGAAAGCCTCGCCACGCTCGCCGCGAACACGACCTACTACTTCGAGCTGGCCGCGAATGGCGGCTGGTTTGAATTGAACTGCACAAAAGCCGACGGTTACGCCGGAGGACAGGCCTACACCGGCGATGCGGCTGGCACCATCTCCGCGAGCGTCACCCCACTGGAAGGCGACTACGCCTTCGTTGCGAACCTATCGGTGGTTCCTGAGCCCTCCACCCTCGCGTTGGGCGGATTGGGCTTGGCCGCACTGCTGATTCGGCGGCGGCAACTGCGAGCGTGATCTGCGTCCAATGGAACAACATTTCGCCGGGTTGGCTGCTGGCCGGCCCGGCTTCGTTCGTACCGAATCCCCCTACCCAAAGCCGACCTTTCTGATTTGAAATTATGAGAAGCACTATCCTGCCCTGTCTTCGCGACTCTCGCTGGCTGCTGGCCGTCACCGGACTGCTGACAGGAGCGGCCCTGTCCGCCTCCGCCGCCTCGCTGGTCCTCACCACGGAAACGCCCACGCCGGGGACGTTCGACGTGTACAACTTCACCGGCGCGGACAACGACACGCTCAACGTCGGCGGCGGCGGGGATGGGCAGACCTACGTGGCCTACGACCGTCCCACGCAGGGCCAGAACTTCACCACACCGGCTGGCAGCGGCAGCTTCTTGATTTCGGACATCTGGATTCGTCACTGTGGCTACACCAACACCGCTCCCGGCAACGGCACGTGGTTCAATCTCGCCAACGGCGCGCAATACACGATCCGCGTCACCGACCCCTCGAAGAACGGCCAGGCCGGTTTCGTCCTCAGTTCCGAAACCTACTCGGCCACCGGCACTGAAAATGCCGGCGTCCAGTGGACTGGCGGCGGCGGACTGGGGGATGACATGTGGCTGCATTTCACGCTGGCCACGCCGGTCGCGCTCTCGCCCGCCACGAAGTACGGCATTGACCTCACGGCCAGTGTCGCGGGCGGCGGCAATTACTTCGAGTGGCTGGGGATCAACAGCGAGGTGCTCGCCGGCGGCGAGGCTTACACCGGGCAATCCGCTCACGTTCCGGGCAATACCGTGACCACGAACGTCGGCGACCGTGTTTTTCTCGTGCAACTTGGCCACACCGTGCCGGCGGTCGCGCCGCTGTTGACCTCGCCTCTGCGGTTCGTGCCGGCGGGCCAATCAGTTCAAATCCAAGCGATCATCCCGGCCATCGCGAATGCCGAGAAAGTCGCGACCCTGTTGCTCACGAACAACCATCCGACCTTGATCAGCCTGCCCGGCGGCGCCAGCACGCTCACCTTGACCTACGGCATCGGCGCGACGAATCTTCAGACCTTCAACGTCCAAGTCCTGGCCAACGGTATCGGCACACTCTCCGTCGTGGCGAACGCGTCCTTCCTCGATGCGTCGGTCTCCATCGGCACGCCGATCGCCGCTCAAGAACCGTTCGATTACGATCCTGCCACGCAGGTCTTCCTGGACCAGGCGAATGGTGGCACTGGTTTTGGCGCCGCTTGGTCGCAGCCGTCCTCGTCGGATCCTGTCTCCCCGGGCCTGACCTACGGCACGGATCCCGCGCTGGTGGTGACCGGCAGCTCGGCGGGCGTGAGTGGAAACGGGAACGAGGCGTTCCGACCACTGCCTGGCGCATACGGCGGTGTAGGCGGTGGGTCGGTCTATGTCGGTTTCCTCGTGCAAGCGCCGTCGGGCGTCCTTGATTGGGGCGGGCTCTCGCTATTTAACGGGACCTCCGAGAGTCTATTCATGGGCACGGTGATCTCCTTGTCGGCAAATGACACTTGGGGCTTCCTACAAGGTGGTACTGTCCAGATGAACGCGGCCGGCAGCGTGATGCCCGGCGCCCAGACCGACTTCCTCGTGTATCGCATTGACTTCCCCGCCACCAACGGCGGCGCGGCGTTGGTCAGCTTCTACGCCAACCCGCCGTTGAACGCGACCGAGCCGTTCTCCGCGACCGCGTCCGCTTCCGTGAACAGCTTCACGTTCGACCGGATTCGCTTGGGGACGGCGGGTGCGCTGTACTTCGACGAGGTCCGCATCGGCACAGCCTGGACCAACGTAATGCAGTTCACCGGCACGCCCGCCCCGCTGATCCCGCCCACGCCCACGTTGAGCGTGCCGGCCCGCTTCGCGCCGATGGGCCAAACCGTGCCCCTGACCGTTTCCGTGCCCGCCCGCGCGCCACGTCCGGTGATCCTAACACTCACGAACGACAATCCCACCGCGTTCCAACTCAGCACCACCAACGCGTCGCTCGTCACCTTCACCCTCGGCGCGGGGGATGCCAACGTGCAGACGCTGAACGTGCAAACGCTGGCCGCCGGGGTGGCCAATTTGGCGGTGCTCTCGAACGCGACCGTGAACACTGCAGCGCTCACGCTCGCCTCACAAGCCTCCGCCCGCGATTCGTTCGACTACACCGCCGGCACAGATGTGTTACCCGGCAGCGGGGGCGGCAACGGTTTCGATGTCAACATCTGGACCGGCGGTGGCAGCGTGGCCGCGCCCGGCCTGACGTATCCGAGCCTGGTTAGGGCGGGCAATTCCGCGGCAATCGTCAGCGCCGCCTTGGGAGGATCCGGCAACGCGACGCGCTCGTTGGCGTTGTCCTCTGGAGACTACGGCGGCGTCGGCGGCGGCACCGTCTGGGTGAGCTTCCTGACCCAGGGCGCGTTTCCAGAGACGCCGCAAATCGCCGGCGTGCAACTCGGCGGCTTGTTCATGGGCCTCGACACCACAACGCCGAACAATGGCAAGTGGGGCTTCACCGGTCCGGCGATGGGGCACACTGGATTCGCCAATAGCATCGCGCCGAGCACGAACACGGCCCTGCTCGTCTATCGGCTCGACTTCCCGAGCATCGCCGGCGAGTTGGTCACCGTGACGCTTTACGCCAATCCACCCGCGGGTCCGACTCCGCCCGCGACCGCCGTCGGCACGGCTTCGGCGAATCTCTTCACGTTCAATTCCGTCTCGCTGAACACGGACTTCACCATGAACTACGACGAAGTCCGCATCGGCGGGAGCTGGGCAGAAGTCGTGCCCTCAACGGTAGTCCCGGCGGTGACGCTCACGGTGCAGAAGCTGGCCGGCAACCAGGTGCAGATCGCGTGGCCGGCGACCGGCGGCGGCAACCTCTACAGCAGCGCAAGCCTCGGCGGGCCGTGGTCGGACGCCGGCTTGACCGTCACGACGCAGGGTGATCGGAAGATCGCCACCGACACGGTCGGCGGGACCGCGAAGTTCTACCGGCTCCAGTAAGCTGCGTCCCCGAACAGGGTTTGAACCGGTAAGTGTGGGTTGGGTGTTGCGGCCGGCTTGGTTGGTTTCGACGCCACCAGGCCGGCTTGCTTTTCCGTCCCCGCAAACGGATGCCTCTGGCCTGTGCCGCCGGGCCGCGCGACCGTCTCGGCGCGCAGCAGGACAGGCATGACCGACCGAGGTCGGGAGTTTTCTACGCCTGTGAACCTTCGGACATTGCTGCGGTTGGGACAGCCGCGCGCCAGGCCCGAGCAGGATGCCCCCTCGCGGCAAGGAGCACTCCCAGGGATGCTTTACGGAGAGTCGCGCCTTTCCGATGCCCGGCGGAACTCGCCTGGCGTTGCGCCCATCGCGGACTTGAACTGCCGAGTGAACGCGCTTTGGTCCGTGAAGCCGCAGGCGAACGCAATGTCGCCGAGCGCTTGGCTCGTTTCCGTCAACAACCGCGTGGCCTCGTCCATCCGGCATTTGATGACGAACTGCTTCGGCGAGAGCCGAAACACCTTTCGCATGCGCCGCTCGAACTGCGTCACCGAAAGCCCGGTCAGCTTGGCCAAAGTATCCACCCGCAGTGGTTCGTCCAGATGCGTGCGGATGTGCTCCGCCACTTTCGCTAGGCGCGAGAGTTTCAGCGAACTCTCCGCGGGCTCCTCCAGGTCTTGCGACACCGAGAGGATGCCGATCATTCGACCAGCGGAATCGCGCAGCAGGCGTTTGTTGGTGACGTACCAGCCGATGCTCCCGTCCGCGTTCCGAATGCACTCCAAGCGATCCAACAGCGGTTCGGCAGTTTTGATGATCCGACGATCTTGCGCTTCATATTCGCGGGCCAAGTAGGCCGGGAACAGATCCATGGCGGTCTTGCCGAGCACCTGGCTCTTGGACTCCCGACCCGCGCGAGCGGCAAATGCCGAGTTCACGGACACGTAACGCCCGGCCAGGTCCTTGGTGCAATACACCACGCCCCCGAGCGGCTCGAAGAGGACCTCAACCAGCGCGACGGCCTCCGTGAGTGAAACCTCCGTGCCGAGAGTGGCGAGGTTGGGAAGCCGGCGTTTCATGCCGGTCGCTTCGCTGCCGGGAGCGAAGCGGGGAACGGAGCGGTTTCCCGACTGCAATAGTGCAGGATCGAAAACTCCGCGCCGTCTTGCAGCGTGCCGATAAGTTCAAACCGATCCTCAAACGGCGGGAAGAACGCGTCCCCTTCGACCTGTCGCTTGACCAGCGTGAGGAAAAGGTCCGAACAAAACGGCAATGCCTGCTGGTAGATTTGCGCGCCGCCGCAAATGAAAACCTCACGATCGCCCGCCAGCGCCGCGATCTGACTCAAGTCGTCGACCACACGCACGCCGGGATGGGCGAACCCGCCGCGGCTCACGACGATGGTTTCGCGATTCGGCAACGGCTTGCCGATGGACTCGAAGGTCTTGCGTCCCATGACGAGCACATGGCCCGTCGTGGTTCGTTTGAACCACTTGAAGTCCTCGGGCAGATGCCACGGAATCCGGCCGCTCGCACCGATCACGCGGTTGAGCGACATGGCGGCGATGGCTTGGAGTTTCAGGTTGGCTGGCATGAATCACACTGCCACTGCCGCCTTGATCGCAGCCTGCGGCGCATAACCGATCAACTCAAAATTCTCGAACTTGAAATCGTGGATGTTTCGGATGGCCGTGTTCAGTTTCATGGCAGGCAATGCGCCCGGCGTGCGGGAAAGCTGGAGTTTTGCCTGCTCCACGTGATTACTGTAGAGGTGCAGGTCGCCAAACGTGTGGACGAAGTCGCCGGGTTTCAGGCCGCAGACTTGCGCCACCATCAGGGTCAGTAACGCGTAGCTGGCAATGTTGAAGGGCACGCCCAGGAAAATGTCCGCACTGCGCTGGTAAAGCTGGCAGCTCAATTCCCCTTCGCTGACATAGAACTGGAACAGCGTGTGGCACGGCGGCAGCGCCATCTGGTCAAGCTCGCCGGGATTCCAGGCCGAGACGACCAGGCGGCGGCTGTCCGGGTTCTTCTGAATCTCGGCGATGACCTGGTCAATCTGGTTGATGGAGCGACCGTCCGGCGTGCGCCAGTCGGTCCACTGCGCGCCGTAGATGCGGCCCAAGTCGCCGTCCTCGTCCGCCCACTCGTCCCAAATCGTCACGCCGCGCTCGTTGAGCGACTTCACGTTGGTATCGCCCGACAGAAACCACAGCAACTCGTGGATGATGGATTTCACATGCAGCTTCTTCGTCGTGAGCAACGGGAACGAGTTCGCCAACGGGTAGCGCGTCTGCGCCCCGAAAACCGAATAAGTGCCCGTGCCGGTACGGTCGGTCTTGAACCGGCCGTGTTCCAGCACGTGACGAAGCAAATCGAGATACTGAACCATTTCGCGGAAATTGAACCACGAATCACACGAAAAACACGAAAGAAAAATGACCCGCGAGGCCTCCGACGCACGCGTTGGCATGTGGGGTGGCCTTCTCGGGGAGGTAGTCCACCTTCGACCGCAGAGCTGGTGGCTTGCCGAGCAGCTTGAGCATCCTTCCAATGCCCTCGCGCGCCCTCGCGTCAGGCCTCCAATTGCCTCGAGGATTGCCCTCGGCTGGGCTGCTTTCCTGGTCGCGGCACGGTGCGATCCTCAATGTGTGTCCAGTTCATCCGGTGATCATCATTGGCAATCAATCCACGGAAGCACGAGTCTCCTTTTGATAGGAATCACTTTTCGTCTTTTGATTATGACACGCCATTCTAATTTCCTTTTCTTTCCCTCCGTTCGCCGTATCTTGGCGCGCTCGGTGAATTCGCCGTTGTCAGGCAGATAGATGGACGCAGCACACATACGCAATTTCAGCATCATCGCCCATATTGATCATGGGAAAACGACGCTATCCGACCGCTTGTTGCATCGGACCGGCACAATTTCCACGCGCGAGATGGAGGATCAGCTTCTCGACTCGATGGACCTCGAAAAGGAGCGTGGCATTACCATCAAAGCGCATCCCGTGACGATGCTCTACAAGGCCAAGAACGGCGAAACGTACGAGCTGAACCTGATTGATACGCCGGGGCACGTGGATTTCACCTACGAGGTGTCGCGGAGCTTGAGCGCCTGCGAAGGGGCGTTGCTGATCGTGGACGCCGCGCAGGGCGTCGAGGCGCAGACGGTCGCCAATGTGCATCTGGCGATGAAGCAGAACCTGGCGATCATTCCGGTGATCAACAAAATCGACTTGCCGCACGCGGACGTGCCGCTGGCCAAGCAGCAGCTCGAGGACATTCTGGCGATCCCAGCGGATCAAGCGATTCTGGCGAGCGCCAAGGAAGGGATCGGTATCGAGGAGATTCTGGAGGCGATCGTGGCGCGGGTTCCAGCGCCCAAGCCGACAGGGCAGGGGAGTTTGCAGGCGCTGGCGTTTGATTCGTTGTTCGACACTTACAAGGGTGTGATCACCCACGTGCGCGTGTTCAACGGCGAACTGAAGCCGGGCATGTTCGTCCGGTTGCTGCATTCGGGTAAGAGTTATGAGGTGAAGGAAGTCGGGAGCTTCAATCCGAAGCCTTACGTCCGCGAACGGTTGGAGGTCGGCGAAACGGGGTACATGACGGCCAACATCAAGAGCCCGGCCGAGGTGAAGATGGGGGACACAATCACAGATGCGCGGAATCCGTCGGGAGTTTTGCCGGGGTTCAAAGAGATTCATCCGATGGTGTTCAGCGGGATTTACCCGATCAACACGGCGGATTACGAGCATCTCAAGGTGAACATGGCGAAGCTCCAACTCAACGACTCGGCCTTCGTCTATCAGGCGGAGACAAGCGTGGCGCTGGGCTTCGGCTTCCGCTGCGGCTTCCTCGGGTTGCTGCACCTGGAGATCGTGCAGGAGCGGT
>CAZWJC010000064.1:0-27185 GCA_964634255.1 uncultured Verrucomicrobiota bacterium | reverse complement strand
CGCGGAGTTTCCAGAATCCCCTCTGCGAGAATCCCAAGTACCTGCTGACGTAGCGCACATGCGCTGTCTCGTCGCATACGACTTTGCCGCTGTCCCACAAATCGCCTGTCCCTGCGGCACGTGGCGCCGCCGAGGACACAACGAGAATATCTGATACGCCGTCTGCCGTTGCCCGCGCTGCGCGCTTTCCGGTTTCCAGAGCAGCCGCGGTTGAGCGACATCAATGGCTAGGCAGTCATCGGAAAAGCGCCAAATGCGTTACAGAAAGTGACACCCTGACCAGCCGCCTGAGAAAACTCTTGTCTCCACTCGAGTTGGCCGGATTCTCTGTTCCTGACGGCCACGGATTTCGATAGACAATCGACAGCGTATGAAAAACGTCATTGGTGAACCACCCACGCTCGGCGTCATCATCGGGAACCGCGATTTCTTTCCCGACCAGCTTGTCGCGGAAGCGCGCAAGGACATCGCCCGGCTGTTCCGGGAGAAGCACATCAAGCCCATCTGGGTTACGCCCGAGGACACCAAGCTCGGTGGCATCGAGACACACGCCGATGCCCGGAAATGCGCCGCGCTCTTCAAGCAGCATCGCGACGACATTGACGGCATCCTCGTCTGCCTCCCGAATTTCGGTGACGAGAAGGGCGTGGCCGATACGCTCAAACTGTCCGGCCTCAACGTGCCGATCCTCATCCAAGGCTATCCCGACGATCTCAACCAACTTTCGCCCGCCCGCCGACGCGACGCGTTCTGTGGCAAGATTTCCGTCTGCAACAATCTCGTCCAGGCCGGCATCAAGTTCTCGCTCACCAGCAAGCACGTCTGCCTGCCGACCTCGGAGAGCTTCGGGCAGGACTTGGACCAGTTCCTCGGTGTCTGCCGCGTGGTGAACGGCGTGCGCGGCGTGCGGCTTGGCGCGGTCGGCGCCCGGCCCGGCGCGTTCAATACGGTGCGCTACTCGGAGAAGATTCTCGAACGCCACGGCATCAGTGTGACGACCGTCGACCTTTCCGAAATTCTCGGCAAGGCCGGCAAGCTCACGGAGAAGGACGCCGCAGTGAAGGCGAAGCTTGCCGCGGTCAAGCGCTACGCGCCCGCACCGGGCGTGCCCAACGATCGGCTCGTCCAGATGGCCAAGCTCGGCGTGGTGCTCACGGACTGGATGGAGGCAAACGCGATTGACGCGACGGCGATCCAGTGCTGGACCTCGGTGCAGCAGAACTTCGGCTGCAACGTCTGCACGCTTATGAGCATGATGAGCGAGAAGTTCATGCCCAGCGCCTGCGAAGTGGACGTGACCGGCGTCCTGACGATGTACGCCATGCAGCTCGCCAGCAAGACACCCGCCGCGCTCGTAGACTGGAACAACAACTACGCCGACGACGAGGACAAGTGCGTGCTGTTCCATTGCGGCAACTGGGCGAAGAGCTTCCTGCCCGAGATCAAGATTGCCAACGCGCCGATCCTGGGCAGCACGCTCGGCATCGAGAACACCTACGGGGCGCTCGATGGTCGTACGCCCGCCGGCCCGCTGACTTACGGCCGCATCACCACCGCCGATGCCGACGGCTGCATCCACGCCTACGTGGGCGAGGGCGAACTGACAAATGACGAGCTGAACACCTTCGGCAACCGCGCCGTGGCCAAAGTGCCGCAATTGCAGAAGCTCCTGCGATACGTGTGTGAGAGAGGTTTCGAGCACCACGTTGTCATGACTCAGTCGAAGTCCGCCGGCATCCTGGCCGAGGCGTTTGGCAATTACCTCGACTGGGAGGTTTACGAGCATCAGTCATGACTGACCGAGAACTCGAACTGAAATCCGTGCGGCTGCGGAGGCAACTCCTGCGCGTCGTCGTCAACGCCGGTGCCGGGCACACCGGGGGCGGGCTTTCCTGCCTCGACATTCTGAACGTGCTCTACAACCGCATCCTGCGCGTGTCGCCGGAGACGTTCAGCTATCCACACCGTGACCGCTACGTCCAAAGCAAGGGACATTCGGTCGAGGCGCTTTACGTGGTGCTGGCGGATCGTGGCTTCTTCGCCGCGTCGGACTTGGAGACCGTCTGCCAGTACCAGTCACGCTACGTTGGCCATCCCACGCGGAAGGTGAACGGCATCGAGATGAACACCGGCGCGCTTGGCCACGGCCTGCCCATCGGCATCGGCATGGCGCTCGCCGGCAAAATGGATGCCGCGCCCTATCGCGTCTTCACGCTGCTTGGCGATGGAGAACTGGCCGAGGGATCGAATTGGGAAGCGGCCATGGCCGCCGCGCATTACGAACTCGACAACCTCATCGTCATCATTGACCACAACACCCTCCAAATCACCGGCCACACCCGCGACGTGTGCAGCAATGAGCCGCTCGACGAGAAGTGGCGGGCGTTCGGTTGGACGGTGCGGACTGTGGATGGTCACAGCGTGGCTGAACTTTCTGCCGCCTTTAGCGCCCCCGCCGAACCGGGCAAGCCGACGTGCATCATCGCCAACACGATCAAGGGTAAAGGCGTCAGCTTCATGGAGAACGTTGCCAAGTGGCATCACGGCGTGCCGAGTGAAGCCGAATTCAAACAGGCACTGGCCGAACTCGAAGCGGCGGAAGCTAACTTGACTGAAGTCACGCGATGACCTTGAGAGGTTCATGTCAACGAAGTAGCGCAGGTCGGCAGCCTGCCGATTCGCCGACTGGCAGTCGGCAAAACGCTCCGCTTCGCCCCGGCCTGCGGATTGCCAATCCGCGATACAGCAGACTACCAGTCTGCGCTACGTCCATTTCATGAGCGCCCCCGCCCCATCCATGTTCTCGCCTGCGGCAAAGGCGACGGCAGAAACGCTCGGCCTGAAAATGGACCGTGCCAACCTCGACGAACTCGCCGCCACACTGCTGGAAATCGCCAGGGCAAATCCAAACATCATCGCCGTCACGAGTGACTCACGAGGGTCAGGCAAACTCAGCGCGTTTGGACAGGCCCTGCCCAAACAGATCGTCGAAGTCGGCATTGCGGAGCAGAACCTTGTCGGCATCGCCGCGGGGCTGGCGGCTTGCGGCAAGAAACCCTTCGCGGTGTCGCCCGGATCGTTCCTCACCGCCCGCGCGCTGGAGCAAATCAAGAACGACGTATGTTACTCGGACGTGCCAGTGGTGCTCATCGGCATCAGTTCCGGCGTGAGCTACGGCGCTTTGGGGAGCACCCATCACTCTCTGCATGATCTCGCGGCGCTGCGAGCGATCAACAACCTCAGCATCATCGTTCCGGCCGACAACTTCGAAACACGCGAAGCCGTCCGCTTCGCCGCCCGCGCCACCAAGCCGGTGTTTGTCCGCTTCGGCAAGGCGCCCATGTATGGCCTGCATAGACCGGACACCACGTTTGAAGTCGGCAAAGCCATCCTGCTCCGCGAGGGCAACGACATCGCCTTCATCGCGAACGGCGAAACCGTCATTCACGCCGTCCTTGCCGCCGCCCAACTCGCGGAAAAGGGCATCCAAGCCCGCGTGCTTTCGGTGCACACGGTGAAGCCGCTCGACATAGAAGCCATTCTCAAGGCCGGCCGCGAATGCAAAGCGGTCATCACCGTGGAGGAACATAGCGTTCATGGCGGTCTCGGCGAAGCGGTGGCGTCCACGCTGTTGCAGGCCGGCGTGCACGCGCCATTCCGGATCGTCGGCATTCCCGATGAAGACACCGTCACCGGTTCGCAGGCTGACATCTTCCGCCACTATGGCATCAGCATGGAGGACTTGGCCGAAACTGCGACCGAGCTCCTGAAGTAACATGAGCCTTATTCTCGCCCTCGACCAAAGTACGTCAGCCACGAAAGCCGTCCTTTTCGACGCGCGCGGCAGCGTGCTGGACAAAGCGTCCCGCGACCATCGGCAGATCTACCCGCAGCCCAGCTGGGTGGAACACGACGCCGAGGAAATCTGGAAGAACGTCCTCGCGGTCATTGGCGAGATCGCCAAACGCGATCGCGCCAAGCTCACGAAACTCGCAGCCCTGAGCATCACCAACCAGCGCGAAACCGTGTTGGTGTTTGATCGCAGGACCGGCAAGCCGTTGCACAATGCGCTCGTCTGGCAGGATCGTCGCGGCGACGCCATCTGTGCAAAGCTCACCAAGCAAGGCCACGGTCCAAGTGTGTTACGCAAGACCGGCCTGAAGATCGACACCTACTTTTCCGCTTCCAAAGTCCGCTGGCTCATCGAAAACAAGCCGGGCATCGCGGCTAAGCTCAAGAATGGCGACGCGGTCGTCGGCACGATCGACGCCTATCTCGTTCACCGGCTTACGGGCGGCAAGGTTTTTGCCACAGACTTTACTAACGCGAGTCGCACGCTGCTGTTCGACATTGGCAAACTAAAGTGGGACGCCGAACTCTGCAGACTGTTGAAAGTGCCGTCCAGCGCCTTGCCAGAAGTCCGCGAAAGCGCGGCGCAGTTCGGCGAAACGGATGCCGGCGGCATCTTGCCGAAGTGCGTTCCCATCGTTGGAATCATGGGCGATTCGCAGGCATCGCTGTTCGCGCAACGCTGCTATCAGCCCGGCACGGCCAAGGCTACGTTCGGCACGGGCACGAGCGTGTTGCTCAACATCGGCGACAAGCTGCGCGTCTCCGAGGAGGGCGCAGTCACAGCACTGGCGTGGGTTTGGCAGGGCAGGCCGACTTACGCGTTCGAAGGTTTGATCAACTTCTCGGCCGCGACCATTGAATGGCTCAAAAACCAACTTGGCCTCATTCAAAGCGCCAGCGAGGTCGAGGAACTCGCCACCAACGTCAAGGACAACGGCGGCGTGTATCTTGTCCCGGGCTTCGCCGGTTTGAGCGCGCCAAATTGGTCGCCGGACGCCCGCGCCGCGATCCTCGGCATGACGGCGCATACGACCAAAGCCCACGTCGTCCGTGCCGCGCAGGAAGCCATCAGCTACCAGATCCGCGACGTGCTCGACATGATGCGCGCCGACGCGAAGGTGAAACTCCAGAGCCTGCACGCCGACGGCGGGCCGACGCGAAATAAGTTCCTGATTCAATTCACCGCCGACCTGACACGCACCGAGATCAAGGTCGCCGAAGTTGCCGAGAGCTCCGCTTGGGGCGCTGCGATGAATGGTCTACTTGGCTTGGGCCTCTGCAAGTCCGTGGACGATCTTTGCAAGTTGCCTCAGAAAACCAAGAGCTACCGTCCGCAGATGGGACGCACCGAAGTGGAACGACTCCATGAGGGCTGGCTTGCCGCTGTGAAACGAGTCTTGTAGAAGAACCACGAACACCGAATACCGAACATGAACATCCGCTGGCTCAGAATCGTTCTAGCCTCACTGCTCACGACGGCCGTTGTCGGCACCTGCCCGACGGCGTCCGCCCAGCCCGCCGCCAAGAACAAAATGGCGGTTATCATTTCCACACTGAACAACCCTTGGTTCGTGGTGCTGGGCGAAACGGCGAGGGGCCGGGCCATCGAGCTGGGCTACGACACCACCGTCTTCGATTCGCAGAATGACACGGCGAAGGAGGCGGCGCACTTCGAGAACGTGATTGCCGGCGGCTACAAGGCCATCCTGTTCAATCCGACCGACGCCGAGGGTTCGATTGCCAACGTGCGCAAAGCCAAGGCGGCGGGTCTTCCCGTGTTCTGCATTGACCGCGAGATCAACGCCACCAACGCCGCCACGTCGCAGATGCTCTCCGACAACTACTCCGGCTGCGTGAAGCTCGGGCAATACTTCGTCAAGCGCGTCGGCGAAAGCGGCAAGTATGTCGAACTGCTCGGCATTGTCGGCGACAATAACACCTGGAATCGCTCGAAAGGCTTTCACAGCGTGGTGGATCGCTATCCGAATCTGAAGATGGTGGCGCAGCAGAGTGGTGAGTTTGACCGCGCCAAGGGGATGGAAGTCATGGAGGCGATGCTCCAAGCGCATCCCGACATCAATGCGGTCTTCTGCGGTAACGACGCGATGGCGATGGGTGCGTATCAGGCACTCGTCGCGGCAAGCAAGGCCGACAAGGTGAAGGTGTTCGGCTTCGATGGCGCGGACGATGTGGTGAAACTCATCGCCGAGAAGAAGATCGAGGCGACCGGCATGCAGTTCCCCAAGACAATGGCGAAGAAGGCCGCCGAGTTCGCCGACGAATACCTCAAGGGCAAACGCGACTTCCCGCAGAAGGTGCCCGTGCCGGTGGAGTTGGTCACGCAGGACAACGTCAGCAAGTACGGCGATTACGGGAAGAAGAACTGACCCATGCGCTGGCTGGGATGGCTCATCGTGGTCGCGGCCCTGGCCGGCTTGTGCTGGGCGTTCCCACTGTTTCACGTCGTGCCGCTGAAACAAGCGGCGGAGCAAAAGGGAGCAGGCGGCTTCAGCGCTGCCCAGTTCGTGGAGAAGTTCTGGAGCGAAACGCTTCTCAAATCGCTCGACAAGGCGGTCAACGCTGAGGTTTTGTTGCCGGCGATCCAGAGTGATCCCGCCGCCGCCCGCAAAGCCTTCGCTCGTAGCCTTGGTCTAAGTGAGAGCTACACCTACTTCGTGGCAGGCCGCGGACGGGTGCTGATGGCCGCGGATGACGAAATCGCCTTGGCCATCGCTCCCGGCACGACCAACGCCGAAATCGTTCTGCTGACGGGGCTCGTCTTCGGTAATACCGTCCGTGACGGCACGGGTTTGCTGAACGTGAACGACTATCCAAACTCGCAAGACTTCAACGACATTTCGGCAGAGTTGAACAAGCGCATCGAGACGCGCGTGCTACCGAAGCTCCGTCAAGGCGCGAAGGTTAGCGCCACGATCCGCTTCGTCGGCTGCGCGGAAGTCGCGGATGAATCCACCGACCTTCATCCGTTGAAGCTCATCCCAATTCAGGCCGAACTTGAATGACCGCGCCGTTCAAACAAACGCTGGCTCGCTTCCAGTCGCTCATCGCTCTGGCGGTGATGATTGTGGCGCTGAGCCTGTTGTCCGACCGCTTCCTGACCTTCGCCAATGGCCGCAACATCCTGCTGCAAATTTCCGTCAACCTCTGCCTCTCGATCGGCATGACGCTGATCATCCTGACCGGCGGGATAGACCTGTCGGTTGGCGCGATTCTCGCGCTCGCAGGTGCCGTGGCGGCGGGGTTGCTCAAGAACGGCGTGACGCTCGCCTGGGCTGAGGTGCAACTCCAGTTCACTCCATTCGGCGCGGTCGTGGCCGGTGTGCTCGTGGGTTTGGCATTGGGCTGGTTCAACGGGATTGCTATCACGCGTTTCCGTCTGCCGCCATTCGTCGCCACGCTCGGCATGCTGAGCATCGGACGCGGCCTCACGATGCTCTGGACCGGCGGCTTTCCAGTCACCGGACTTGGCGAGACGTTCGGCTTCATTGGCGCCGGCTTCTGGCTGGGTGTACCAATGGCAGTTTGGATTTGCGCAGGCCTGGCGTTGATCTTCCACGCGATCGGCAAGAGCACCACGTTTGGCCGACACATTTATGCCGTGGGCGGCAACGAGAACGCCGCGCGGTTGGCCGGCGTGCGGGTGGAAAGCGTCAAGATATGGACTTACACGCTCGGCGGCGCGCTGGCAGCCGTCGCCGGGCTGATTGTTACGGCACGACTCGACGCTGCGGACCCGAAGGCTGGCCTCGGCTACGAACTCGATTCCATTGCGGCTGTCGTCATTGGCGGCACATCATTGAACGGCGGGCGCGGCTCGATTCTTGGTACGGTCCTGGGTTGCCTCATCATTGGCGTGCTGAACAACGGCTTGTTCCTCCTGGATGTCTCACCGTTCTGGCAACAGGTCATCAAAGGCCTGGTCATCCTCGCCGCCGTGGCGATCGACAAACTCGGTTCCGAATCACGATGATTCACCCTCTCTTCCTCATGGGCAGAGATGACAGCCTTGACCTTACCGTTGCCGTCTTCGTCAATCGCAGCGCAGTCGGTAAAACTTGGTGCCGCTGGCAGGGCTGAGCGTCACGCGGGCGACGCCGTTGGTCATTACGATGCTCGCGCCCGAAGCCTCCGCCCAAGTGACACCCGCTCCAATGGCCACAGCTTCCTCCAGTTTGCAGTTGGGGCGAACGGGCAGCCATTCAATCACCGGTTTGCCGCCTTCGTTCCGGATGCTCAGCAAGCCGCCGCTTTCCCCTTCCACCAGGCGATAGAACGATCCCGGTTCGGCCGCGGGTAACGCGAGGACCCGTTCAGCCGTGCCCTTCATCGCCACCGTCCGTTGCACCAGCCACGGGGCATCTTTCAGATTCGTGGCCCGCATCAGTTCGTAGGCACGGCCCGGGCGACCATAGACCGTCAACTCACCGCTCTCCCCTGAACGACTGAGATCGGCGAGAATCGGTTGATCGCCGATCACGAAGACCCGGCCCAAACCGCCGCCGCCGTTGGCATACTTCACGCCGGCATCGCTCGTGCCCATCACTTGCGCCGCCTGGAGTGTCACGATGGCGGATTGGGAATCCAGTGGCGTGTTAAACGACAACCGCGCCAACTCCTGCATACCTTGCAGTGTTCTGCCGGGTGTCGTCTCGAAGGTGACGCGGAACAAATCATTGGTCACGCGTTGTATGGAGCTGGAACTCAAGCCCACGGCACGCGGTTGTAGCACCAGATTTGTCAAACGTGCCTCCGCCAAGCCCAGCGAGAATGCGATGTTCGTCAGTGGCACGCCGGCGTTGAGGTACAGCGAGACGGAACTTGCTCCGCCAGCCAATAGGTTCGTCGTACCGATGCCGATCGTGAAGTCGCTCAACGCGTCCACCACCGCGACCAAGACCGTCTGAGTAGCGCCAAGCTGCCCGGGACCGTTATCCCGGACAACGAAGGTGAGGACGTTGGTCACGCCGCCCTGGACTTCGTTGGGTCGCCAGCGGAACAGCCCGGTAGCCGACTCAATCGTGGCGCCAGCAGGCGCGTTCACCAAACTCCAGGTCAACTTCTGCGCCGGCAGGTCAGTATCCATCGCCGAGTTGGTGATGTAGAGCCACCGACCTTCCAGCACCGACGTGTTGGTGACGAGCGCCATGGTCGGAGCGGTGTTTACCTCATTGACGATGAGCAGGAACGTGTTGGTCGCACTCTTCTGCGGCACGAGGTTATCGTGAACTCGCCAAGTCACCGCATTCGTGCTGGGGCCATTGCCCTCGCCGGGCGTCCATCGCATTTCGCCGGTTGTGGCACTGATTGTCATTCCTGGCGGTGCACCCAGCAACGAATAGGTCAGCTGGTCACTCGGAAGATCGGCATCCGTAACCGCGGGCACCAGGATGAATTGGGTGCCTTCGTTCACAAACTGATTGCCCGGCGCAGAAATGACCGGCGGATGGTTCGTAATCGTGACCCTCGTCATTGCGTCCGGCGTGACCGGCGCAGTCTCGCGATTGCCGGCGGCGTCAGTGGCCACGGTGTAGAACGCGTATTGGCCGCCCCACGTTCCCTGGAACGCTGCCGCCGTCAGCTTGGTCTTCTGCAACCACGGCACAAACGCACCGCCATTGGCCGAGACGAACACGTCATAGCTCGCGACTTCGCCGGCATTGTCGCTACCGGTCCATTGCACTTGGAACAGCTCAGGCGAGCCCGCGGGCAACCCCGCAACGGAGCTGGTCGGAGCGGTCGCATCCAAGGCCGGAGCGGTCTCGAAAAACAGCGTGTAACCGCCGGGGCTGTTGTAGTCGAGGAGATGGAGGATGCTCTCCTTGATGGGCCGGCGACCCAGACCGATGAACGTACGATCCGTCGTCCACACGTTCGTGCCGAGCGCGATTTCCGATCCATCGGAACGCACAACGCGCTTGAGGAGAAACCGGCCGTCCCCCGGTTCGGGCACGCGCAGGTAGGCCCAGCCACCTGGCATCGGCGCGGTGAGCTGCACTTGCAGGTGACTGGCGCTTGGCGCGGCGTCCACCGTGGCCCGCTCGACTATTTCCACCGGATTCGTCGTTCCGTTGCTGAGGAACAAGGTGTCCGGCAGGTCGTGCGGATCTGGCACGGCGTTGACCAGGAAATCGAACTTGCCATCGTCCAACGCCCCGGGGGCGCGCACCAGCTGGATCAGCTCGTGGATCGTCACTTCTTCGATCAACGAGAGCTTCTGGTTGCCCAAGCCGTCCAGATGCTCGAATGAGGCCTGGTAGTCGGTAAACAAGCCCTGCAGCGTTGAGGTTAACAACCAACGCCCGATGGCGGTCTGGCCGTTGGTGATGGCGCCGAATTCGGCGGTGAGCGACGGCACCAAGTTCCGACCGGCCACTTCGGTCGCAATGATCTGGAAGTCAATCAGCAGGCCCATCTCGTTCTCAATGATCTCTGGCTGGGCGGACGTGATGCGCACGTTCTTGGCGTCACCTTTGCCGCGGTTTTCGATCATCACGGCGAGGTTGAAGGGCACACTCGGCTCGACCACGTCCGTAAACGGGTCGTCGGCGTACACATCGCGCTGGTGGAAGTACTTCACGAACAGGCGCGGGCTCGGATGCACCGTGATGGCCACGGCCGAAAGCGGCACGGTCACGAGGAGACCGTCTTGAACGTAGCGGAGGGTGCCGCTGATGTAGTATTCCACCGGCGCGTCGGGCGCGGCATCCTGCGTGGGGATGAGAATCCAGGTGGCGCGCCCAGTGGTTTGCTCACTGATGACGCCCGTCCCGTCCACAGCGCTTAGATTCTCGAGCGTGGGCGGACGGATGCCGAAGAGGCCGGTCGCGTCCTGACCATCGGCACGTTTCGCAGTAACGATCACGGAAACATCGCGTAACGGACTGTCGCTTTGGTTCAGCACGTCGAGCGTGGCTTTGAAGGCGTCGCGCGTGATGACGGCCTCCTGCTCGATGCGCAGCCGAACCTGTGCACACACCCCACCTCCCCCACCGCCGGTGGTGAGTTGCTCATAGAGGTCATCGTAAGCAGCCGCAGCGCTTTCCAGAATCCCGCTGAAGCCTTCCGCCCGGCTGGCGGCCTCCGCCTGATTCACCGCCGTGACCGCGTTCGTCCAGGCGTACCGGGTGATGAAGTCGGTGCTCTGGCCAGACGGCACCTGCGCCAGATCGTGAACCCCGACGACATTGTAGTCGGCCGTGCGATTACACCGCGCCACCAAGTTGCTGACGTGGAGGCTGGTCAATCCCGTTGGCAACGGAAGCGCCCGCAGTTGTGCCTGCTCGGCGACGGAGAGACGGCTACCTTGTTCCGAGCCCGGCGCAATGCGAACGAGCAAGTTGGTGAGCCAGGTGGCCCCGGCACTGCCATTGAGCGATTCGATCCAGGTTTCGTCGCCGAAGATCGTCCGCAACAGGTTGATCTTCGTCATGACGCGGTCAAAGCGCTGAGCCACGGTCACCGTCAACGGCACCTGGCGCTTGAGCGCCTCAGGGAGCAGGCCAACGTAGCTTTCCGACGCCGTCGGCAATCCTGCCGCAGTGAGTGATCGAGGGACCGTGTCTGAACCAGCAATCAATGCCGGCGACACTTGTTTCAACGCAACCGACTCGGCGGCGGCAAGGCGTTTGCCGCCTCCGCCAGGCCACCAACCCGGGCACTCCAAGGCCAGGGTGAAACATTTCAGCGGCGGCGGCGTCGGGATCCCGTCCGGTGAACAATCCGGTTTCAGCGCGTCATAGATTTCCGGAATGACATCCTCACCGCGAGCCGCCCCGTCCAGGCAAACCATATTGTAGGCCATGGCGAAGGCGGCCCAATGCTCGGCGATCTGCTCCGGCGAGCATTGAGTCAAGACCAGCGTGAACACCTTGATGCACTCCTGGCAACTTGAAGGCGATACGACGTAGTTCGGTGGTCCACCCACGCCGTAAATGGCCGGCGTCCCCGCGCCGCCGCCGCCGCCAGGGTCAGGCTTATCCGACTTGAAGCCCATGATCGGGAATCGCATTGCAGGGGGCTGATCACCCACACAGTCACTCCGCGGATTCAGCAGGGCGATCGACATGCACACCTTGATCCACTTCGAACACCAATACTGGTAGCAGCCACTGCCCCACTTGATGCAGCCATCTCCGGAGTCCTCATCCTTGGCGGCTTTCGCCGCCCGCCCGCCCCGCACGCGTTCAATGATGAGAGGCACCGTCAGTGAACTGCGCGCCGCCAGCGTCCCCACGTCCGTAATCAGGGGCGTAAAACGCCAATCCGAATCCGTGGGCATATCGAGGCGAACATCCTCTGCCGCGATCAACCCGTGATTCGAAATCTTCAGGTTGACCTGCGCGACGTCGCCCTCGATTTCGGCCAGGTCAATCGAGGCAGGTTCAATGGTAACGACTGGAGCTGGGACGAATGTTTCGAACGTCGTCTCCAACACGATCTTCGTCCGATCCTCTATTTCGGTGGGCACGACCGACCAGATGTATTGCACGCTTTGGCGGCGCAGGAAGGCCGTGATGTTGTTGGTTTGACCGGCTAACAAGAGCCGCGTCGCTCGGTAAGTGTCATGAGCTGAAGCAGTGACTTCCACCTCGTAATAGCCTTCCGCCAAGTTCGGCACGATAAACCTGCCGTCAACTCCCGTCAGCCCATTCGTCATCAACACGCCATTCACAACATCGCGGACGGTGACGCCGGCACCCGCCACCCGCGGCGCGCCTGCGGCGAAGTAGGTAAACTCGTCTTCTGCCTCAACCAGCAAGTCGCCCCGGGCTTCAGACAAGGCCCGGAAGGTGAATGGTACAACCCGGCTGTCACCCGCACAGTTGAGCGCGAGGTTCCCGGTATAGGGGCCCAGCACCATGTCCTCCGGCGGCGTGAGCAGGAGCGTGACCCGGTTGGTCGCGCCGGGCACCAGCGAGGGCAACGGATTCGTGCTCGCCAGTTGCAGCCAGGGAACGACCGGCAGGGAGACCGTGATCGGCCCGGATGCCAGGCCGCCGTTATTCACCACATCAAACGCGACCACCGCCTGCTTGCCACGCGCCATGCCGGCGACGAGTTCTCCCGGTTCGGTGACCAGGACCGGACGCAGTGCCTCAACCGTGACGGCGAGCGTGACCACCACTTCAGCCCCCTGAGTCGTGGTCACGAGGAGCTCAACCACCCCGCTGCCCTCCGTGGTTGAGGCGCTCAACGTGTAGCTCAAGAAAGCCTCTGCCAATCCAGCAAGCGTGTTCGTGCTCAAAGCAGCCGCGAAACTGAGTCCTGCAGGCTGCGAAAGCACTTCCACACTCAAGCCCGTCAACGGTTGGTCGCTCAGATTCTGCAGACTGAGGCTGCCGCCGGTGCTGCTCCCTTCGATCACCTTGATCGAAGCCGTCGCTGGCTGTGCCTTGATCCCAAGCAGCGAGAACGTGTCTTGGACCGTGCCCGTAGCAGTGCCTGGATGCGTGGCGAATATCTCATATCCGCCGGCTTCGTTGGGCAACGGCTGGAACGTCACGGCGAAGTAGCCGTTCGCGTCGGTGACGGCGCTAATCACGCGATCCGTACCACGGACCCCGATGTGGACATTCACCAGCTTGTACGCCATGCCCATGCCAAGTTCATTCGTCGCCCGACCTGACATTGGCACCGGCGTGCCAGCCAACGCCACTTGCATAGCCGTCTGTACCCAAGCGCGGTAGGCCGCCCGGGCGGTGATGGGCGTCGAGCTAATGCGCGCGTTGTTGTCCTCCAACGTCTCCGAAAGCGCTCCTTCGGCGTCGGTCTGCACGATGATCCAGTACTTGCCAGCCTCGCGCGGCAGCCGCGCCGGAAGCGTTTGCTCGAAGAATTGGCCGGGCGGCAGTGCCCCGGCGAACCGGTACTGGCCCACCAGCGTGTCGTCGCCTACGGTGTTGTCGCTGGACAGAAACACGCGGGTCACAAACTCGCCGGACGTGGACACGAAGCCCTGGTTCGCCACGCGGTACGTCACATCCACCAGACTTTCGGTCTCCGCCTCCGCAGGGACCCCGACCGTAGCCACGAACAAATCGGCCAGATCGCTGTCCGAAACAACGACGGTATCCGATGCCGGCGCGAAACCGGTCGCTGCGGCAGTGATGAGGACGTTTTGATTGCCGTCGGTGCCGCCATCCGCCACGGACGCAAGCGAAGCGGTGACGGAATGTTGACCGGAGGGAATTGTGACCGTTGTAGGCACCGTGGCTTCGGTGGCATCACTGGAACTCAGGTTGACCACCAGCGAATTTGTCGCCGGCGTGTTTCGAGTGACGGTAACGGTGGCGGCCTTGGTCACCCCCTCCTTCACGAGTTTCGGTGAAATGCTCAAGCCCAACGCCGCGCCGTCGTCGTCGGTCACCGTCAGCACATCAGGCGTTATACCCACGACACGGGTGCTACTGCCGGACGCAAGGACATAACCTCCGAGGAGCGTCGTCTGCGGGCCATCGAGGATCGCGTCATTTACTGCGGCGACGCTGAAGGTGGCCGACGCCACATTGGCTGGAATTGTCACCGCGGTGGGCACGGTAGCCGCGCCGGGATTGGTGCTGGTCAACTCGATCACAACGGCGCGCGTGGACACCGGCTGGCGTGTCACGGTTCCCGCGGCAGCCTGCGGCCCGGCGCTTTCGCTGACGACATGGGCACTGAGCGTCAGCGTGACTTCCGGAGTATCGTCGTCCATCACGGTCACACTCTCCGCGCCACTCCTGAAGCCCGTCGCCGCCGCGGTGATCACATACGGCAGGTCCGGTTCGATCAACGTATCATCGGACGCCACCACCGAAACGCGCACTGAGTTTGAGTAGGCGGGGATAATCACGTTCGGAGGCACGGTGATCTGCGCGGGCGAGGCAGCAGCCAACGTTACCAGGAGATCGTTGCTCGTCACCCAATCCCGGGCGACCCAGGCCAGCACGCCTGAGCCTTCACGTATCGCGTTCGTCTGAAGCACGAACGTCAGTTGTGGCAAATCGGTGTTCAGTACCACCAACGAACGGCGATCAGACTGATAGCCAACGCCGGACGCGCCGATGGCCACCGTCTGCGGACCGTCGGCAATGAAGTCTGGGAGGACCGTGACGTTGAAGGAGGCGCTTGCCGCACCCGCAGGAATGACCACGCTAGCGGGCACGTTCAGCTCAGTCGGATCGCTGTTGGTCAGCGTCACGGTGAGGGCCGATGTGCGCGGGCCGTTCCGGGTGATCGTGGCCGGCAACGTCGGCGTGCCGGTATCTTCCGCGATCTCCGCCGCTGGCAGTTGCAGCGTCAACGCCAGCGGGACGGTCGTCAGGTTCGTTGCGCCGGCAACATTGTTGGCCTCGACGGCTTCCACCACTTCGTCGCGGCTGTCCACCTGGACGAGCACCCGGAGATCACCCGCCGGACCGTTGATGGGCAGACTCACAGATTGCGTGCGTGCCAGCGCACCGGCAGCCGCCAGATTGTTCGTGAAGGCAAACGTAGCCACCGTCTGCGTACCGCTGGCGGCGTTGGTCAACAGGATCGTTTCGCTCCACACCCCCGTTGCCGCGACGGGGCCGAGGTTGGTCACGGCCCAGATCAGAGTGAAAGACTGGTTGGGCAACGCGTTCGTCGGCGCGATAACACCGGTTACCGCCAAGTCGGGCAACGGCGGCAGCGTGAGCGAGATGGGCGCGCTTCGGAGGTTGTTAACCTCGTTGGCCTCGGCCTGAGCGTCCGCATAGTCCGCGACGGCAACCAACCAAAACGAACCGGGCGCAGACTGGGCATCAAACGGCAGCGTGACAGTCGCCGTCCGAACATACCCCGAGCCCGCGGGGAGCGGGCTCAGGCTTGCTGCGACCGTAGTCAGCGGCGTGGCGTTCGAAATCGAGTCGCTGGCCCGGCTCACGAGAATCCGGTCCGACCACGCCGACGATGCCGGCGCGGTGCCGACGTTGGTCACGGCCCAACTGACGTTCAGCGTCTGTCCGAACGGTGCGGACGCGGGCGCAGTGAGATTCACTGCCGCGAGGTCCGGCGCTTGCAGCGTTATCGGTGCGGCCGCAACCAGCGTGTTGTTGGTCTCGGTGTTCTCGAAGACTTCGTTGTCCACATCTGCAATGATAACCAGCCAACGGTCGCCCGCGACGGTTGACGGCAGGATCACCAAGCCCGTTTGTGAAAGCGCGGCGGTCGAACTCATCAGGTTCGTGGCGGTGAACGTGCCGAGTGTGACAGCCCCGCCGCCGATGGAGTTGGTCGCCAGTTGCACGCGCGACTTCCATGGTCCAGTGACATTGCCCGGGCCGCGGTTGGTCACGGTCCAAACGAGATTGAGCGGTTGACCTGCCAACGCCGTCGCGGGCGCGACGATTCCGTTCACCGCGAGGTCGGGCAGAAACACGGTGAGGCTGGTGTTAAACGCGGCGCCCATTGGGTTGCCGGCCACATCGCTGACGTTCGGCCCGACGGTAACGAAGAAGTCGCCTTGGGGCATCGGGCTGGCCAGCGTAGCGCGGAAGCCGTTCGCGCCGCGGGCACTGACGCTTTGCACAACCGGCGCACCGGTCCCCGTCACGACGACATCTGCCGCCGACAGGCTGGCTGTGGCGAAGGCGGAGTCGAAGCTCACGTCGAAAAAAGTGATCGTGTTCGAGACCACTCCGGATGGCGTCACGTTCGTCACCGCTGGGCCGGTCTTGTCGAGCGTGAACTGCGCGGTAAAGGGAGCAACCATGGAGTTGCCGGCGTAGTCCGCGATGTTCGGGCCGATCTGTACTTGGTAAAGACCGTCTGCGCTTTGGGACGGGATGACGATCACAAACGCGGTGTCGTCGAACGGCGCCACCGGCAGAAGCGTAAACGTCTCCGGATTCAATGCTCCGGCTGGGGCCACAACGGTTACATCCGTTGCGGCAAGCGTGTTCGTGTTGACCCGTTCGCTGAACTGGAGCGTCAAGCGGCTGACATTGGTGTTGAGTGTGCCGGTTGGCGCGAAGCCCACCACCGTCGGGCGGCCTGTGTCCGGGATGACCGTAACGACGGCTACTTTGCTGGTAGCCGCGCCGTAGGCGTTGGTGACGATGACAGAATACGAGCCGGCCTCATTCGTGGAGATGCGCGGCAGCCGGAGCGTGGCGTTGGTACCAACAGTCACGGCGTTGTTGTTGAAGTACCACTGGTACCGAAGCGGCTCGGAGCCCGTTGCGAACACTTCAAGCGCAACGTCCCGAAACGTTTCCGTGAGGGTGGTCGCGGGTGACCTCGCAATGATCGGTGGCGTGGGCTTGCATACGCCCACGCTGCCGGCCGCGTAAATGGCCGCGATTTCGTTCGAGCCGAGCGCGCGACCGAAGACGGTCACCTCGTCCACCAAACCGGCGAAGTTGGCGCCGGGACAGCAGTATTCGCCCCCGATGCGGACGTTGGCCGCAGTGCCCGTATAGTTCGCAAGCACACTGCCCGAGTTGCGAAGTTCGCCGTTTACATAGATGCGCGCCGTGGTGCCGTCGCACGTACATACCACGTAATACCATTCGTTCGTGTTCGGCATAATGCCGGAACTGATAGTTTCCGTGCAGGTGGACGGGGGCCGGATGAGCACGCCAAACTGCCCGTTCTGCAGACCGATCGCCCAGTCCAGGCAATCGTTTACGCCGCCAACGATGGTACGCCGCAGGGTGTCCGGCGCACTGTTGAGCTGGACCCACGCGCCCAACGTCCAGTACGGGCCGGGCGACCAACTGCCCACGTCCACGTAGTCATCCACGCCATCGAAGTTGAAGGCCAGGCCGATGATGCCCTCGGCATACGTGGCACCGGAAACCGTGCCTGAATGATTGCCGGCCAAATCCGCAGCGGCACCATCGCCCGGCCACCAGGAAACCAGCCCTGCCAACGCCTCTTGACAGGTTTTGACGGTGAGCGTGGCGACCGCACTGGTCACGGCACCGAAGTTGTTCGTCACCACCGCAAAGTACGACCCGGCATGGGCGGCGTTCGCCCCGGTCAGAACCAACGCGGGATTGGTCGCCCCAGCCAATACCGCAGAGCCGTGGTACCACTGATAGGCCAAAGGGGCGGGACCCGTGGCGCCGACCTGGAAGGTCACGTCCGAATCCATCCAAATCGTAGTGCTGGACGGCTGGACGGTAATCGCAGGAGCGACCCCCTCGTCCAAAGCCAGCGTGATGTCGGCGTCGAGAGGTGTATTCCCGGACGCATATCCGCCATAGACGGCAAAATCAACCGTGCTCCCGGCGATCACATTCGTGATCAGGTCGAAACTGCCGTAGTCCGGCGCGGTCCACCAAGGTTGACCGTTAAGCCGCACCGTCACGGGCAACGTTCCACCTGCTTGCAGGAACTGGCCGACCACATGGGCGACACCCGACGCGGGCGCGGTCCAGCGAATCACGCTCGGTTGGTTGCCGCTCCCGGGATGCAACGAGAGCCAGCCGGGCGGCACGCCCCATTGCGTACTTGGCGTCGTGTTCTGCCAAACCACCGGCTCGCCGCCGGCGTAGCGCGACCACGCCGGACCGTGCCAGCGATTCTCCCCGAAGGCGTGCAGGTTAAACCCGCTGAAGTCCGTGGGCATCCAGCCGTAGGACCAGACGCCGTTCGGGTTGCCGTGGGCGATACTGAAGGCAGACGTGGCATCGAAGCTCACCGTCGGGCAGATCCCCGCGCTGCCCGCCGCATGGAGCGCCGCGACTTCACCTGCGGTCAGCGGACGGTCGAAGAACAACACTTCGTCAATCAAGCCGTCGAAGAAACCTGCCTTCGCCGAATTCCCGGGCCGGCGGTCCAGCGCGCCAATAGCGAAGTGGATGTCGGTGTCGAGGCTGGCAAGCGTCACGAAGTTGGTCAGGCCGAGCAACGCGCCGTCCACGTAAAGCAGCGCCTGACTCGACGACCGGTCCACAGTGGCGACAATATGATGCCAGGTTCCAGCGGCAGGTTCCGAGGTTGAGACGCGGACTTCCCGTTCCGCACTGTCGCCCAAAGCAAAATCAAGTTGTCCCGCTTCCAACTGCAGATAGAACCCGGCGAGGTAGGGTGTCGCGTAAATCGTGCGTCCCTTGTTGACGATTTTCATGTTGCCGGCGCCCGCGCTTGACGCATCGGCCCGATACCACAGCGCGACGGAGAAGCTGTTCGTGCCGACGTTCGGGAAGTTCGTATAGGAGATGAAGTCGTTCGCACCGTCGAGGCTGAACGCCTGGCCCACGCGTCCGGCCGCAAACGTGGCCCCGCCTTCGAGTGCGCCGGTCAAACCGGTGACGGCGTCGTCCGTTCGGTCCTCCGCCTGGAACCAGTGGCTCAAGCCGGCGGGCGGAGGCGTACATTGCGGTGCGCACAATCCCGCCCACTGGGCGGCGTGGAGGGCAGCAATTTCACCCTCAGTGAGGGCGCGCGAGCAGAGGATGACCTCGTCAATCAGCCCGTTGAACGGCACGTTAGCATTGTCGTCGCGGCTGATGCGGAGATTGGACGTGGTGTTGGCGAGGGTCTGGAGGCCGATCACGTTGGTGGCCACGGGCATGCCGTTGATGTAGAGGCGCATCGCAGACTGGTCGTACGTCCAGGCGACGTGACTCCAAGTATTAATGGAGACCGGAGACGGTGAGGCGACGTAGAACGCGTTGTTCCAAGTGACGGTGGCGGTATTGAACATGCCAGCTAGGTGACCGTTCGCGAGGAAGAACTGATACCCATTGTTCCCCCCGGCCCCCCCTACCCGCGAGACGATGGCGCGGCCCTGTGCGCCGCCGGGTTCATTGGCGTGCGTCGCTGGGTTGATCCACGCCGCGATGGTGAACTGGTTGGTCAGTCGAACGAGCGGCGGCGCAATCAAGACCGAGTCGGTCCCACCGTTGAATTGGAAGGCTGGACCGACCTTGCCCGGCGCGTACGTGGCGGCGCCTTGCAGCACGCCGTTCATGCCACCCGCGAGATCTTGGGCATGGTCATTGCCGGGCCACCAGCCTGCAAGCCTCTCGAACGGCGGCACGCACTGCGGCTCGCACAGGCCGGCGGCCCCGGCCGCGTGCAACGTCGCGACTTCGTTCGAGGATAGGGCGCGGTTCAGCACCAGCACTTCGTCAATCAGTCCGTTGTAGTGTTGGTGAGCCGAGCCCACCGGGTCGGCGCCCACAAAGAGGCGGCCCGCGGTACGATTGAGCGAGCCCGCGAAGGCCGTCTGACCTTCCCGGACGCCGTTCACATAGAGGCAGGCGTTGGTCCCGTCCCACGTGCCTACGACGAGATACCACGCATTCGCCAGGTGGACCTGGCTGCGCACGGTTTCCTCCCGCAACGCCAGGCTCAGTTTGAACCGGCCTCCGCTTTCTGTGCAGAGCGAATACCCGAACAAATTGGCAAGGTTGCCTTCGCCTTTGCTGACGATCCCGCCCCAATCCACAAACGAACGCGGTTTGACCCACGCCGCGAGGGTCAATGCGTTGGTGAAATCCAGCGCGTCGGCGTCGGACACCACCAACCGGTCATCGCTGCCGTCGAAATCGAGCGCCTGGCCCACGACCCCGTTGGTGAAGCCAACTCCGTTTTCCAGCGTACCGGGATGGTGCCCCGTAGTGTCCCGCGCATCCCCTTCGCCCCGCCACCACGCCACGACGCCGTCGGGCGGCGAGACACACTCGATCGGTTGCTTGCCCGCGCTGCCCGCGGCGTGGAGGGCGGCGATCTCCGGCGGCGACAGTTCGCGTCCATAGACTGCGATCTCGTCTAGTCCCCCGTTGAAGGTGTTCGTGCCCGGCCCCATGCCACTGCTACCGATGCACACCGCATACGACGCATTCGCCGAGAACGCACCCAGTCCCGCGTCCATTTGCGTGTTGTCCAACGTGCCGTTGATGTAAACCTTGATGCCCTCCCCTGCCCTCCACGTGCCCGCCACATGCGTCCAGACGTTCGTCGGAAGCGTGGCCAGCGAGTCCACGCCCTTGAACGCCCCGGAGTTCGAGTCCCGCCCGCCGACGCGCACATGGCCGTCGTTGAGAACGAAGAGCGCAAACCGCGTATAGCCGAACGTGGACGTGCCCTCGAACCAAACCGCCCCCGGATTGCCGAGCGAACCGTGCTGGCCCTGCGGACGCACCCACGCCTCAATCGTGGCCTCCGTCCGGCCATTGAGAATACCGCTGGACGGGATGCTGATCCATTGCTCCTGGCCGTCGAGACGGATTGAGGATTGAACGACACCGGCAGAGTAACTCGGCGTCCCAACCGCCACGCCATCCGCCCCACCCACGACTTCCTTGAGATCGGCATTCAAGGGCCACCATGCGGCCAGACCGGACGGAGGGGCGACGCTGACCGGCGGGCGCACTCCGGCACTACCGGCTTCGAAGAGAGCCATGACTTCATGCGGCGACAACGCGCGCCGCCACACCGCCGCTTCGTCAATCAGGCCGTTGAAGTACTCCGTTGAACCCGGCGGATCGGCCCCCAAAAAGAGGCGGCCGCTGTTTGGGGTCAAGGGGCCGGTGCGCGCCGCGATTCCCTCCAGCACCCCGTCCACGTAGATGCGCGCATAGGCTCCATCCCACGTGCCCGCCACGAAATGCCACTCGTCCACGCTGTGAGCCAGACTGATCACCGTCTCCTGGCTGAGGCCCAGGCAGAGTTTGAACCGGCCATCGCTCTTGGTGTTCAGCGCGTAATTCTGCTGGCTACCCTCGCCTTTGCAGATGATGCCGCCCCATTCCTGATACGCATGCACCTTGACCCACACCGCCAAGGTCAAGCTGTTGGTCAGGTCCAGTTCATTCGCATCGGGTACGACGACCTGATCGTTGCTCCCGTCGAAGCTCAAGGCCTGACCCACCATGCCGTTGGCCATGCCGACGCCGTTCACCAGGTCGCCAGGGTGCTGGCCGGTAACATCCCGGGCATCACCGTCGCACGCCCACCACGCGACAAGAGCTTGCGGCGGGTTCAACGGCGGCGTGGACTTGCACAGACCCGCGCGGTCAGCGGCAAAGATGGTGGCCACTTCGTTCGACGTCAGCGCCCGCGTGAAGAATTGCAGCTCATCAATCCGGCCGTCGAAGTAATTGGTGGTGACGCTCCCCAGGGGATACGCATAGCCCTTGCCGATGAGGAAGGGGTGCGTGTTGCCAAGCGTCTTGCCCGCATAATTTCCCTGGTTCAGCAGTGCCCCATCAACGTATTGCTTGAGCACGGCGCCATCGTAAGTGGCCGCCACGTGCTTCCAGACTCCGGCGCCAAACGGGATGGCCGTGCGCAAATCGAAAGCCGTGCCGTCCGTCCAGTCGCCCTCGAAACCGAAATCCGCACCGGCATTCCCCACGTAGAAGTTGAATCCGGACTTGACGCCTGGATCGGTTGGAGACGTCTGGCTGAAAGCCGGCATGTAGTTCGGGTGCGTGAAGGAGTCCACCCGCAGCCACGTGCAGAAGCTGAAGGCCGTCGCGTGACTCACCACATTCGTCGCTTCAACGAAATCGTCCACGCCATCCAGATCGAAGGCTGCGCCGACCTTCCCCACGGCGTAGGTCGCCTGATTCCGCAGAGTCCCGTGCTGGCTGCCGACCGCGTCGTCGGGCTTGCCGTCCCCCGACCACCACCCTGCCAAGCCCGGCGGCGGGGGCAGACAGGTTGGCTTCAGCATCCCGGCACTGCCCGCGGCGTATAGACCTGCAATCTCATTTGAAGAGAGCGCGCGATTCCACACGGCGGCTTCGTCGATCAACCCCTTGAAGTACTCGACGCTCCCTGCCGGATCGGCTCCCAGGAAAAGCCGCCCCGTGTTCAGCGTGAGCGACCCGGTGAAAGGCGTGGTTCCTTCCAGGACTCCGTCCACGTAAACCCGCGCGTTCGTCCCATCCCACGTCCCCGCTACAAAGTGCCACTCGTTCACACCATGCACCAGGCTCACGACTGTGTCCTGAGCGAATGCCAACGACAGCTTGAAGCGCCCATCACCGCGAGTGTTTAGTGAGTAGTTGACCTGACTCCCTTCGCCTTTGGACATGATCGCGCCCCAATCTTGAAAGGCCCGCACCTTCACCCAAGCGGCCAAGGTTAACGCATTGGTCATATCCAGATCATTTGCGTCCGGAATGATCAACTGATCGTTGCTCCCGTCAAAAACGAACGCCTGCCCGTTGAAGCCATTCGTGTAACCCGCCCCGTTCGCCAGCGCGCCGTGATGCAACCCGATCGGATCGCGCGCATCGCCATCGCCCGGCCACCACGCGACCAAACCCGGTGGAGGAGTGATCGATGACTGGGCGGCGGCCATCATCGGGAGAACCATCAAAGCAAGCGTCGTGAGGAGTCCCCTGAGTTTCATAAGTGTAGAATTCAAAGCATACCGGAACCCGCCTCTTGAGCTTCCCCGACCCGTTGTGGAAACGTGGGAGCTCGTTGTCGTGCAGTGTTCGCTCTCGTGGGGCATGACCCCGGGCTCTGTCCTGACTTTGCAGACCCGGACTGATTAGATAACAAGGAGGAGAAACCGTCAATACGGGCCACGCCCTTGTGCTGTCCCGTAGATTACGGATGCCCAAACCGCCGCCAGGGCCACTGCCTTGTGTCGCAACGGATTCGACTCTCCGGTTGTGACGTTGCCGGCCACTCGCTACGATCTCGCTGCACATGAGAAGCAAGCACCCCGTTGCCCAGGCAGCGAAACGTCGAGGCACACAGAGTCTCCTCGCGCTCTTGCGCCTCCTCGCAGCGACCGTCTTTGGCAGCACCGCCACAGCAGTTCCAGAACAGCCGGGACAACGGCTTCAACAGGAGGACGGCTATCGTGGCATTTGGTATTACAACCAGCCAACGAAAGACGAATACAAGTTCAAATACAGCGGTGGTTTTGCGACCTATCCCCAGCAGCATGCGCCCATCGCGATCTACTGCAAAGAGGTGAACAAAACCTTCTTCGTCTATGGCGGCACGACGGCACGCAATGCGACGGACAAGCAGGAACTGTTGCACATGGTTTCCTATTACGATCACAAGACCGGCCAGGTGCCGCGCCCGCGCGTCCTGCTCAACAAGCATACCGACGACGCCCACGACAACCCAACGCTCCAATTGGATGACCATGGTCACCTGTGGGTTTTCTCCTCGTCGCACGGCACCAGCCGACCGTCGTATATCCACCGCAGCACCAAGCCGTGGTCCATCGACGACTTCGAGCGCGTATCGGTCACGAACTTCTCCTACACCCAACCGTGGTACGTCCCGGGCAAGGGTTTTCTCTTTCTGCACACCCGCTACGGCGGCGGGAAATCCCTCGGCCTCAACGCCGCCCGCTGCCTCTTCTGGATGACCAGTGACGATGGGGTGAAGTGGGACGAACCGCGATTGCTCGCCGCCATCGAGATGGGCGATTACCAAGTCAGTTGGCGCTCAGGTCCGCGTGTAGCCACCGCGTTTGATTTCCACCCGCGCCCGACCGGCCTGAACACCCGCGCCAATGTTTACTACCTCGAAACCGACGACCTCGGGCGCACCTGGCGCAACGCCGCCGGCCAACCCGTCACTCTGCCTCTGTCCGCGACGAACAACGCCGCACTCGCATACGATTCCCGCTCCGAGGGATTGCTCGTCTATCTCAAGGACGTGAACTTCGATCGCGATGGCCGCCCCGTGATCCTCTTCCTGACGAGCAAGGGATTCGAGCCCGGCCCTGAGAACGGTCCACGCCAGTGGCAGACCCTGCGCTGGACCGGCATGCAATGGCAGCGCCGCCCCTTCACGACCTCCGGCAACAACTATGATCACGGCTCACTTTACATCGAGCCCGACGGCACCTGGCGCGTCATTGCGCCGACCGACCTTGGTCCACAACCCTACAACCCCGGTGGCGAAATGGTGATGTGGTCCAGCGGTGACGAGGGGTTGACCTGGAAGCGTGCAAAGCAACTCACTTCCAACAGTCCACGTAACCACACCTACGCGCGCCGCCCGTTCAACGCGCATCCCGATTTTTACGCTCTCTGGGCCGATGGCCACGGGCGGCAACCCTCGGAGTCCTGCCTTTACTTCGCCAGCCGGGAGGGTGAGGTGCGGCGATTGCCAACCAGAATGGAGTCGGATTCTGCCAAGCCGACGTCGGTGGAGTAGCCAGCATCCGCGACGTACTCAGACGCTGGACGCGGGCGTTCGCCTGGTTTTCGGACCGCAGGCGTTGAGCAATGGCCCGGTCAGCGCCGTGGTCATGAGCGCCATGATGACCAGCGTGGCGAAGAGCCGCGGTGAAAGGATTCCCAGATCGTAGCCGATGTTCAAAGCGATCAGTTCGATCAACCCACGGGTGTTCATCAGCGCGCCGAGCGCAAAGGCGTTCCTCCAGTCCAGCCCAGTCGCCCGCGCCGTGAGCGTCGTTCCACCGAGTTTCCCCAGTGTCGCGAGCAAGATCAGCCCGAGGCATAGCAACCAGGCGCTCCCGTCGTTGAGCAATCCCACTTGAGTCCGCAGTCCGTTGAACGCGAAGAACAGCGGCAGTAGGAACACGGAACTGAAATGCTCCAGCCGCACGCGAATGAAATCGTGAAACTCGCCTCGCGCCGGCATGACCACTCCCGCGAGAAACGCTCCAAACAAGGCATGAACACCCATCAGGTCCGTCGCCAGCGCGCAGCCGAGCAGAAAAGCGATGACGCCGGCAATCAGTCCCTTGCCCAACGCGCCATCTTCGAGTTTGGCCGCGCCGACCCAACGCGCCATGCGCGGCTTGACGAACCAAAGCATAAAGCCGACGAACAGCACCACCAGCCCAACGCGCCATAGTGCCGCTGACACCACACCGGCTTTCACGATCGCCACCACAAACGCCAGGATGCTCCACGCCGTCACGTCGCCCGCGGCGGCACACGCAATCGCCGTCACCCCCAGCGGCGTGCGTGACCAACCGCGTTCCTCCAAGATGCGCGCCAAGACCGGAAACGCGGTGATGCTCAGCGAGATTCCGAGGAACAAGGCAAACGGCAGAAACGTCGTGGTCGCTCCCGCCTGGCGTGGAAAGAGAGCCAGCGCCGCCACTACGCCCAATAGATACGGAAACAGAATGCTCACTTGGCTCACGAGCCAGACGGTCCGTGCCTGTTTCTTCAAATGCACGGGGTCGAACTCCATTCCCACAACGAACATGAACAGACAAATGCCAAGCTGGCTCAGCATGCGGAGTGTCCCCAGCGATGAAGCGGGAAAAAGGAACTCGAAAAGGCCGGGCCACAGCCAGCCGATGAGCGATGGGCCGATGAGAATCCCGGCCAGCATTTCACCGACGACGGCGGGTTGCCCGGCCTTCGCCACCAGCCAACCGCACCCACGCGCGAGCGGAACAATCAAGATCAGTTGGAGCAACAGCCGGGTCAGGGGATCCTCGAGGTGCTGGTGGAGATTCGCTTTGAGCGAAGCGGACGGCTCAATGCCCGAAGCCGGCTGCAGCGCGGCCTTCGCCACTTCTCCCAGGATCACGGGCTGGGGCGCGTGGAGATGTCGCCCGTATTCGATCGTGGCGTAAATACCGAGCCCGAAGACAATCAGGATCAGGAAATCGAGGACGCGTCCCTTGACCATGCTTTGTTCAAGGCGCGTTCAGTGCCTCGGTGTAAAGGTGGACAAAATCCGCCGCCGTGACAGGACGCGGGTTGAAGCTCGCGGTCCATTGCCGTGCCGCCTCATCCGCCAGTGCGGGAATCCTCCCCGGCCGCACGTCGCAGGAAGCCAGACATCCAGGCAGCCCAGCGATGTCGAGCAACTGCCCGAGCCGCTTAGCCAATTCGTCCACCGCTACCCCAATGCCTGCCTGCACCGCAAGTTGGGCGTAGGTCGCGGCGTTCAATTCCTCTGCGGCATTGAATCGGACAACGTGCGGGAGCATCAGGCCCACCGCGTGCCCGTGCGTAATGCCGAAGTGCGCGGTCAGCGGATTGGCCGCCGCGTGCGCCGCGCCGAGCATGGAGTTTTCAATTGCCGCTCCGGCGAAAGCCGCGCCAAGCTGCATGCTGGCCCGGGCTTTAAGATCGTCGGGCTGTGCCAACACGCGTGGCAGCGCGCCGATGCACAGCCGGAATGCCTCCCGTGAGAACATCTGTGAAACGGGATTCCGTTTTGTCGTCACGGCTGTCTCAACGGCGTGCGCGATGGCGTCAATGCCCGTGCAAGCCGTCACTTTCGGCGGCTGCGAGAGCGTGAGTAGCGGATCCAGAATGGCGACGCGTGCGGCGCACTTGGGATCGAGGCACGCCATCTTCAGGTGCGTGACCTCATCCGCGATCAGCGCGGCGGATTGCATCTCGCTGCCGGTGCCTGCCGTGGTGGGAATGGCGATG
>CAZWJC010000063.1:0-27837 GCA_964634255.1 uncultured Verrucomicrobiota bacterium | reverse complement strand
TCGTAAATGTCCACCTCCTCCTTCTTGATGAGATAAAGGAGCAAATCGAGCGGGCCTTCGAAGACCTCGAATTTGACTTTGTATTCGGCCATGAAACCGCACCGTGCCGGGCGCGGAGCAGGGCGAATCGTAAGAGGCGGGGCGGGGCTTGGCAACGCCAGAAGGGGGCCACCTCGGCCGTAACATGGTTGCCGCGCGCAATTCGACTTTTCCGGCGGCCGAGATTTCCAGGCTTTGCTTTGGCGTCGCCGGTTGGTATCCAACGGCGCGGCTCTGAAGGCCACCATGGCAGATCGCGCCACCACTCTCGTCACCGGCGGCACCGGCTTCGCCGGGCGCTACGTCGTCCGTGCATTGCTGGCCGCCGGAACACCGGTGCGCGTGCTCTGCCGCCAACCGGAAAAGGCACGGGCACTCTTTGGCAGCGCAGCAGAGATCTTCAGCGGCGACCTCCACGATCCCGCTTCAGTTGGGTCTGCCTGCCGCGGGGTGGGCACGGTTTTCCACTTGGCGGGGCTCTACGAATTCGGGGCCGCGCATCGCGCGGCGATGTGGCGGACCAACGTGCTCGGCACGGAGAACCTGCTTTCCGCCTGCTGGCAGGCTCGCGTGGAACGCGTCGTCCATTGCAGCACGGCGGGCATCCTCACGCCGAACAGGGAATCGCCCGAGCCACCGGCGTTTCCCAAATGCCCGCCCCGCGGCTGCCATTACAAACGCTCGAAATGGGAGGGCGAACGTCTGGCAGTCGAATGGGCGCGGCGCGGTCTGCCGGTCATGATTGCCAGTCCCACTGCGGTGCTCGGGGCGGAAGACGAACGCCCGACGCCGACCGGACGCATGGTGGTGGACCTGCTGGCCGGCCGATTCCCCTGCTGCGCGCGCACCGGCTTGAACGTCATCGCGGTCGAGGATGTTGCGTTGGGCATGCTGGCGATCGCAGAGCGCGGGCGCGCCGGAGAGCGTTATCTGCTGGCAAACCGCAATCTCTGGCTTAGCGAATTGCTCCACGTAATCGCTGCCGCCGGTGGCGTGAAGGCTCCGGGAGCAATTCTCCCCTGGCCGATCATCGCGCTCGCCGGAATGGCTGGTGAAGCCTGGGGACTTGTGACCGGCGCCCGGGGAAGTCGCCTCTGCCTGGAGACCGCGCATTTCGCGCGCCGCCGTCAATTCTTCAACCCCGCTGCCACCACGGCGGCATTGAGTTGGACGCCGCGCGTGTCCATAGAAAGCGCGGCGGCGGCGGCTGTCACTTGGGCTAAGTCTTCCGCTCGCGCATCGTCCTGAAGAATTCCCAGCCTTCCCGGCAGCGACGCACGAAGACGTCTTTGTCCTCCAGCATCGTCTTCACGATGCGCAGAATCGGCTGAGGGCGGAGGTAGTAACTGCGGTAGAAGCGATCCACCGCCTCGAAGATCTCCTCCCGCGGCAGTCCCGGATAGTTCAATGCCGACGCCTGCCAGCCGTCCGCACGCACCGCACCGTCTGCAGCCGAATCCGCCAGCCAGCCGTGCTCCATCGCCTGTCGGTAGAGTTCTGTACCCGGATACGGCGCGGCCAGGCTCACTTGCAGGCTGAACAAGTCCAACTCCTGCGCAAACCGGATGGTTTCCTCAATCGTCTCCCGCGTCTCGCCGGGCAAGCCGAGGATGAACGTCCCATGCACCGTCACCCCCGCGTCGTGACAGTCCCGGGTGAACCGCCGCATCTGCTCCACCGACACGCCTTTCTTGATGCCACGCAGGATTTCCGCATTGCCACTCTCATAACCGACCAGCAGCAGCCGCAAGCCACAGTCCCGGAAAAAGCGAATCGTCTCGCCGTCGAGATTCGCGCGGCTGTTACAGCTCCAAGTGAGGCCCAGCGGGGCGATTCGGCGGGCGATTTCGCGGGCACGCGGCAGATTCGCCGTGAACGTGTCGTCATCGAAGAAGAACTCGCGAACCTGCGGGAAGAGTTGCTTCAGGTAGGCCATTTCCGCCGCGACGTTCTCCGCCGAGCGCACCCGGTAACGATGCCCACCGATGGTCTGCGGCCACAGGCAGAAGGTGCATTGGGCCGGGCACCCGCGGCCCGTATAGAGGCTCAGGTAAGGATGCAACAGGTAGCCGATGAAGTAGTTCTCGATGCGGAGGTCGCGCCGGTAAACATCCGCCACCCAGGGCAGCGCATCCATGTCCGCAATCAGTTCACGCTCGGGATTGTGACGGATGTTTCCGTTCGCGTCGCGATAGGAAAGCCCCGCGACGTCCGCCAACGGACGCCCGTCAGCGACTTCTTTGCAGGTGAAATCAAATTCCTTCCGCCCGACCCAATCAATCGCCTTTGACGCCTGGAGCGTCTCCGCCGGCAGCACAGCGGCGTGCGCGCCGACAAAGCCGATCGTCGTTGCTGGCCGTGCCGCCTTGACGGCTTCGGCCACGCGACAATCGTTCCGCAGTGACGGCGTGGACGTGTGAACAATGACGTGATCGTAGCGCGTTGCCTCGGCAATACACTCCGCCAGGCCAACGCCATGTGGCGGGCAGTCCAGCAACCGCGATCCGGGCACCAAAGCCGCCGGTTGGGCCAGCCACGTGGGATACCAGAAGCTGGTAACCTCGCGTCGCGCCTGGTAGCGCGCGCCGGCGCCCCCGTCAAAACCCTCGAAACTGGGCGGGCAGAGAAACAGCGTCATCTGGGGTTCAAAGGTGTCATCCAACGACGGAAGGGCCGTGGCGACTTGGGCAGTTGCGTGCGCCTTCCGGCCGTTGCGGTCAGCCGCAGCAACACACCTGGGTAACTGTCGGTCGGCCTTGCCGTTTCTGTGTTCACGCGCGCAGTGTCCCCGTGTCATCAGCAACCGTCAACATCCCCGTGAAGAGGTGCTGTGGCTTGCTCTTGAAGCGAGGGGGCTACCGGTTCTTCAAACCAAGCAACGCTGCGGTATCGGCGTCGCGGCCAATCCCGAGCGGGTGAAAGACAAACTCGTGCCGCCCCGCCGGCAGCCCTGAAAGCGCCATCCGGATCTCTTCGGCATCCATCCGATGCAACCGATCCAGTCCCCACAGCGTGTCGGACTTGGGCGTCCGCTGCCATCGCCGCAGCCAGCGACAGGCCAGTGGGCAGATCCAGCCTTCGGGGCCGGCGCGACCAAACCAGCGCAAGTCGAACCCGCGCAGCCACCCGGCAAAGCTGGACGGGATCACGGCGTCCAGCAGGCGAAGCACTCCCGGATGCACGTGCAGATGGTGGTGCGAATTCACGAATTCGCAGCGCAGGCCGGTCGCCTCGAAGAGTTGCCACTGGCGTTGCAACTCGCGACGCGCGAACTGCTGCGATGGGGGATGCCAGCCGATGGCCAGGCCGGCACGCAAGCTGGACGCGCCCCAAGGCCATGCCGGGCAAGTCGTCGGCGTGGAGTCGCACAAGTGCAGATGCCAACCGACTCGCAACGACGGATTCTCCCTCGCTAATCGAACCGCGTGGTCTGTGGCAGGCTGCCCGACCATAAGGCTGGCACCGTGTAGCGCTCCCTCGCGGTGTGCACGGATCACCGCCGAGTTGACGGATTCGCTGAGGCCAAAGTCGTCGGCGATGAAGACGGCACCACACATGCGCCCGAGGTTTTACAGCCTTTGCTTTCCCCGGCAAGTCTGTTATCTAGCCGTCCGAAGCATGGTGAAGGGCCGAAACAACAACGATTGCGCGCCAGCGGCGAGACGTGTCGTCGCCGACCATCCCCAAACCCTCTCATTTTCCCCGTTCAACCATGCTGGTGATTGAACTCGTCTTGCTGGTCTGGACTGCGGTGGGGTTGACGTGGTGGATTCTCAGTTGCTGGCTGGTCAGCGCCTCAACACGCCAGCCCCAACACAAGCCGGCGGGGCCATTGCCGACACTCACCGTATTCAAATCGCTGCCTCCGACCGCCGTTGAGAAAGACCGGCTTCGCCTCGCGGCGGCAATCGAGTCGTTCCTGGCGCAGCTCGAGGCGGATTCGCAGATGATCATCGGCATTGAAGAATCGGAGTTGCCGGTTTGGAAGCCGATCTTGGATCGCTGGAGCGAGCAGGTGCAGGACGGGCAATTGTTCATTCGCACGCTCCCCCCGCCTCCACCGAGTACGAATCCGAAGATTGCCAAACTGGAAGTGCTCGCACCTCATGCTACCGGGGAATGCTGGCTTTGGTCGGACACAGACGTCTTTGCTCCGGCGGGCTTGCTGCGCCACCTGAGGCAGGAACTGGCGGACTCAACGGCTGGAGCCGTGACCACGGCGTATGTGGTACGGTCGCCCGAACGGTTGCCCGGCATGCTGGACGCCCTGTTTGTGAATCTGGAGTTCCTTCCCGGCGCTTTGCTGCTGGGGCGAAAAGGTCTGCTCGATTTCGCCTTCGGCGCCGCGACTCTTTTCCGGGCTGCGGATTTCCGCGCGCGCGTGTCGTGGAGCGATCTCCGCTCCGTCCTGGCGGATGACTATGAACTGGGCCAGCGGCTGGGGCGAGTGCGCTTGAGCAGCTCCCGCGTCGAAACGCTCGCGCTCTCCACGCGCTGGCGAAAGGCCCTAAGTCACTACTATCGGTGGCAGAAGACCATTCGCTGGTGTCGTCCCGGCAGCTATCTGTCGTTGCTAACCGTTCTGCCGTTCCTCGGGTGGCTAGTGGCGGTCTTGGTTTGGCCATCGGTGATGACGCTTTGGACCGGACTAGGCAGCGTGTGGTTGCTGGAGGCCGTTGCCGCGGCTGTGATGTTTCGGAAACTGGACTGCCGTCTCCCTGCCAACAGTTGGGTGCTCTTCGCCGCCTGGCCAGCGTTGCGGGCGTTGACGTGGCTGGCAGTATGGCTGCCGTTTTCGGTCGGTTGGGGTGAGGGCCGCGAGCCTTGGCGCAAAGCGCGCCGGGGTGATGGCAGCGTCACTCGTAAACCGGGGGTGGGAGCTTGCATTTGAGGGGCTCTCAAGCAAGCTCGTCAGGCTGATCTGAACGGGAACCGAAAAGTGACTCGCGAATCGACACATCTGGCGCGGCGGGACAAGGCGCAACGTCCTTGTTATCGCCGGGCGGCGGACTCTCGGCGGGCCTTCTGGATCTTGCTGCCCCTCTTGCTACCCGTCTTGCTGGGGACTGGTTGCCGCTCGACAAGGCAACTCCCCCCGCTGGACCTCTCTTCGCCAGGTTGGACCATCCGGCAAGGGCAGGCCCTTTGGAAGCCCAGCACGGCCAAGCCCGAACTCGCCGGGGAGCTTCTGGTTGCGACCAACGCGCTCGGTCACTTCTTCGTGCAGTTCACCAAGACCCCGTTTCCACTCGCGTCCGCGCAACGGGTTGGTGAGCGGTGGGAGATTGATCTGGGCGGTGGTGAATACCTGCGCCGAGGACATGGCAGGCCGCCGAACCGTTTCGTCTGGTTCGTCCTGCCAGAGACACTGGCGACCGGGAAGGTGGAAGCGCCGTGGCATTTCCAATCGCCCACGACTGGTGTGTGGCGCTTGGAAAACACCCGGACAGGTGAGGTTCTGGAGGGTTACCTGAAACCATGACGCGCCGGTTGTCACGGTGGTGGCTGCTCCTGCTGCTGATCCCGTTGGCCGCAGGGTTGGCCCGCCTGCGCTTCGACGTGGAAGTGCTGAACCTCTTGCCCTCGGACCTGCCGGTGGTCGAAGGCCTAAAGCTCTACCAACGTCACTTTGCCAACGCGAATGAACTCATCCTTACGGTAAAGTCCGACGATGCCGAGGCTGCGGAATCGGCTGCGCGGCAAATCGCCTCAGGACTTCGTGGGCAAACCAACCTCGTCTCCCGCGTGCTTTGGCAGCCCCCGTGGCGCGAGCATCCGGAGCACATGGCCGAATTGCTCGCCTGCATCTGGCTGAACCAGCCGCCGGACGCGTTCACGCAATTGGCCGGGCGCCTCGGGCCAGACCGCATCGCCGCCACGCTCGCAACCACGCGCAATGCCTTGGCCACATCCCTCTCGCCCGACACCATGGCCCGGCTCGCTTACGATCCTCTCGGGCTCGCGGACTTGCCTGAAGCGGTGGCATCGCAAGCCGGTGGATTCGGCCGAAACGAAGACCAGTTCGCGTCGGCCGACGGTACGCTCCGGCTCCTCTTCGTAAAGTCAGCCGCACCGCTGGGTTCCTACCGCGACTGTGATGCGTGGCTTGAGCGCCTCCAGCAATCGGTCGAAAACATCCAACGCGACGCGGGAGTCCCAAGCGACGTCAGCGTGGGTTACACCGGCGCGCCTGCTTTCGTCGCCGAGATCGCCAGCGGAATGGAACGCGACATGAGCGGCTCGGCAACGGGCACGCTCCTGGTTGTCGCGGCCTTGTTCTGGTGGGCGCATCGTCGTTTGCTCCCGCTCGCCTGGTTGACGGCCTTGCTGCTGGTCGTGCTGGCCGCGGCGCTGGCTTTGGGCGGCCTGTTCTATGGACAGCTCAACGTCATCAGTCTGGGCTTCGCGGCCATCCTGATCGGCCTGACGGATGACTATCCCGCGGTGCTCTATCAGGAAGCGCTCGATCATCCACACTTGGGTTCGGCAGAAATCCGGCGAAGGTGCGGGCCCGCCATCGCCTGGTCCGCCGTGACAACCGCCGGGGCCTTCCTGCTGCTCAACTTCGCGGCGCTGCCGGGACTGGCCCAGCTCGGCACGTTGATTTCGCTTGGTGTGTTGCTCGCAGCATGGGTGATGCTCTACGCCTTCCTCCCGGTCGCTTTGAAACGCAGATCCACCCACGGCAAACTGCCAGCCGCACTCAGCACAACTGAGGCGAGTTCTCAGCCTGTTCGGTTCTCAGGAAGGCTCGCTTGGATCGCCACGTTCACACTGCTGGGCGTTACGGTCTTCACGCTCTGGCTTGCCCCACCGGTCATTGACCACAGCGCCGAAGCCTTGAACCCGACCGGGAGCGCGGCGCAGGCGGCGATGAAAGACATCGAAACTCACTTCACTGGTACCGCCGACCCACTGCTGGTGTTGGTTTCGGGTCGCGACGAAGCCGAGGTGGGCGCGAGAATGGAGGCGCTGGAGGCGCGGATGAGGTCGCCCGGAATTCAGGCGAGGCTGGGCAAGGTCACCTTCCCGAGTGCGCTTTGGCCGCAACCGGTGCGACAACAAACGAATCTCGCCCTGGCTGCCGGACTGTGCGCGCAACGGAGCGCTTTGCGCACAGCAGTGCTGGGGGCCGGCTTCAACGACGACGCCTTCCAGCTTACCGATGCTGTGCTCCAGATTTGGGAACGCGCTCGGACAACGAACGGAGCCGTCTGGCCCGGAAGCGAGTCGAACCGATGGCTACTCGACAAGATTGCCGCCCGGACGGAGGACGGCTGGCTGGCTCTCGCCATGGTCCAACCGGCCACCAACAGCCCCGCTGGCTTCTCCAGCGTGTTGGCTTCTTTGGACGGCACATTGGTGGAGAATGGCGCGTGGCTGACCGGCTGGTCGGCCTTGGGCGAAGCCATGCTCGCACACACGGTGAAACGCCTGCCGTGGCTCGTTTCCGGCATGCTCCTCCTCGTCGGCGTTTGTCTTTGGCTGGCGTTTCGCAACCTGCGCGAAGTGCTGCTGAGCTTTGCGGCGTTGGGAACGGCGTTTCTGGCCTTGCTCACGCTGATGTCGCTGCTCGGTTGGTCATGGAATCTGATGAACCTCGTGGCCGCGCCGCTGCTCTTGGGAGCCGGCGTGGACTATGCGATTCACACCCAGTTAACACTCCGACGAAACGGTGGCGATCCCGCCGCTTTTCGTCGCACCACCGGTCGCGCGCTCTTGCTGGCCGCGGCCACCACCATTGCCGGGTTTGGCTCGCTCGCCTGGGCCGGGAACGCCGGCCTCGCCAGTCTTGGACGGCTGTGCGCCGTTGGACTCGGCTGCGTGTTGTTGGTTTCAGTTGGACTGCTCCCAGCTTGGTGGAACGCCATTGCGCGCGACCGGTCCGGCGCGGTGAAGCCAAGTCAACCTTCTTCCTTCTACCGTCGGGAAATCTGGGCGTTGGGTCTCTGGCTTGGGCGTATTTTGCCCGGGAGTTTCTGCAATCTACTCGCCCGGGCGCTGGGGCTGACCTACTGGCGATTGAACCCTGAACGCCGGGAGGTCGTGATCCAGAATCTGCTGCCCGCGTGCGACGGCAACCAAGCGGTCGCGAAGCGCGCCACCCGGAGACTGTTCCAAGAGTTCGCCGTCAAGGTGGCCGACCTCTGGCGTTTCGAGAGCGGAGCGATGGTGGATCGCGAACTCTGCTCCTGGAGTGGATGGGAAACCTTCGAGGCCGCGCGCGCGCGCGGCCAGGGCGTGCTGCTGATCACGCCGCACCTGGGCAATTGGGAATTCGGCGGCCCGTTCCTCGCCAAACGCGGCATCAAGCTCGTCGTGCTGACCCAGGCCGAACCGGGCAATGGCTTCACGGAGTTGCGGCAGCAAGCCCGTTTGCGCTGGGGGATTGAGACCATCGTGGTCGGCGAGTCTCCGTTCGCCTTCATCGAAATCATCAAGCGCCTGCAGGCGGGAGCGACGATCGCCTTGCTTGTGGACCGTCCGCCGCCGCCCACCGGCGTGGCCGTGGAGTTGTTTGGCCGCCCGTTCATCGCATCTATCGCTGCGGCGGAGCTGGCGCGGGCGACGGGTTGCGCGCTCTTGCCGGTATACGTCCTGCGCGAGCCAGGCGGCTACGCGGCGCACGTGCTGACCGAAGTGGCGTATGACCGTGCCACCATTGGCAACCGTGCCGCGCGCGTCCAGCTCACGCAGGAAATCCTGCGTGCGTTCGAGCCGGTGATCCGGCAGCATGTCACGCAATGGTATCATTTCGTGCCCATCTGGCCCCACTGATCGGCTTCGATCTTGATCGTAATCTTCATCTTGATCTCCGGGGCGGATTAAGAGGAAGAGGAAGATCACGATTAAGATTCGCCTTGCTGCTGGCCTGCACGCATTGCGGATCCATCCTCGCCGCCGACACGAATGCCGTATTGGACGCTTGGTTTGCGGCGCAGACCAACCTCCACACCTGGAAGGCTGAATTCACACAGACACGCTCGCTGAAGACGCTCAAACAGCCGCTGGTCACCGCCGGGCAGGTGTGGGTTGCGCCGCCCAACAACTACCGGTGGGAGCTGGGCATGCCCGCGCAGACCATCGCCTTGCGCCGGGCAGATGAATTGCTTGTCATCTACCCAGTGCTCAAGCGGGCGGAGCGCTACCCGGTCGGGGACAAGGCGACCGGTCAATGGCGGGACGCACTGGCTCTGTTGGAAGCAGGTTTTCCCCGCGACCGGGCAGAACTTGAATCACGTTTTCGCATCCTGTCACTGACAGGGGCGGAGGCTGGCTGGACACTTGGCCTGCAACCGAAAAGCGCTGCTGCCCAACGGATGATCCAGGAAATCCGGCTCAGTCTTGCGACCAACGATTTCTCGCTCCGGAGCACCGAGATTATCCTCGCGGACGGTTCCAGCATGCGCAACGACTTCACGAATGCGGTTTTGAATTCCGACTTTGACGCGACGCTGTTCACTTGGACTCCGCCCGCCGACTTTAAAGTGAGCGAACCGCTGGCCAAATGAATCTCCCGCCCGACTCGTTGCAGGCCGCGCTAAACCGTTTACCGCACGGACCGGAATTCCGGTTCATTGACCGGCTGCTCGAATTGGAGCCAGGCAGACGCGGCGTGGGCGAATATCGAGTTCGTGGTGATGAACCGTTTCTCCGGGGGCACTTCCCGGGTGATCCGATGATGCCCGGAGTGCTGCTGGTTGAAGCCGCCGCACAACTCGCCGGGGTGGTGGCCCAAAGCGATCCTCAAATCCCGCCGCTCTGCAGTCTGAAACTGACAGCCCTGCGTAATGTCAAGATCCTCGGAGCCGTGCGACCGGAAGACCTTCTGCGCTTCGAGACTCGTATCACAGGACGGCTTGGCGGGCTGGTCCAGGCCGAAACCCGCGCCTTTCTCCGCAACGAACTGGTCCTGGTCGCTGAGACGACCTTGAGCGGCACGCCCGGTGTTTGAAATGGCCGGGGCAACGGCTAGCGGAGAATCAGGCGGCCAGCCGTATCCACGTAACCCCACTTGCCGTTCAGTTTGACGCCAGCAAGGCCTTCGCAAAACGTCCAAGCCATCTCGAACTGGGCGGGAATCTTGTAGTTGCCGGTCCGGTCGATGTAACCCCACTTGCCCGCCTGACACACCGCGGCCAGTCCGCTGCGAAACCAATGCACCTCGTCGAACTGCGCGGGGATGGCCAGCTTGCCGCTCGAGGTGCGGCAGAAGCCCCACTTCCCGTTCTCCTTGACCGGAGCCAGCCCGTCGCGGGTGCCCCAGGCGTCCTCGAACTGTGCCGGCACGGTGAACTTGCCCGTTGACGCGATGAAGCCCCACTTGCCGGCCAACTTCGCCGGAGCGTGGCCGTCCCGGAACGAGCGGGCGTCTTCCAACTGCGGTTCAATGATAGTCACTCCCGAGGAATTCACGTAGCCCCACTTCCCCCCAACCTTCACCGCCGCCTTGCCATCCGAGAAACCTTGGGCCGCCTCGAAGGCCGGCGCTATGCGCAACTTGCCGCTGTTGTCCACATAGCCCCACTTGCCGTCGCGCTTCACCGCTGCCAGGCCATCGCGGAAGAAACTGGCTTCCTCAAATTGCGGGGCGATGGCCTCCTTGCCGGATTCCGTCAAGTAACCCCATTTGCCGCCCACCTTCACCGCGGCACGACCGTCCCTGAACGATTGCACCTCTTCGAAGCTCAGCGCGCCGAGTTCCGCGCCCGACTTCTTGACGAAGCCCCACTTGCCGCCGATCTGGACCTTCGCCAAGCCGCTGAGAAACACCCAAGCGTCGTCGTATGTGGGCTGGATGGCGAACTTGCCGTTGTCGCGGATGGCGCCCCATTTGCCTCCGGACTTTACCCACGCGAACCCCTCGCTAAAAGGCCAAGCGTCTTCGAACTGCGCCGGAATGGCGGTTTTACCCGAGGGCGTGACATAGCCCCACTTGCCGTCGACTTGGACGGCACAGAGACCGTCCCACTGGGAACGCATCTCCTCTGAGTTGTCCTTATCGAGTGCCTTGGCCAGTTGCTTGCTCGACGGTTGCTCCAATCCGCGTTGGCAGACCAGCCAGCCGGTTCGGTCCACGAATCCGACTTTCACCCCATCCGGCGTGGCGAAGGCAAAGCCTGCTTCGTCCCGGATTGCATCCAAGTTCATTGCCCGGCAGTCCGGCACTCCGGGGGCTGTGAGCAATGTGGCCGCAACTGCGGTCACCAGACCGAACGATGCCATCTTCTCTCTCTGTATTCTCATACGGACTCCTCTCGCATGGTTTTGTTCTTCGTGATTTGCCAGCCGACGTGACCGGGCCTATGCCGGCCCCGGGCTCTTCCGCTCCTGAAGGAAACGCTGCCGCCACTCGGGACGCGAGATTTTTCCGCGCTGATTTGCAGCCAGCGAATCCACGAACCACCAGTCGCGTGGCACTTGCCAGGGAGGCAAGCGGTTCAGGAGGAAGTCCCGTAACTCGCCGGCGGTCGCGGGCGACTTCGCCTCGACCGCCGCCACAATCTGCTCAAACCGGTCCGCCTCGCCGCTGGGAACCCCGAAGGCGAGGCAATTGCGCACTGCTGGATGCTGGAGCAACGCTTGTTCGATGGTGTCTGGCGACACCTTGCGCCCGGCGACGTTGATGGAATCCCCGACCCGGCCGCGCAGGAGCACCTTGCCGTCCCGGAGTTCGGCGAGATCGCGGGTCTGAAAGCGTCCGCCGCCCAAGGTTACATCGGCCTCCGGCCAGTAGGTTTCGGCCACATTCGCGCCGCGAACCGCCAGGCAACCTTCCGCTTCCACGCCCAGCGTGACGTTGGCGATCATTCGACCAGCCAAGCCTTCCTCCTCGCGCGGCTTATCGCTGTCGTCGTATGCAATCCCTCCGCACTCGGTCGAGCCGTAGAAGTTGTGAATCTTCAGCCCCGATTTGCCGAACACGGCTTGCTCCAGCCCCACGGGCAACGGCGCGCCCGCTGAGATGGCGAGCCGCACCGTCGGGGGAATCGCGCCCGCCTCATGCCACGCACGCCAAAGCGCGGGCACGGCCGCAAGCGTCACAGCCGGGAACTCCAAGGCCGCGCGGCGCACCACTTCCGGAAGCGGAGTCGGCACCAAGAGGAGCGGGATGCCGTGCAGGAGCAGCGGCAGGACGAGGTTGGAGAAGCCGTACGAATGAGCCATCGAGATGACGCCCAGATTCGGCCAGTCGGGGCGCAGGCCCATTGAGGTCACGATATTGTCGGCATCGGCCTGCAATTGCGAGGCGGTGAATGCAACCAGGCGCGGCGCACCGGTCGTAGCCGAGGTCGTCTTCAGGTGAACGCAGGCTGACGGCGGCTTCGGCGCTTGCGGCCGAGACTGCCCGGGCTCAAGAGGACACACGATCCTGCCCAGACGCCAGGCAACCAGCAGGTCGAGGATGAACTCTGGTGAATGGCCTTGCGGATAGCTCCAGGCAGGCCCCTCACTCGGTCGGGTTTCACCAGCCGCGCACAACTCTCCAAACGTCCAGCGCTGGCCGGAACCAAGGTCGCGTAACGCGATTTCGTCCCGATGTTCTGCGGCAATCTGTCGCCAGCGCTCGTAAAGCATTGTCAGCTTGGTACCGCATGCCTAACTTCCCGGGCAAGTCATTTGATGCCAAAAACGGACCGCATCCCCGCGACGCAGACAGACAAAGGCGCAACCTGCGGCTTGCCGCGGCGCTTCGAGTTCTCGCGCGACAGCTTCGCCTTCGCCAACGAACTGGTCTGGGAGTATCGGTTCGACGCGGTAACCGGGAAAACCACGTTTTCGCAGCGCGTACCGCCGCCAAACTACGCCCATCGCTGCTTTGTGCTGGCGCGAAGCGCGCGGCAGTTTCTCTATCACGTGCGATTCGATCCCACCGAAACACCAGCCAGCGATGAACGCTACCGGCAACTCATCCGTGAAGTCGTTTCCCGCAATCCTCGTCAGCCGTGCGCGCCGGACAAACGCGTAGTCTTCCCGGGCTTCGCCAGCCTGCGTGAATTCAGCGCGGCCCGGGGCGGTTTGCTGAAGTCCGAGTGCGGAGGGGCCTGGCGATCCTACGTGCTGCGCAGCCATTGGCGCATGGTCTTCCCCATCTCACGCGCCCATCAGACCCGCACGGCAGCGGCGCTGGAGACCGCTCTGCAGCAAGGCGGTTCGCCCATCATCCATCTGGTCCGCTTCCCCAAGCTCTCGATCAATCACGGCATGGTCCTGTTCGACGTTTCGCCCACTGCGACGGGGTTTCGCTTCGCGGCCTACGATCCGAATGATCCTGCGAAACCCACATCGCTGTCCTACGAGACCGCCACGCGCACCTTCTTCCTGCCGGCGAATCATTACTGGGCTGGCGGCCACGTGGATGTGATCGAGATCTATTGTGGCTGGTTTATGTGAGCTTGGGAGGAGGCAGGAGGGTTCTCGGAAACGGAACGCGGCGCGGGTCGCCAGAACGCGGAGCCGAAGAAAATCAGCCCGCAGATATTGATGCCGACGATATAGCCGAGCTTGTAAGTGCGACCTGAGTTTTGGACGGCGTAGATTTCCACCTCCTGCCCCATCAGTAAACTGGGCAGCGCCATGGGCATCAGTGCGCCGTGCAACATGCCCCGGCCAAAGCCGGCTTGGACCTCGCGGGGGAACATCGTCGGCGATACCCAGGCATACACCCAGCCAAAGACGATCCCGACTGAAATCAGAATCGCGGCTTTGGTAAGCAGCTTCTTGATCGAGAACGCGGCGCCGCGGGAGGAGGCTTGAGTTGCAGGCATGATTCTTCTATTGCGTGAGCATGTTTTTCCGCCACCGCTCCACGCAAGCAGAATATTTTGACCAGCCGCAGCGGGCGGAGGCGGAAGTCGTCCGGTCTTTTCGTGATCTGGATCGGCTCAACCGGTTTTTCATGTTCGCGCGCCCATTCCGCGAAGTGTTGCCGCGTTGGCTGGGAACTCACCGTTGCGCGCGCTTGGAGATTCTCGACATCGGTGCCGGGACAGGTCTGCTGAGTCGGCAGCTTTCCGACTGGGCGCGCACGCAAGGGTGGGATTGGCAATTCACGAATCTGGACAGCAATCCTGTCGGTCTACGGCACGGAAATGCCTGCCGCCCAGTCGTGGCGTCCGCCCTGGATTTGCCGTTTCCGGATGCGAGCTTCGATGTCGTCTTTGCATCCCAGATGACCCACCACTTCGGTGACGAACAGGTGGTTCGCCACCTGCAGGAGGCTTGGCGGGTGACGCGCGATGCACTCATGCTGTCTGATTTGCATCGCAACCCGGGCCTGTACGCGATGCTGTGGCTTTGCCCGCGATTCCTGGGCGTTTCCCGCGAGCTGCGGGAAGACGCGCTGATCTCCGTCAAACGCGGCTTCCGTTTGGCGGAGTTGCAGGCCCTGGCCGATCAAGCTGGGCTGACAGGCAGCCGGGTGCGGTTGTACTACGGAACACGCATCCTGCTCCAAGCCCGCAAAGGGAGTTAAGACCGCGGTGGCGCGCTCCTGCCGGTCCTGCATTGCGCCCACCACCACCGGAGCCAGCGCCACCCATCCACGACCGGATCAATCTTACTCCGCCCCGCGTGATACAGCGTCTTGACCGGCACGAATTCCACCCGACAACCGAGGCGGACGAATGCGACCAGAATCTCCGACTCGATCTCGAAGTGGTCGGCGCACAAGCCGAGATCTTCCAACCGGGCCAAACGCATCAGCCGAAAGCCGCATTGGGAATCCGCCAGGGACTGTCCGCACAGCACGGACAACCGCCGGCTCATCCAGCGATTCACGCTGCGCCGCAGCCTCGGCATCGCGTCGGCGCGGGCGAACCGGTTTCCGATGATCAAGTCGGCGTTGGTCATCTCGGCACAAGTGAAGAAGCCTAGGATGTCCGCCGGGCAATGTTGACCATCGCCGTCCAGCGCCAGCGCCCATTCGAACCGCCTCGCGTGAAGATGCTGCAGTCCCGCCCGCAGCGCCGCGCCTTTGCCCTGATTGCGCGGCAGCCCGATCACTTCGGCGCCCGCGGAGCGCGCCTGCACAGCGGTTTCGTCGCTCGAACCATCGTCCACGACGATCACCGTGGGCAAATGACACCGAACGGCCGCCACTAAGCCGGCGATGCCGGCGGCTTCATTGAAACAAGGAATGACAACGGCGCACTTGCCGGACCAGTCCATGCAACTCCCATCGCGAACCCGCCGGTGTTCAGAGGTGGTCAATTCACTCGGGTGGGCCGGAGGTCCGAGCGAATGGTCCAGCAGCTTTCGCCTGAACCAACGGCTGGCAAACCGATGCCCCCTGGCAGCAGGACGACCGGGTGGGGCACACAATTCGGGAGACCACGGATTTCACGCCGACAATTTGAACCAGGTGCCCGCTAGGGACAAACAGGAAATCATCGCTAGATTGACCCGAAACCGAGGGAATCCTTGCTCCGCAGGTGAGGCCGGATTTTAATAGGCAGGTGTTGCCAACGCGCTATCTGCCTCGCGAAGAGGATTTGACGAGCACCGGCCCGGCTCAACGCGAACTGCATGAGCGGGCCGCTGCAACCCGCGACCAGCATTTTGGCAAGCGCGTCTTCGTTCGTGCGGTGGTGGAAGTCTCCAATTACTGTCGCGAGCAATGTGCCTACTGCGGCATGCGCCGGGATAACCGAAACCTCGGCCGGTATCGGGCCCGGGCCGAACAGCTCGCGCAGTTGCTCCTCGAACACCGGCCGGCGTGCGTCACGGACGTCAATCTCCAAGGCGGGGAGGACCCGGTGGCGGTGCGGGAAGTGGCGCTGCCGCTGATTCGAACCCTGCGCCGCGAAACGTCCTTGGGGATTAGCGCCAGCTTCGGCACGCTCGAACGCGAGCTGTACCGAGAGTTGCAGGCGGCTGGGGCCAGCATGTACATCATGAAGTACGAGTGCGAGGATGAAGCACACTATACTGAACTCCAAGCTCCCGGCACGCTGGCCGAACGCGTGGAACACGTCCGGATGCTGGCGGCAGGCGGTTGGAATGTAAGCTCCGGTTTCATCGCCGGATTACCGAAGCATGGCCCGAGCGAGCTGGTGCGGAATCTCCGATTCGCCGAAAGCCTGCCGGTCCGGGGGTGCAGCGTCAGCCCCTTCATCCCCGGCGAAGCAACCCCCCTGGCCCACTGCCCGCCGGCGAATGCGGACTGGACCGTCAACTGCATGGCCGCGCTCCGGTTGATGAAACCGGATTGGGTGATTCCCGCCGTGAGCGCGTTAAACTTGGCCGAACGCGATGGCTACCGCCGCGGCCTGCGAGCCGGGGCCAACTTGGTGACCATCAATCTCACGCCCGACCAGATGCGAGACGATTACGTCATCTACAAGCGGGACCGGGCCATCATGACCGAGGAGCGGGTGCTCAACACCATCGCCGCGGAAGGCCTGCGGGTTTCCAGCAAGGGACTCGCGGAGCACTACCGGAACGGCAAGCCGAAGACGACACCGGCGAGCGCAGGCGCTTCCTGAGGACGAATATGGGTAGCCGCGTCCTCCTCATCAGCGCCAACCGCTGCGCCACCCCGGACATCGTCTTCCCGCTCGGGTTGTCTTGCCTCAGCGCCGCACTGCGCCAGGCCGGGCATGGCGTGCGCTGGCTGGATTATCTGGCGGACGCGCAACCGCTCCGCGAAGTGTTGGCGGAATTCCGTCCGGATTATGTCGGCGTGTCGGTGCGCAACATTGATGACGTGCTTATCCGCAAGCGCGAGACCTACTTCAACCAGTTGGGGGACATCTCCGCCGCCGTGCGCGAGGTTCATCCCTGCCCCGTAATCTTGGGCGGGAGCGGCTTTTCGATCTTTCCGGCGCAACTGCTGGCGTTGACCGGAGCTGATTTTGGAATTCAAGGCGAAGGCGAAGCCGGCTTCCTCGCATTGATGGCGGCGTTGGCCAACGGAGCGGAGGTTTCGCAGATTCCCGGGTTGGTCTATCGCCGCGGCCCGGAGGTCGTTGTGAATCCCCAGTCACCCGCGCCCGGCACGCACCGGCTGGAGACTGCCGACCTGCCGGACCGACTCGTCGAACACTACCTCCGGAACGCCGGCATGTTGAACGTCCAAACCCAACGCGGCTGCGCCCACACCTGCGGCTATTGCACGTACCCGTTAATCGAGGGGCGGGCACATCGGTCGCGACCCCCGGAGGTTGTCGCGGAGGAAATGGCGTTGTTGGAATCCCGCGGCGCGAAGTATGTCTTCGTCGTGGATTCGGTTTTCAATTCGTCGCCCCGCCACGTGCAGCAGGTTTGCGAGGCGTTGATCCGCCGCAAGCTTGCGATCCGCTGGGGCTGCTTCCTGCGTCCGCAAGGGCTGACCTCCGAATTGCTCGAACTCATGTCCCGCGCCGGGCTTGCGCACATTGAGTTCGGCTCGGACAGCTTCTGCGATGCCGTGCTGGCCGCCTACGGCAAACACCTTCGGTTTGACGACATTCTTGAGTCCAGCGAGTTAGCGCGCCGCCAACGAATTGACTACTGCCATTTCCTCATCTGCGGCGGCCCGGGAGAAACCACGGACACACTGCAAGTCACCTACGAGAACTCTCTTAAACTGAATGGTGCGGTCATCATGGCGGTCGTCGGCATGCGCATTTATCCAGGTACGGCACTGCACGGCCGCGCGCTTAGGGAGGGATGCATCACGCCCGATACGGACTTGCTCACCCCGATCTACTACCTGGCGCCCGGTTTGGCAGAAGCACAAGTCTTCGGCACGCTGCAACAGTTTGCCCAGCAGTCTCCCAACTGGGTCATCGGCGATCCAACCCCCGCCTACGCCCGGTTGGTCGAGCGCCTCCGCGCCCGCGGTGTGCCGGGCCCGCTGTGGAGTTACTTCTCGATGGTTCAGCGCCTCTGGCCGCAAACGCCATCCGCGGCGACAACATGAAAACCCTCCTGCTCATTGCACCGCTGGGCAAGGCGGGACTCGTCGGCCGGGACATTAACTTCCGCCTGCCTTGCCTCGGGTTGCTCAAGGTCGCAGCACTGACCCCGCCCGGTTGGGACGTGAAGATCGTGGACGAGAAGGTGGAAGCGCTGGATTTGAACCAAGCCGCGGACTTGGTGGGCATCAGCGTGATGACGGTCACCTCCCGGCGGGCCTACGAGATCGCGGATCATTTTCGCCAGCGCGGCATCAAGGTTGTCTTGGGCGGCATGCATGCCTCCTGCCTGCCGGACGAGGCCCTGGCGCACGGCGACAGCGTGGTCATCGGCGAGGCGGAGGGGCTCTGGCCTTCGGTCATCGCCGATTTCGAGCGCGGCACGTTGCAGCGGACTTACCAGCATCAGGGCGGGTTGCCCGCGCTGGATCACTTGCCGCCGGTCAACTGGGAGCTCTACCGACAGAAGCGCTACCTGCCGGTGCATTTCGTCGAGACAACGCGGGGCTGCCCACTCGATTGCGAGTTCTGCGCCGTGACCAACGCCTTCGGCGGGCGGTATCGAAACCGGGCGCTGGATGAGGTCTTTGCGGAACTGCAGGGGCTGCGCCCCTTCGAGGGGCTGCTGACGCTGAAGAACTGCGTGTTCTTCGTGGACGATAACATCATCAGCAACCGGGCGTACGCCCGTGCCTTCCTCACCCGCCTGGCGGATTTCAAACTGCATTGGTTCAGCCAGGCCTCGATGAACATCGCCAACGATCCGGAGATCCTGAAGTTGTGCCAGCGCAGCGGCTGCATCGGCTTGTTCATCGGCTTCGAGAGTTTGTCGAAGGAAACGTTACGCTCCATCGGCCACAAGCCCAACCATCCGGAGCGTTATCTGGAAACGGTGCAGCGCATCCACGATCACGGCATTGGCATGGACGCCTCCTTCGTTTTCGGTTTCGACAGTGACGATGCCGGGGTTTTCGACCGCACGGTAGATTTCGTGCAGCGCGCGAAGGTGGAGGTAACTTACTTCTCGATTCTCACGCCGTATCCGGGCACGCGGCTATTCAAACGCATGGCCAACGAGGGTCGGCTGTTGACGACGGATTGGACCCTTTACGACACTAGCCACGTGGTCTATCGCCCGAAACCGTTTACGCCGGACCAACTCCTGGACGGTTACTACCGTGCCCTCAAGGAAGTCTATACCGTGCCTGCCATCTTCAAACGTCTTTGGGGCACCACGGCCTGGAAGAACTTCTTCTGGCCAATGAACTTCGGCTTCCGGCGAAGTGCCAACGCGCTCTGCCACGCCTATCACAACGGCGGGATGCGCGTGGCGCCCGCCTAACCGGATGCTCTTCCCCGCCCCATCACCGCCTGCAACACCCCACCGTGTGGTGGTGACCGGTGCGGGCATTGTTACCGCACTGGGTTTGGGCTGGCGCGCCAACGCCGATGGCTTCCGCGTCGGTCGCCAGACGTTTCGGCCGGTCACTCTGTTCGACGTCTCGCGTCAGCGGACCAAGATGGCGGCCGAGGTGGAATTGCCGGAGCGATTTCCTGTCACCGGCATTTCGCCGAAGCGGCTGAGGCGGACGGATCGCGCCACGCGGATGCTCCTCCTGGCCGCGCATGAAGCCTGGACTCAGGCTGGCTGGACAGCGGCCTCAGATCTGCCCTTGGTGCTGGGCACAACCGGCGGCGGCATGGCGCTGGGTGAGCTCTACCTGCGGCAGGCCGTCCAATCAGCTTCCTCTCGCCGCGGTCAGCCGACCCGGGTCATCAATTACCAAGCGCAACGACAGGCGCTGGACGTATGCGAGGCCTTCGGTTTTCGCGGGCCGATCACCACCATCGCAAATGCGTGCGCGTCTGGCGCCAACGCCATTGGCCACACGTGGGAGTTGCTACGCACCGGGCGCGCGGAGCGAGTAATGACTGGTGGATACGACGCTCTCTGCCAGCTCATCTTCGCTGGGTTTGACTCGCTTCAGGCGCTCTCGCCGACGGCCTGTGTTCCGTTTGACGCGCATCGCACCGGGCTTTCGCTCGGCGAAGGCGCGGGGATTCTGACCTTGGAGACGCTCGACCATGCCCGGCGGCGCGGGGCCGCCATCCTCGGAGAGATCATTGGCTACGCGGCCGCTACAGATACGCATCATCTCACCCAGCCGCATCCCGACGGCAACGCGGCCTATGTCACGATGACGACGGCCTGCACCGCGGCGGGCATCTCTCCGGACCAAGTGGACTACGTGAATGCCCATGGGACCGCTACGCCGCAGAACGACACCACCGAGGCGGCCGCCATCAACCGTTGGGCCGGGCCGCGGGCCGAAACCTTGCCCGTTAGTTCGACGAAAGCGAGCATCGGCCACTTGCTGGGTGCGGCGGGCGCGGTTGAAGCGATCGTTTGTCTGATGACTTTGTGCGAGCAGTGGCTGCCGCCGGAAATCGCAGTCGCCACGCCTGACCGAGTGTGCCGTTTCCCCATTGTCCGCCAACCGACAGCGGCGCGCGTGGACGTGGTGCTCTCCAACTCGTTCGGCTTTGGCGGCGCGAACGCAACCCTCATCTTCCGGAGGTGGGCTTGAGCCGGGTGTTCGTTCATGGTTTGGGGGCGGTTTCTCCCGCGGGATGGGGGATCGCACCGCTGCGAGAAGCGTTGCGAAAGGGGGAGCCACTACCGGTCTCTGCCATCACTCGGCCTGGTTGGGACAAACCACTCCTGGTCCGCCCCGTCCCGCCGCCATCGGTGCGGCCCGCATTCCTCGCTCACCCACGCCTGCGCCGGGCAAGCCCCATCACGCAGCAGGCCGTGGCTGCGGCGCTCGAAGCGATCGGAGACGACTTGCCGCGTATCCAAGATGGCTCGCTGCGATTGCGGATCGTCGTTTGCCTCATGTCCGGTTGCGTCACCTATTCCCGCCGGTTCTATGAAGAAGTGCTGAACAACCCCGCGACGGCGAGTCCATTGCTCTTTCCGGAAACGGTGTTCAACGCACCTGCGAGTCACCTCGCCGCCTATCTCAATTGCGGCAACGCTTGCTACACCCTCGTGGGCGACGACACGACTTACCTCCAAGGACTGGCATTGGCGGCCGGGTGGTTGGTTGGCGGGCAGGCGGACCGCTGCCTCGTGGTGGCTGCAGAGGAACTTGATTGGATTGTGGCCGACGCGGTGCACCTCTTCTCGCGGCGAGCAATCCACGCCGCAGGAGCGGGCGCTGTGTATTTGCAGGGCGGCGAGACTCCGACCGCGCTGGCGGAATTGATGGGCGTGACTGACCTCTTTTCATTTTCCAGCAACGCAGTTCCTGCCGGCGGCCTGCGAGCCATGCGTACCCAGTTGCCCACGTTCTGTCCCAATGAACTGCTATGCCTTGCAGCGCAAGGGCTGCCCGCGGCTGATGCCGCCGAGCTCCAGGCGTGGCAGGATTGGGCGGGCCCGCGTCTCGCGCCGAAGTGCGTGCTGGGCGAGGCTTTCACGGCGGCGGCCGCGTGGCAATGCGTGGCCGCGTGCGACGCATTGCAGCGCGGCGAATTCCAGGCCGCCAATGTGAGCGTGGTTGGAGCGAACCGACAGGCCATCGGCGCACGCTTCGCCCGACCTGCCCCGGCACAATTCTCATGAACGCAAGAGTCATCCTCATCACGGGCGCAAACGGGGAGATGGGTGGTGCCATCGCCAAGGCCTTCCTCGACGAAGCACCGGACAACTTTGTCTGGCTGGGCGTGCATCGTCAGCGCGACCTGACGGAGCAAGTTGCCGCAACCGCGCCGGCCCGCTGCCGGGTTGTTACGCTGGACGTTCGCGAGCCGGCCTCCTGGAAGAGCGCGCTCGCCGAAGTTCTCGCAGTCCAGCCCCGACTGGACGTGCTCATCAATAACGCGGGTATTCACAGCGACGCCCTCCTCGCCATGATGAAGCCGGAAACCTGGCGCGAGGTGTTGGCCGTGAACCTAGATGGCGTTTTTCACGGGTGCCAGGCCGTTTTGCCCACGATGATCGGCCAACGAGGTGGGCGGATCATCAACGTGGCTTCGCTCAGCGCGCTGCTCGCGCCGCCCGGCCAAACGAATTACGCGGCGGCGAAAGCCGGCGTTGTGGCGCTCACGCAGTCGTTGGCTAAGGAAGTCGCCCGAATGAACATCACCGTGAACGCCGTGTGTCCGGGCTACATCGAGACGCGGGCCTTGGCGGGCATGGAGGAAACGGCGCGCAAACAGGCCGTACAGAGCGTCCCGATGCGTCGGTTTGGTCGGCCCGCCGAGGTGGCGGCGGCGATCCGCTTTCTGGCTTGCGCCGACGCAGGCTACATCACAGGCTCTATCCTCAAAATCGACGGCGGCATTCTTTGATGAACACTCAGGCGGACCTTAAGCAGGAGATCAAGCGCATGATGGTGGAAAACCTCATGCTGCAGGTGGAGGCCAACGCCATTGCGGATGACGCACCGCTGTTTGGCCCGGGAGGACTAGGCTTGGATTCTGTTGATGCCCTTCAACTCGTTGTCGCGCTGGACAAGACTTACGGCCTTAAAATCCCCGATCCGGAAAGCGCAAAGAAGACGCTTCAATCAGTGCAGACGATCGCAGAAGCGGTTGCGGCATCCAAGGCTGGTCCAGCGGCAGCGTAGTTTTTGTCGCTGAAGGTCGGTGTGGCGGACAGATGCAGACTTGGGTCGCAGGGGGCCTGTTTGCGAGTTACCGAACCGACACCTCAAGCTGGGGGCGACAAATCTCTTTTCATTTCGTGAAGGAAGTATTTCCGCACGGTCCGCCGGTCGAGGCCAGTGCGCGTGGCCACTTGCTCGTAACTGCCCAACTCGTCATAAAGCTGCCGGCAATAGCCGGCAAGCACAGCGTCGGCGTCCAACCGCCCGGCCTCGGCTTCTTCCAGCCAAGCGACGCGGGCTTTCCGGCGGCTCAGCGGCGTCGCGGGTTGGTAGCCGCCGGTGAGCAGGATGCGGCGCACGGCTTGTTCGAGTTCGCGCACGTTGCCCGGCCAGGCGTAGTCCGCGCCCGTGTCGCGGCGAATCACCTTCACGACCAACCCAACCAATTCCCCGGCCTGGCCGCCCGCGATCCCCGCCAACACGTGCGCAATCAACCGGTCCAGTTCCTCAGGGTCTTCGCGGAGTCGCTGGTTTAACGGCGGCACTTCGATGACATCCGAACAGAGACGATAGAAGAAATCCTCGCGGAACAAACCCTCGCGCCGCAGCATCTCCAGCGGCCGGTTGGTCGCGGCAATCACCCGCCCGCGAAACCGCGCCTGCTCGTGGCTGCCCACCGGGGTGAACGTCCGCTCCTGCAACACCTGCAGCAGCTTGATCTGAATCGGCACGCTCACGTCGCCGATTTCGTCCAAGAAGATCGCCCCGTGCGGGCTGCAGCGCGCCAGCACGCCCTCGTGGGACTCGACCGCGCCTGTGAACGCGCCCTTGCGATGCCCGAACAACTCGGACTCGATCAGAGTCTCCGGAAACTGAGCAAGGTTCAGTGCGATGAAGTTGCGGGTGAAGCTTTCGGCGAAGCAGCCGCGCCGCGCATCGAACGGAATAAAACCCGACCGGCCGATGGCTGCCGCCGCCGTGCCCTTACCCGTGCCCGTGCCGCCGAGCAGCAGCGTCGAGAAATCCTCCATCCGATCCCAGAGATGGCGTTCGTAGAGCCCGACGTCGCGGGTAAAAATGTTGTTCCAAAGCCGCCGCCGCAGTTCGCCCATGCACGGGCTGTCGCCCACCAAACCCCGAGCGATGAAGAAGAAGGCCCGCCGCAGTTGGTAGAACACGGCGAAGAACCGCGACGCCTCGGTTTCGGCAAAGCCACGTTGCCGTAACCTGGCCAAGGCTTCCGACGCGAAGCTCACCGTTACCGGACGCTCGCCCGTTTGGAGTTGTTCTTGAACCAGTTCATCAAAGCGCAGGCAAAACTCGTGAAAGACCTCGAAGAGAAATCCCGCCCGCATGACCTCGCGTTCCGTGCCCGCGAAACGCCGCACGTCCGCCAGGCCAGCCGCCTCCAGTTTTCGCACGCGCTCCGAGATCACCTGCCGCAGCCTCTCCACGCGCGCCGCGGAATAGGGATCGGCGGCCGAACCGATGAAGCGCTGATCCAACTCCGCCCGCTCATCGCTGAAGGGATTGCAGAAGGCTGCGCGGGCAATCAACTCCCAGAACTCGCGATCCGCCGCTCCGATGTTGGCATTTGCTTGCATACAGGAAATGTATGACATGTCGATCATTAATTGTCCAGATCAAGGTACTCTTCCGGTTTCATTTAGCCATCCGATTATTGTGGATCAAGCTTTTCCGCAACGACTTATGCCAGGCTATAGCGGCTTGGCATCCCGGCTGTTAAGTGGCAGCCATCGCCGCAAGCGGTGGTTGAAAAAAACGCACACGGCTGAAGAGAACAACGAACTGAAAAGCACTATGAAGACGAACTGCACAACGCTGGATTTCCGCCAAGACTTGAAGTGCGCCGGCCCGCCGGCGCTTTGCACCCACACGAGCGGCAGAGGGCTGCCGCACTCCAAGACGCTGCCGCGATTTCGAGAACCCAATTCATGTTCAAGGTCTCGCAGCAAAGTCGCCCCACGTGGGGAAGTTGGGGGCGCTCAACCGAAACGCTGCCGCGGACTTGGCCACGTGTTCGGCGCCATGGCAGCGCTGGCGCTGGCCTTCACGGCAGTATCGCCGGCGCAAGCCGCCGGACTGCTCATCGCCGACGGCGGTTTGGGCGGGGTGTTGGAAATCAAGGAACACGAGGTGGACGTGACGCTGAACAACGGCATCGCCGTGACGCGCGTTACGCAGGTTTTCCACAACACCGAGCAGCGGCAGGTTGAAGCGCTCTACACGTTCCCCGTGCCGAAGGGGGCGTCGGTGGCCAACTTCAGCATGTGGATCAACGGCAAGGAAATGGTCGGCGAGGTGTTGGAAAAGGAGAAAGCACGCCAGATTTACAATAGCTACAAGCAGGTTCGCCGCGATCCCGGCCTGCTCGAACAGGTGGACTACCGCACGTTTGAGATGCGCATCTTCCCGATCGCGCCGAACGCAGACCAGAAGGTCCAGATCACGTATTACCAGGAACTCGATTACGACCACGACTGGGCCGGCTACGTCTATCCGCTCGCGACCGCGACGCGCAAGGACGTGGACGCCCGGACGAAGGGCAAGTTCGCCTTCACCTTTGATGCGAAATCCGTCATCCCCATTGTCGCGATGGAGAGCCCGAGCCACGGCAAGGACTTCGTGATCGCGAAGCACTCGGACGCATATTGGCAGGCAAATCTTGAAACCACGGGCGGCAGCCTGGCGCGCGATATCGTGCTGGCGACGCAATTCAAACGGGCCCAAACCGGCATAGACCTCATCACGTCCAAGCGCGCGGGCGACGATGGCTTCTTCTGCCTCACACTGACGGCCGGCGAAGACACGGCCAAGAGCGCCGATGCCATGGACTACGTGTTCGTTCTCGATGCGTCCGGCAGCATGGCCGACGACGGCAAGCTCGGCATCTCGCGGGAATCCGTAAGCGCGTTCCTCGGCGAACTGCGCGAAGGCGACCGGTTCGAGGTGATGACGTTCAACACGCAGCCCGCGCTGGCCTTCCGCCAACTCCAGCCCGCGTCCGGGGCCAACAAGCAGCAAGCTGCCACGTTTCTCGCGTCAAGCGAAGCCCGCGGCGGCACGGTGCTGCGCCCGGCCATTGCCACGGCCTACAAATACGCCGATGCCGACTGTCGCCTGAACGTCGTCATCCTCAGCGATGGCCTGACCGAACAAAAGGAGCGCCAGACGCTGCTCGAACTCATCCAGCAACGCCCGCGCAACGCCCGCGTGTTTTGCATCGGCGTGGGCAACGACGTGAATCGGCCGTTGCTGGAGCAACTTGCCGAAGATGCCGGCGGCCTGGCCGCGTTCGTCTCGACCGGCGACAACTTCGCCCGCGCGGCGCGCTTGTTCCGGCAGAAAGTCACCGCGCCGGTTGCAGCGGATGTGAATATCGAAATCAGCGGCGTGCCGGTCTCCGAACTTGAACCCAAGGTGCTGCCGAACCTGTATCAGGGCACACCGATCCGGCTGTTTGGGCGCTACACGAAGGGCGGCACGGCGGACGTGAAACTGCGCGCCACGATCAATGGCCGCGCCATTGAGCAGACCGCGAAGCTGGAGTTCCCGAAGGAAGACCTCGACAACCCCGAGCTCAACCGCCTCTGGGCCACGCACCGCATCGACGCGTTGCTGAAAGATGCCGACCGCCGTGGTTCGCGTGACTCAGTGCGCGACGAAGTCATCCGTCTGGGTGAAGCGTTCTCCGTTGTCACCGAATACACGTCGTTCCTCGTGCTGGAGAACGACGCCGAATACCAACGCTGGAAGATCACCCGCCGGAATCTGGAGAGCATCGCCGTGGATCGAAAGGCGCAGGCAAAGCGGCAGGAACAACTTGAATCCATCCGCAACAAGGCGCTGGCCGACCTCGGCCCGGCAGCCACGAAGGCAAAGCCTGCCACTACCGCACAGCCGACCCAGTTGGCCGCGACTCCGCAAACGCCGATGCCGGCCAGCAGCGCCCCCACGCCTTCCACGACTTCGGCACTGCCGCCAAGGAGATCGGGGCAGAGTTGGGACATCGGCACGAGCCCGATCGGGCCGCTGGGATTGGCCTTTGCCCTGTGGCTCGCGCGCCGCGCGCGCAAAGCCGCGTGAGTCCCGCTCTAGTTCGGGGCTGGCGCAAGCCGGCCCCGAACTTTCATTTCGCTCCCACGAAACACCGGAGAACATGAACACAATCTCAACAGCGTTTGGCCGCCAGAGGATTTGTAGCGGCGCCTCGGCTGAGCGCCGAAATCCTTGGTCGCGAACTCGGGAATGGCGGCGTTCTGCCGAAGCGCCGCTACGTGGCAAGCTGCGCCCAGAAACCGGCGCGTTCCTGCTGTTGCTGCTGTTCCTGAACTGGCCGTTGGTGAGCGGCATCGCGCCAGCAGCCTTCGTTTTCACACCCGCGGCGCTCACGAACGGTGAGTGGTGGCGGCTGGTGACTCACCCATTCGTCCACGTTTCGTGTTATCACCTCCTGCTCGATGCCGGTGCGTTCATCGCTTTGTACGAAAGCCTGCGGGAAACGAGCGTGTGGCGGCAACTTGGCTACGTGGTCGCGGCGGGGCTGGGCAGCCTGGGTCTCTCCTGGCTCGCGACGCCGGCGCTGAGCCAGAGCGGTTTGTGCGGCCTGTCCGGCATCGCGCACGGCCTGACGGCGGTCACGGCGCTTGAATTGATAACGGCCCGCGGCGCGGCCAACGCCGAGCGGCGTATCGGCTGGATTACGCTGGTGCTTGTAACAGTCAAGGCGGCTTGGGAAGCCGTCACCGGCCAGGCTTTTTTGAGCTGTCTCCACTTCGGCCTCATGGGAGCGCCCGTGGCGGTCAGCCACGCTGGTGGAATCCTGGGTGCGGCTTGCCTGTTCCTCATGGCGGAACGTCTGCGGGGGAAGTCTCGGGCATCGAAGGTCTGAAGAGGGTTTGGCTGGACGCACCCGATCGAACCCGAAAACACGCGGGCCGGATCAGGTTCGCACCGGATACCGCCCCTTGAAGTCTCAGACGGTCGTCCGGCTTACTTGTCTTACGGAATGCGCCTTCCGGAGAACGAGCGTGCTCTTGCCGATAGAATGAAAATAATCACTCCCGAACTTATCGGTGAGAACCTGTTTGTCATAAAAGTGGGCAACAGCCTTGTAATGGAGTTTTTTACCAAAGAGACAAAGGCTATCACCAGATACATTGAAGATGAAACAGATTGCCGCAACATCACAATGAAAATAGAGATAGAGGAGCAGCAATCGCGCCGTCGCATTTACGACAGAACCGAACAGTTCAAACTGCTGA
>CAZWJC010000062.1:0-27922 GCA_964634255.1 uncultured Verrucomicrobiota bacterium | reverse complement strand
CGGGACTGGCGCAAGATCCTCAGCGCACCGCTCATCGCGGTTGCAGTCGCGCTCGTGCTAAACGCACTGGGTTGGAACAACGCCGTGCCCAAAACGGTGTTAACTGGCCTGCACTGGCTGGGACAGTGTGCCATTCCCATGGCTCTCATCCTGATCGGCGCCGTGGTGGCGGATCATGTGCATGAGTTTCATTCCAAGTCCGGCTGGCGGACGATGGGAGTCGCTGTGCTGCTGCGAGTCGGCCTGTTGCCCTTGGCGTTTCTGCTGCTGGCGAAGTATCTGCCGGCCTCCGTGGAATTGAAACGCGTCATCGTGCTCGAAGCAGCCATGCCGGCGGCAGTGTTTCCGATCGTCATGGCCCGGCATTACGGCGGCGACACCGCAACCGCACTCCGCGTGGTCTTCAGCACCTCGCTGGTAAGCCTGGTCACAATCCCGTTTTGGATTCGGTTCGGACTGAAGTTCGTCGGGCCATAATCCGCGCAGGCTCTTTCTTTATACCGGACACGATTTTCGGCAGGAGCGGCTGCAACGGACATTCAGCGCAGCGCAGCGCGCGTGGCCGGCAGAAATGCTTGCCCACCATCACCAGCTGCGCGTGGTAATCCTGCCAGTAATCCAGCCGCGCCTCCGCTGGCTTCTGGCTGAGCGCTTGCTCGCAAAGCTGTTTTACCGCGGGGTAATCCGCATCAGCCGCACTCCAGCCGTGCCGGCCGAAGATGCGCTTGGTGTAGGCATCCACGACGAAGCTCCGATGCCCACCGGCGTAGAGTAACATGCTATCCGCGGTTTCGGGGCCAATGCCGTTGATGGACAACAACCGATCGCGAACGATCCGCGTGTCACCGGCAAACAACTCCCTCAAGTCGGATTGGCATTCCTCCACCAATACACGGAGGAATGAGCGCAGCCGGCGGGCCTTCACGTTGAAATAGCCTGCCGGACGGATCAGCTCGGCCAGCCGCGCCTCCGTCAGCGCATGAAGTCGGGCAGGCGCAAGCACGTTTGCCGATTTCAGGTTGGCGATGGCTCGTTCCACGTTCGACCACGCGGTGTTCTGAGTCAGAATCGCGCCAACACAGACTTCGAAAGGCGTCTCCCCTGGCCACCAATGTTGATGGCCAAGCCGCGCATGCATCAGTTCGTACGCCCGACGCAGCGCATCGGCACAAGCCGGCACACCGCTTGAGTCACTCGTGCCTCGGTGGACCGTATCCAGCATGAACAGCTTGGACGAACGCGTCACTGGCGGGGCTTGGCGGCGCCGCGGATTTCCTCAAGTCGAACGGCCATTTCGCGCAAGGTGCGCGGGTCGCGTGCGGCAAGATTGTTGGTCTCGCCCGGGTCGGCGGAGAGATCGAACAAGAACCCGCCCGGATCCGCCCCCAATTCTGTGTTCGTCAGAGGAGACTGCCGCGGCCCTTGACTCGGCTCGATGTATTTCATATCGCCCTGCCGCAAAGCCAGTATCCGAGCCTGTTCCACCACCTCTTCACGCCCGGTCTTCGACTTACCCAGGAGAGCGCCCAGTTGATTGCTGCTGTCCGGCGCTTCGCTCGCCGCGTAGGATTGTCCAACCAGTGCCGCCAAGCTCGCCAACAAATCCACCTGGCTCACGATCGCTTCTGAAGTGCCTGGCTTCACCTTGCCGGGCCAGTTGACGATAAGCGGCACACGCGTGCCGCCTTCGAACGCGCTGTACTTGCCGCCGCGCAGCGGGCCTGCGGGCCGGTGCTTGCCCAACTTCTCCACCGCGCCATCCTTGTAGCCATCGTCCACCACGGGACCATTGTCACTGCTCAGGATGATTAACGTGTTGTCCAGCAGCATTGTCCGCCCCAACGTCGTGAGCAACGCGCCGACGCACCAATCGAACTCCGCAATGGCGTCACCGCGGGGCCCCATCGTGGTCCTTCCGACGAACCGCGGGTGCGGCACGCGCGGCACGTGGATGTCATGCGTGGCGAAGTAGAGGAAGAACGGTTTTCCGCGCCGCTGCTTCTCCAAGAAGGCGACCGCTTTGTGCGTGAATCTGTCCGCCATGTCCTCATCCTTCCACAAGGCTTCCTTGCCGCCTGTCATGTAGCCAATGCGGCCGATGCCATTCACCACCGCCATGTTGTGGCCGTGACTCCAATCCATCCTCAGCGCCTCGCGATTTGTCATCGCCGTTGGTTCGCCGGGGAAGCCTTCCTTGTAGCTGACGCGAATCGAGTCGGATGGGTTCAGCCCCACCACTTTGCCGTTTTCAACAAAGACGCACGGCACCCGATCACCAGTGGCCGCCATAATAAACGAGTACTCGAAACCAATCTCGCGCGGCCCGGGCCTGATCTCCTGGTTCCAATCGACGCCGCCCGCGTCACCCAAACCGAGATGCCACTTGCCGATGACGCCCGTGTTGTAGCCAGCCTGCCGGAGCATGGAAGGAAGCGTGACCCGTCCGGGCCGGATGATAAGCGCCGCGTCGCCCGGCAGCACCCCGGTGCCCTTCTGACGGAAGGCATACTCCCCGGTCAGCAACGAGTACCGCGACGGCGTGCACGTCGCGGCAGACGCATAGGCGCTGGTAAAACGCAGGCCTGTCTTCGCCAGCCGGTCCACATTCGGCGTCTTCACCGACTTCGCACCATAGCAGCCGAAATCGCCATAGCCGATATCGTCGCCGTAAATGATGAGAATGTTGGGCCTGTTGGTCATCTCGGCCCCGTCGAGGGAACAACCGCAAACCAGACCGGCGAGCAAGACGAGCAAACAGTGAATTCGATTATGCATGGGAAACTTCATTTCGTGGCTTCAGAGACAACGAGTGCCGGTTCAACGCTCCATCGGTCGGTTTGGAGATCAATCGTCACCTGCGTTCCGTCGGCAAAGGTTGTGCGCTGACGTCGCCAGCTTGCGTCGAGGAATTCGTGTCTGGTCATCTCCAGCAGTGCGACGCGCCGGTGCAGCGCGCACAGCGTGCGGACACGCCGGAGATCGTCCGGAGACGGATCCAAACCCAGATACGGCATGCCGCCGTTGGCCAGCGCGTGCAGGAAGCCCAGGTCCTTGTCGGGAATTCCCCATTCGCCACGCCCCAGCGACCACGGCATGAGCAGGGCATCGTGATAGACGAGGTTGAACAGCGGGATCGGGATTCCCATCGCCGGCCCTTTGCCCGGGTTCGGGTTCAGCGCGAACGGGCCGTGATGCACCATGTCGAGATGCCGCACCGACCAGTCGCTGGGCTCCTCAGAGCTGACGATGCCCCCCCACGCCCGCACGGAATCGAGACACTCGCCGCGGTAGCGCAAACACTCGGTGCGCGTCACGGGATGCTCCGGAGCGTAACACTCCTCAGGCGGCACGACGGAGAACACGTCCAGGTACGCCCCGCGCAGCTTCACGCCGTGTTCGAGGATCGCCGAATGGTTCTTGCGCACGTGGCCGGGGGCGAGGCTGGGACACAGGATGGACTGCCGTCCGCCATACCACGTATTGCCGCCCGGACGCTTGCCGCTCTCCTCGATGAGCGTGTGGCGATCCTGATACGACCGCGCGTCGAGGTAGTAATCGCGGTATTGATCGTGAATGGCGAAGCGATAACCCAGTTGATCGCAAACCTCGGCGACACGCTGCATTCCCTCCCAACCGCCGGCTTCCGGACACGGCGGCAGGATATCCGGGTGCAGGTTGTCGTAGCCGCGCAAGCCCCAGCCGTCCAAGTGAACGTAGGCGTTGGTAATGCCCTTGGCGGCGAGTCCCTGCAAATGTTTCGACCGGGCGTCGAAGGTCACGAGCTCGTGATTCTTCTCCGGCGCATCCTTGTGGTAGTAACTGGAGTCCGGTTGGATGTGATACAGGATGCTCGTGTGGACCACCGGCGCGCCGAGCAACCGCGCGACGTTTGGATTGCGCGCAATCTTCTCCCGCAGTGAAACGAAGCGCCCTGTCGCGATGGCATGCTGCCGATATCGCTTGGCGAGGTCCACGTGGTTGCCCTTGTCAACGAAACAAAGCCGTGCCCGACGCGGATAGGCGAAACGGCCGAGCGAGTGAAGCCAGCGCGGGCCAACCTTCGTCGGGCCGCCCGCCGGATGCTCGAAGTGGCAGCCGCCATCGTCGGGCGTTTCCAGGATGACCAGCATCGCGGAGTCACCCTGCTGATGTCCCCACCACGGCTGATACAGGCCACGGCCAAAACACATCGCATCGTAAAGCCAGGTCTTCTCCGGCCAGTTCTTTGGCAGCAGCATGCCTTGCATGAACGGCACAACTGTCGCGTCGAAAGAATCGGCCAGCAGGCCCGCCGGCCAGTCGCACCGTAGCACGCGCGTTCCTCCGTCAGACGCGATGCACGTTGTCACCAGTTCCTCCTGCCTGCCCTCGAAGCAAAGGAAGAGTTGGAGCGCGAGGTCGAGCGCGTTTGTCCCACTCCGGAACTCGCCCAACTCAATCTTCAAGCCGGTCTGAAAACCGTTGTCGTAGGCCGAAACCAGCTTGCGGCCAGCCGACGCGAGTTGCAGCGACATCGCCTTCCCATCGTGACGCACTTCCAGATCACCCGCGCGCGACTCTACCATTCGCCAAACCGTGGCAGGGGTCTCCACCACGCTGGCGAGGTTGGACGGATTGAAGGCGAGGCGGTGTTTCGCCCCCGAGACACGCCACACTCCGGCATTGGTGTCGAAGCTCACTTGAGGAGACACAGTGCCGGTGATGTCCGACGCTGCCTCACCGTGCAGGGCCACTGCCACAACGAGAACGCAAATCTGTAGAAGTCTGCGGAACACGACGTGGAGCGTAGGCGGGCGCGGGATTGCTGGCAAGGATGTGTCCATCCGCGATGGATGACCCGCTCACGCCTCCCGCACCCGGACTGCTGCTAATCGCCCCGTCTCGCTTCTTCGCAGCGGGTCACCGTCAGCGTGACCGGACCGATCAAGCCGGACTCCAGTAGCGGCGTGTCTTTAGCAAAAGGGCTCCAAGTCGTCCACGCCACCCGCTGAGCTTCGGGCTGCCCGGCATCGCCGATCAGCCGGTTGGGCCAGAGGTTCGCCACCTCAATCTCAAGCTGATTCTCGCCCGGCTTCAACACGCTGGTAATTTCCACACGGAACGGCGACTTCCAAACCGTGCCCACGTTTTTGCCGTTCAGCCTCACTCGCGCCATGACCTCAACCCGGCCAAGGTCCACATACCATTTCGGTTTTCGGATTTCGGAGTCTGGATTTGTGACGAACGTGGCCCGATAAGTCGCTACGCCGCTGAAGTGTCGCACGCCGGCGTCGCCGTGCTTCGACCAGTCGGTCAGTTTGTCGAGCGTCGCCTTCTCCGGCGCACCGCGGCCAGGTTGGAAGCGCACCTCCCACGGGCCGGAGATCTCTTGGACAGCCGCATACTCGTCCCAATTCCGCTTTTCCATCTCAGATCGAGGTGGCTTCGCGGATTTGCGGAACACGACAAACAGCGAATCGTGGGCTTCGAGCTTCAGCGGCACGAACGTTCGCCCGTCACGCTGTTCCCATAGCTGCGCACGGCGGGTTTTGCCGGTGAGCGGATTCCACAACTCAGGCGCTTTGCCCGTAACGCGGAACGCGGCGGTCACGGTGATGGTTTCCGCGCTGCGGTTGGCCACGAAGTAAACGTCGGCGATTCCGTCCCGACGATGGGTGTAGCGCAAAGGCCCGTCCGCCGCGAAATCCGGCGGGACACCATCGGCCCGCAACACCGCTGCCAGACCGGCGTAATCAGGGTAGATCTCGGGTTCGATCACTTTCTCGCCCGCGCGCCCCCACGGCGACATGCCCCACGCGCCAAGTTCCTTCGCCCCTTGCCAGCCTTCGCTCTTCGCCGGTTCTGAGCGCCAGTTCTCCGTGACACTCGCGGACGCCTCCCATTGCCGGTCGGTCTGCAATCTCAGCGTCTGTCCGTCGCGAAAGCGAACCTCCACGGCGGCGATCAATCCTGCGGGATTCGGGGCGTTGCCGCCGTTGCCAGCGGCGACTGCCAACACGTTCGGTCCGGCCTTCAACAAGGCCGTTACATCGAACTCGTAGGCGTTGTGAAAGTTGTCGCCCCAACCAACCGCCCGGCCGTTCACCCAAAGCGCGAAATCGTTGTCGGCGGTGACGGTGATCCGCGCGGTCTCAACCGTTCGGTCGTCCGGCAGCAGCATCACTCGGCGAAAGTACCCTTTCCCGACCGGCGCGGCGGCGGCGGGGTTGCCCTCGCCAAACCAAATCCACTTCGCGCCTTCCAGCCCGGGCTTTGTGATGGCCGCATCCGAAGCGTGTTTGGTGAGTTCACCACCCCAGACCACGCGACCCTTGCCCATACGACGTTGGGTCACTTTGGCCGGCTGCGCGCTTTCGCCCCAAATCTCACGGGCCAGGTATTGCAGCTCGGCATCGCACTGCGGGTAATTCGCCAGACTCGGCGATTTGCGCGGCGGCGCGCCGACAATCGTGGCGCCGGCCATCGCGAGTTCCTTGACCTTGCGCAGAAGTTTGGGCGTCATCGTGTCCACGTTTGGCAGCGCGAGCAGCCGGTAACTTGTGCCGCCGGGGAAAACGATCTGCCCGCGTTTCACCGAGGCGCGGTCGAGCAGCGTTTCGGGCGAGCAGGCATCAAAGTCGTATTCGCGATGATCCGGCGGATTGCCGCTCACGGCCGAAGCAGGAGGGCGAAAGGCATGCGGGGCTCCTTCGGGCGTGAGGTAGAGAATGTCTGCGACGGCCTCGCCTTGTCGCAGCATCACCTGACACCTCGCGAGGTAGCGGTGGAACGCGTCCGCCATGTCCCACCAAGTTTGCGTGCGTTCCCAATGCACGCCGTAAATACCCATCGTCATGCCCGGCGCGCGGTCGAGCCACGGCTGATGCGCGTAGCGATGGAACACGATGCGGTTCACGCCTGCGCAGAAAGCCCAGTCGCCGAGCGCCTTCAAGTTGCCGGGATGCATCAACCAGCGCTCCTTGTCGTCGGATGTGAAGGACTCCGCCGCGACGATGCGCTTGCCGCTGGTATGCGCGATGGAGGCCGCTTCGAAGCAACTGTACCAGCTCTCGAAACAGTTCGCCCAAAACTCGCACATCGGCACATCCGCCACCGCGCCAAGGTTTAGGTCCGCCGTCGGGTTCATGTCATAGGGTTCGATGGACAGGCCAAGGCCGCGGGCGTGCGCCAACTTCTTCAGGTGCTGCGCGTGGTTTTCGAGGACGAGTTCCTGCCCGGTTTGGCGCAAGTCCCAGAGGAAACGCTCGGTGACTTCGCGGTTGTCCACGATGCGCCCCGTGACCGCGGGCAGGAAACGCAACGCATCGTAGCCCCGGCGGCGGCGAAACTCGTCGCGGAAGGCGGCGGTCCAGTTCTGTGCGCCCATCTCCCAACTGTCAATGTGGAGCGAGGTCCAGCCCACATCGCGGCATTTGCCTGAGCCGATTTCCCGCAACAGCGTGTCGGCAAACTGCTCGAAGTGGGCGTCCAGCGCGGCCTTGTCGAACGTGTCGCATTCGAGGCCGAGACCCGGCGCCGGTGCGGGGCGGGTGTTCGCGCCGGTGCTGGTGCGGCCGAAGCGCAGAATCGTCCAGCGCCCCGGCGGCGTGTCCCATGTGAGACGACCGCTCGCATCGAGTTTGTCGCTCAAATCCAGCATGCGTGAAGTCTCAACCGCAGTGCCGGGCGGGACCGCCGCGTGCTCCGCCGGCGCGGGAATTCGCGTCTTTACCCCGGGCATGGACGAGAACGGGTCGCGGATGTACAGCGCCTTGTGTTCGATGTCGTCAATGCGTTCGTTGCCCGACGGTGTGGGAAACGCCAGCACGGCGACATCGCGGTAAAACTCGTTCTGCGCTTTGAGCAATTCCTCCGACAGTCCGCCAGTGCCGAAGTAGGGTTTGCGCGGCTGGGGTTGCGGCAGTGCTGCATTGAAATTCGTCGGGCCGGTCACCTCGACCGCGCTAGCCACGATGTGCTGCATGGATTGCTCGGGTTTCACCCACGGTCCGCCGCTACCGGTCCAACCGGGCCCGGCGTTGAGCGTGATTTGCATTCCGAGTCGTTCCGTTTCCTTGACCGCATGCTTGAAGAGCTGTCGCCACTCCGGGCTCATGAACTTCACTGGCCCGCGAGGAATCCCGACATCCACTTCCATTATCATCACGCCACCGATTCCGGCCCGCTGCATCGCCTCCAAGTCAGCGGTCATGCCTTCGCGGCTCAAGTTCCCGTCCATCCACATCCAATACACCCACGGCCGTGCGGCGTCCGGTGGATTGGCGAACTGGCGTTCGAGCCTTGCTGCCGCGGCATTCGCACCAAACCCATGCAGTGCGATCAGGGCAGCGATGAGAAGGGGCAAGCGCATGGCTGTCATTCTACGATGTCTTGGAATCATGTTCACCTTCGCACATTCTCCGAACAGCCGGTGAACTGCCAAGCCGCAATAAACACAGCGCGGCGGAGCCGCAACCCAACCGGACCGCGACCGATCCCCGGGCGCAGCGTGTTAAAACCAGAAAGGACACTGAGGGTTCTTTCTGACCAGACAACGTGTTCGGTTGCTGCGACCGGGGACCGGTCGCGGTCCGGAACGCACGAGGGATCCTCGCGGCTCGCGGTGAATGCAGTGGATTGCCGTGCAGAGAAAACTGCCGCACAGACGACTCCGCGTCTCTCGCGCCTCTGCGGTTTCATTGGATTTGGCCGACAGCAAGGCCGCCTAGCGACGGTCACGCCTTCAAACCCGTCAGGTTCGGCTGCAACTTCCTGCCCTGTTTGATCAGGTCCACGAGCGTGACTTCGCCGCGCGCGTAGCCCGCCTCGCGGCCCAGCACCGCCGTGAGGTTCGAGCGCACGGACGGCGCGACCGTCGGGTTGTCGCATTTGCCCTCAGTGATGCACTGGTGGAACTCGCGGATGTTGACCTTCGTCCCGCTGGTGTAGAGCTCCGGGTTGGTTCCCCTGTAAACTTCCTTTCCGCGCACGAGGACATCGCTGAAGTAATCCGTCTGGATGTAACCCTCCGAACCGTAAACGCGGGCAGTGATTTCATCCTTCATCTCCGGAATGCACTGAATGCAGGTGAACGACAGGGGCACGTTGTCCGGGAAGAGATACTGCACGGCGAAATGATCCCAGATACTTTCCTTGGGCCGGAGCTTCTGGCCGCCGGCGCCGATAGCCTTGATCGGGTCGGCGTCCAAAATCCACGTGGCTACGTCCAGCGAGTGGATGCTCTGTTCGACGATGAAATCGCCGCTCAGCGGCAGCACGTTGTACCAGTTGCGCATCTGCTCCTCCGGCGTGGCGGGCGGCGGGACGCGATTGCCGCCGCGCCACGGGTAATGCGCCTCGCCCAACACGGGTTTGCCGATGTCGCCGTTCCGCACCATCTGGAGCGCCTTGCGGTAATGCTCGTTGGCGCGGGTTTGGAAATCCACGAGGAAGACCAGTTTCTTGGCGGTAGCGCGCTTGCCAGATTCCGCAATGCTCTGGCAACCGGGCGCATCCACGGCGATGGGTTTGGCGAGATAAACATGCTTGCCGGCCTCCACCGCTGCCGCGGCTTGCTCGGGGTGGAAATACGGCGGCGTCTCGATCACCACAGCGTCGAGCTTGGATTCGAGCAACCGCTGGTAGCCGGATAACCCGGTGTAGCGGCGCGCGGGCTCGATGCCGTGCTTCTCGGCGAACTTGTCCACCTTGTCCTGGAAGTAATCTGTGCAAGCAACCCAGCGGAACAAGCCACCTTCCTCGAACAGCGGCCCGAGCCAACTGCCACGGCCCCCGCAGCCGATGAGGCCGATTTCGATCATGGAGTTCGCAGCAGCGCCGAAAACCAACGAGGGTTTCAGCGCGGTGAGTGCGGTGGCAGTGGCAGCGCTCGCGAGGAATGTGCGGCGTGGAATCACTTGGTTCGGTGAGGTCTTCATTTGGTCGGAGTGGTTTTGCTCGGGGTGTTGTCCAAGTCCATCTTCCGCCAGGCTTCCATGGACTGGGCGAGGTGTTCGCGCGTGTCGCCGCCGATCCCGTAGCATTGGAGGCCAATCGGCCCGCTGTAGCCGAGATCGCGCAGCGTGCGCAGGAACGTGGTCATGTCGAACGAGCCCTTGCCGAGCGGCTGGATGTAGCGATCCCAACCGGGCTTGTCGTCGAACTCGTCCGCGCCGTTGATGGACACCGCCCAGAGCCGGGGCATGGCCAGCTTCAGCAGCGGCTTGTAGTCGCGCGACTTGTCCACGCGCAGCCAGTGGCAAACGTTGAACATCACGCCCACGTTTGGCCGATTCACCTTGTCCGCCACACGCACGGAATCCTCGATGCGTTCGATCCACGAGCCCTGATGCGGGTAAAGCAGCAACTGCGCTCCGGACGCCTTCGCCTGATCCGACATCTCGCGCAGCACCGCGACCGCCTGATCGTCAAAGGCTGGGTCGGATGGCTTCTGGCCGTTGACCAGCAGATCGAACTGCACGCCCCGGCCTTTGATGGCCGCGCAGACTTCCTTGAACCGCGCCACGTCATAGGGCGGCTTGTCCGGCGCGAGGTCCACGACCATCGTGATTTGAAACAACTTCAGCCCGGCGGCATCGAGCGTCTTGATCCGCTCCTCTACCTTGTCCAGCCAGATGTGACCGACGCCGGCGTAGCCGAGTTCCTTGAGCATCTGCGCCTGTTCCTCGAAACCGCGCTTCTTGGCGTCATGCCAGTCAATGCAGAAGGGGAAGAAGGCGTTGGTCGGCCCGGCAGCGGTCGCGGTGAAGAGCGCGGCAAGCATCACGGCACCGGTTGAGAACACGACACGAAGAGAGTGGTTCATGGGCGTTTCATTCTTCATGCAGTTGGTTAGGGTTTGGAGATAGCGAAGTCAAGCGTGCGGTCACGACTTCACTCGATGCGATGAGTCGGAATCGCTCGCAACGTTACCGGTCCAAGCAGGCCAGATTCTAGTAGGGGCTCGGCTTTCTTCCACAACCGCCAGCTTGTGAAGGTAAAGCGGCCAGACGGGCTGGGTTTGCCATCGAGCAACCACTGGGGCCAGCGCTTGAGCGTCCCGTCGGGGTTGCGCTCGCTGTCCTCGGGTAATTGCTCGTCGCCGATCATGCGGTTGGGCCACAGGTTCACAACGCGCACCTCCAGATGGTTTGCGTCGGCCTTTGCCACCCCACTGACATCCAAGACAAACGGCGGTTTCCACAACGTGCCGAGGCTCTTGCCGTTGAGCTTCACCTCAGCCATGACCGCGACTTTGCCCAGATCGAGTTCGAGCCGCTGACCCTTCGTTAGCAGTTCACGCGGGATGTCGAGCGTTCGCGTGTAAGTCGCTGTGCCGGAGAAATGCTTCACACCAGCGTCGGCGTGTTCACTCCATGAGGTCAGTTTGTCGAGCGTGATCTCTGCGGGCGCGCCGCCGCCGGGCGTGAATTGCACCTTCCAAGGCCCAGCCACCTCAAGCTTGGAAAACGCATCCAGGACGGTGATGCGCCGGCTGCGACCGCTGGTCGTGGACAACTCATACTCGCCGGGTTCACGCGCTTCGAGCGACAGCCTGCCCTTCGCGTCGAGACGAAGAGCCGCGACCGCTTTCGGCGGCACGGCAGCGGGCGACAAGTTGATCGTCTCCGGGTCGGTGCCCGTCGCCTTAAGGAGCTTGCCGTCGAGCGTGTACTCGAATTCGAGCGTCTTGACCACGAGGAAAGCCGGGTCGTCGCCCTCAGCCATCCGAGCCACTTTGAAACTGGTTTCGCCCGCGTCGAGCAACCGCTGAAGCTTCTCTCGCACGTCGCGCGTCCGTTTGGGATCGCCCAGCACTCCGTAGCGCGCCTTCTCCACTTTGACGTTCAACGTCTCGCGACTGAGATGGATTGTGTTTGGGTCGCGTGCGCGCACGCAGAACTGCTTACCCTCGATGGCGTAGTCCACAACCAGCGACTTCAAGACCTCCGGCGCCGGGTCGTCGCCCTGCGCCAGACTCGAAGCCTGAATCGCGTATTCCCCGTTGTCGGCCTTGCTTTGAATCTTGGCGGTGACATCACGAGTGCGCGCCGGATCATCCAACACGCCGTACCGCGCCTTGAGCACGTTCACCTTCATCCGCGGCTCCGGTGCCGCAGAAAGCAATGGTTTGCCATCGCGCTTAAGCAACACAACCGGATCGCTCTTGCCCGCACGCTCGCGGAAGACGACGAACACTGACCCACTTGGCTCGAAGGGCACAACCACGTGGGTGACTCCCTCAGTCTGCTTCCAAATCGCCGCGCGCTCGATGCGGCCGCTATCTGGCCACCAAAGCTCCGGTATCTTTCCGCTGACTCGGAAGCTGCACGTCGCCGTGACCTCATACGGCTGTGGGTTCGCGACGAAGTAGTGGTCCGTGTTGCCATCGCGGCGATGAATGAAGCGCAGTGGCTGACCGGCGGTGAAATCCGCGGGCACACCCGATTCCTCCAGCACCTTTTCCGGTGAATCGCTCCAGACTACCCGGCCTTTGCCGAGGCGGTGTTCTTTCACGCGTTGCCCATCGGCTTCGCCCCACAGGTCCGTGGCGAGTTGCTTCACCTCGGCGTCGGAGTGTGGATAGTCGCTGAGACCGGGCGAGGCGGAAGGCTTCGGCCCGAGCACGGTTGCGCCGGCTTGGACCAGTTCCTTCACCTTGCGCAGCAATTGCGGCGTCATGGTCTGCGACCAAGGCAGCGCCAGCACGCGATAGCTCATGCCATCGGGCAACACAACGCGACCGTCCTTCACCGACATGCGCGTGAGCACGGCTTCGGTGGTGCATTCGTCCCAGGCGTAACCGCCGCGTTTGTGATCGCCCGGACCGCACGGAGGCGTTTCGGGCTGAACATAGCAGATGTCCGCGACGAACAAGCCCTGCCTCAGCATAAACTGGCAACGCGCCAGATACTCGTGCCACGCGGGCGTCCAATCCCACCACGTCTGCGTGCGCTCGTAGTGTTGTCCCCACGGCCCCATCGTCATGCCAGGCTGACGCTCGGGAGTCCAGGGTTGCAGCGCGTAGCGATGGAAGACAAAGCGATTGATGCCTTCGCAAAATGCGCGGTCGCCGAGGGCCTTGAGCGTCGCCGGGTGCTCCAGCCAACGCTCATGATCGTCCGCCGTGAACGCCTCGGCGCCGATGATGCGTTTGCCATAGACATGTCCAGCCGACGCCATGCCGCGGCAGGTTTCCATGGCGTTTCCGCCCGGCGTCCAGAACTCGCCCATCGGCTCGTCCGACTGCCCGCCGTACGGAATCGCGTCACAAGGGCTGCCGTAGGCTTCGCAGGTGAAGCGCATGCCCGCGGCGTGAGCGAGTTCGCGGAAATGACCCGCGTAGTTCTCGATGACCAACTCGGAAACCGTCTGGCGCACGTCCCAGAGAAACCGCTCCGAGATTTCCAGGCTGCCCACGACGCGTCCGGTGAATACCGGGAGAAATGGCATCAAGTCGTATCCCCGTCGCCGCTGGAACTCCTCGCGCATCTTGGCCGTCCAGTTCTGGGAACCGTTCTCCCAACTGTCAATGTGCGTCGCGATCAAGCCCGGCTTCGCGTTCCCCGGCTTGAGTTTGTTGTCGGCGGCGAGCTTGGCCATCAAGCCGGCGAAGTTGGCTTCGATGCCTTCCTTGCTGAGTTTGTCGCATTCGAGGCCACGCCCCGTCTTGGGGGCTGGCGCGTTCTCAACGCCCGTGCTGGTGTGGCCGACACGAATCACGGTCCACTGACCGGGCGGCACGTCCCAAACCAGCTTGCCCGTGGCGTCCATGCGCGCGGTGATATTGGTCACCGCGCCGCACTCAATGCGCATCGAATCCGGCAGGTTGCCCTTCGCCGGCTTGCGGCTGACACGCCTCTGGAAGGCCGCCTTTGATTCGATGTTCGGGATGCGGTAGTCGCCGACAGCCGGAAACGCCTGCACGGCGATGTCTCGATAGTAACCTGCCGTGGCTTCGGGCTGGGCGAGCTTGCCCTCGAAACGCTGTGGGCCAGTCAGGTCGGTCTCGGTCCACACGATTTCCTGCATGGATTGCTCGGGCGTGATCCACGGGCCGCCGCTGCCGTTCCAACCGGCGTCGTTGTTCATGTTCACTTCGAGGCCCAACCGGCGCGCCTCCGCATGGACGTGCTGAAAAAGCCCACGCCAGCTCGTGCCCATGAAATCCGCCGGGCCGACCGGCGCGCCCTGGTCCACCTCCATGATGAGCACGCCGCTGATGCCCACGCGCTTCATCGCCTCCAAGTCGGCGGTAATGCCGTTGCTGGTGATGTTACCGTTGAGCCAGAACCAATAAACCCAGGGGCGTGCTTCTGGCGGCGGCTTCAAGAACTGGGCCTCCAGCTTCCCGGCGAACGAGCTGGGGCAAATCAGGCCAAGGATGAAGAACGAGAGACAGAGGGTCAGGCTTCGCTTCATAAGGTGAATCAGTGATCGCATCTGGACTGCAAGCGTAGCGACGAGCCTCCGATTGAGCAATGGACGCCTTGACCTTTGGATTGGACTTTCTGGCCTAGACACTCGGCAGGAACGCTACAACGCGGAGCGCAACCGGTCCCCGGGCGCAGCAGGTCTGAACCCTGGCGAAACGCAAGTTCTTGAGCCAACCCGTCAAGTCTCGCCGGCTCACGGCACAGTGGCCAACCCTACAACCCATCGCCCGGCTACGGCAGGTAGAAGACCTGTTTCAAATCCGGCTCGACCGGCGAATGGTCCGGGTTCGTCTCCATAAGGTCCGCCATGTAGTCCCACCACCTCCGCATCACCGGATGTGTGCGGAGCGACGCCGCGGTATTGTCGTTCGCGAGTTTCTGCACGGCGAACAAAGTGAGCGTTTCCTCGTCGAGGAAGATCGAGTAATCCGAGATGCCTGCTTGCCGCAGCAATGTGGCCAGCTCGGGCCAGATTGCATCATGCCGACGTTTGTATTCTGCCTCGAAGCCCGGCTTGAGCTTCATCTTGAATCCGCGAATTCTCATGGCTCGTATTCGTCGTGTTGGGTCAGGAGTAGAAACCACATTCGCAAGCGGTGTCGAACATCGTCACGATGTTTTCCGGCGGCACTTCGCCCTGGATGTTGTGGACGTTGTTGAACACGTAACCACCGCCCGGCATCAGCGCCTGCACGTTTTGGCGGACGTTCGCCGCGACTTCCGCCGGCGTTCCGCGTGAGAGGACGTGTTGAGCGTCGCAGCCGCCACCCCAGAACGCCAGTTTGTTGCCAAAACGTCGTTTCAGCTCTGCCGGATCCATGTTTCGCGCGCTGACCTGGACCGGGTTCAGGATGTGAATGCCGTTGTCGAGCAAGTCAGGGATGTAATCCATGCAACCGCCACATGTGTGGTACCAAATGCGGGCGTTCGTGCGGGAGCGGATGTATTGCACGAGGTGCTTGTGCCGCGGCTTGACGATGCGGCGGTAGAGGTCCGGCTTGAAGAGCGGCCCGTTTTGCCCGGCGATGTCGTCGCCGATCATGATCACGTCCACCACGTCGCCGACTTCGTCGAGAAACAGGCGGAACCAATCCATCCAGAACTTCAGCGTCTGCTCCAGCATCGCCTCGCAGAACTCCGGCTGCGTCATCAGGTCGCAGAACCACTGTTCCAGCCCACGCAGGTACCAGCAGATTTCATAGACCACGCCGGAGATGCCGCTGACTACGGCGTAAGGCGTCTGCTTCTTCAACTCCAGCGCCCGCTCGCGCAGGCCGATAAAGCGCGTCGGGTCATCGCCCTTGGGCCAAGGGTGGTTTTTCACGCCGGCCAGCGTGGCGTTGGCCAGCGGATGCAACGTGATGTCCATGTAGTAGGGCGTGTCGTCGGGCATGGACCAGCGGATGCCGAATTCGTCCGTGAGATCATGCCACAGCCGCCCGTCGCGCTGCGCTTGCACGATGCCGCCTTGCCAACTGGCCGGCGCGTCGGCACGGATGTATCGCGTGTCCACGTGGAAACGCTCCAGCACCGCCTCGCACGGCACGGCAAGCTGCTGCACGGCGTCGAGAATCTTCACCTCGTCCTGGATGCCGAGATGCGCGATCAGGTTGCGATAGGCGTTCTTGTGGATGCCGGTCTGGTTACCGCCGAGGTCAATCGGCACGCGATCCGGCGTCTCGTGGTTCAACGCCTTGAGCATCCGCTCGCGTGAGGTCATCGTTTCTCGGTTGGCCATGGTGTCGTGGGCTAGTGGAGACTGCTCACAGTCGTTCAGAGAATGGGATCGATGGGGAAGAAATAAACGCCCGGCCTCTTAGTTCCGCTGATCGTCTCTGCGATGCGTGCGGCGTGTGGTTCGATCTCGGGCCAGTTGCCGCGGCCTAGAACAAACACTGCTGTCTTCCGCAACCGCAAGTTCTGCTGATGAAGGAGATTCTGGTCTGTGGTTACGAAAAGTTCAAAGCCCGCCGCCTCTGCTAGGGAGAGTAACTCGCCGTTCTTCTTGGTCGCCCAACCAAGCTGAAAGGCACGCTGGACTTCGTGCCCTGCAAGAAGCACTTGCAGCGGCTTGGGGACACCTTGGTCGAACAGAATCTTCACGCAGCCGTCGCCACGCGAATCTCCTCGGCGGCCTCCAATTGTTCGCGCGTCACGCCGTCGTACCAATCCAGGAATTGCTCCAGCGTACCACCGTGATCCAGGTGATCGAAGAACGTCTGAACCGGAACCCGCGTTCCCTTGAACACCAGCGCGCCACTCATTACTTCCGGGTGCTGGGCGAAGACATCCGGCAATTTGCTTTCGCCAGTCATACCAAGACGATGCCCGATTTCACTTTCAAGTCAAAGGCGAAGATTGTGCTCATCCGCCAGCCGCGCTTGCGTGTCCTTCGCAAACCGAAGCCACCGCGGAACTGCATCGAGGCTTCATTCTCAATACCGAACCGCGTATTCGTTCAGCAGGCGCAGGTAAACCCGATATTCCTCCAGCGACACCCCCGGCGGCGTCTGGTGATCCACGCTGGGGATGAACCCGCCGGTCTTCATGAGCGGCACGAGCCGCTCGAACTCCGCGCGCATCGCTGCCTCGCCACGATTCATCGTCATCTTGTCAAAGTGCCCAACCATCAACAGCCGCGGGAATTGCTCGCGCAGCTTCAGGCCATCCACGCCCGCCTGGCGTTCCAGCGGCAGCACGCCGCGCACGCCCAGAGCCTCCAGCCACGGCACGAGCAATGTCACATCGCCGTCCGTGTCCATGAAGAGCGGGATACCGCGCTCCTGTAACCGCGGCAGCAGCTTGCGGTAATACGGCGCGACGTATTCGTCGAACGTCCGTTTCGAGATCATCGGGCCGTGGTTGTAGCTCATGTCCTCGGCGATGGTCATGAACGTGGGCACGCAGACACGGAACATGGCGTCGAGCAGCTTGAGATTGAACTCCAGCAGGTCGCTGTTGATCCGGTGCAGCAACTCCGGCTGGTCTCCGAACGCGAACATCAGCTTCTCGAAACCCATGAGCGTGCGCGGAAACCAGAAGAAGCCCTCGACCGTGGCCCAGACGACGGCGTCGCCTCGCGCCTGCCGCTCCGCCCATGCCGCCATGCTCTCGATGGCGCGCGCGTGATCCGGAAACAACCGCGGCCGGATGCGGAGGTAATCGTCCATGGTGCTGACGATGCCCTCCACGTGATGCTGCGTGGCCTCGATGGTCGGATCGGTGGTGCTGAACCAGAACTGCTGGTAAGGATCGAGCCCGAAGTATTGGGCGATATCGAAGACTTGGCTGAACTTGAGCTGGAGCGGCAACCCCTCGCGATACCAGCGGGCGATGGTTTCGTCCCACCACATCGCCCATTCCCAGCGCGGCAACCGGTCCACCGGCTGGAAGTTCATCACTGCCCGGAATCGCTCTACGTGGCTCATGTTTGCGGCTTGCTTGGAGTCACGTTTACGTTGGTTTTAAGCCTGATTTGCACGCGGGCAAAGTAGAAACGGATCGCTACCCGGGCAAGCGCGAAGCCGCCTTGTTTGTTTGCCAAAAGCCGCAGCCTTCCACAAACTCAACGCGCAGAAGTCAAGATGAGCAACAATCAATACAACCAAACAAAACCAACTCGGATACCAACGTCCATGAAACCCATCCATCGTCCCCTCACGCTGGCCTTTGCTGTCGCGTGCCTTACGGCGCTCAGTCTTAGTGCCGCCGACGAACCTTTCAACGGCATCGGCAGCAGCATCGGCAACCTCTACAAACTTTCCGACGCCAAGTCGCGCTCGATCTGCCCGGAGAACTTTACCGGCGAGAAGGGCAAAGCCGCCATGTCCACCGACGGTCCGGCCAAGGGCGCGGCCCGCGATCTGGGCCAGGGCTGGAAAGTCTCGCCTTACGTTCGCATTCCGGCCAAACAGACCTTCACGCTCGCCGAGATCGATGGTCCGGGCTGCATCCAGCACATCTGGCTTACGCCCGCGCCGCTGGACAAGACCCGCTGGATGATCCTGCGTTTCTACTGGGACGGCGAAACCGAACCGTCCGTGGAAGTCCCACTGGGCGATTTCTTCGCCTGCGGCTGGGCGCGGTATTGCCAGATCAACTCGCTCGCCGTCTGCGTGAATCCGGGCAGCGCCTTCAACAGCTATTGGCAGATGCCCTTCCGCAAGAAGGCCAAGGTCACGCTCGAGAACATTGACGACGCGCAGATGACGATCTACTACCAGATTGACTACACCCTGACGACCGTGCCGGACGACGCGGCGTATTTTCATGCGCAGTTCCGCCGCGAAGACCCGCTCAAGCAAGCCGGGCTCTACACCATCCTCGACGGCGTCGAGGGCAAGGGCCACTATGTCGGCACCTACCTCGCTTGGGAAGTCCATAGCACCCGCTGGTGGGGCGAGGGCGAGATCAAGTTCTTCATGGACGGCGACAAGGAGTTTCCGACCATCGCCGGCACCGGCACGGAGGACTATTTCTGCGGCAGCTACAACTTCGACACCAAAGGCCCGGACGGCAGAGGCCGCTACACCGAGTTCAACGGCCCGTACACCGGCATGCCGCAGGTCATCCGCCCGGACGGCCTCTACGACGCGCAGCAACGCTTCGGCCTCTATCGCTGGCACATCACCGACCCGGTCCGCTTCGACAAGGACCTGAAGGTGACAATCCAGGCGCTCGGCTGGATGTCCGACGGACGTTACCTGCCACTTCGCGACGACATCGCCTCCGTGGCCTACTGGTATCAAACCGAGCCGCACAAGGCCTTCCCCAAGTTCCCGAGCAAGGATGAACTCGAACTGAAGTAACAAGATTCGCTTGAAGGCCGAACACGAGAGCGCTGGAACGATCCGGCGCTCTCGTTTGTTTTCGGTAACATTTCACCGGCGGTGTTGTCTTGCTGCATGAGATGCAGATAGAAACGGCCAACTTCACCCAACAAGATGCGCAAGCCGTCCAAGCCGTGCGCACCGGCGACGCGGAGCGTTACCGGGAACTCGTCGAGCGGCACGAGCGGCGCGTCTATGCCGTGGCGTGGAGCCGGCTGGGCGACGCCACGCTCGCAGAGGAGGCTACGCAGGAGGCGTTCATCCGGGCGTATCGCCGGCTGTGGCTGTTGGGCGACGGCACGAAGTTCGCGGGCTGGATTGCGTCCATCACGCGCCATGTGGCGATCAACTTCGGTCTACGGCATCGGCGCGAGCTGAACAAGCGCGAGCGCTGGGCTTTGGAACAAGCGCCCGATCACGAACCGCATCCACACACAGCGGACGCCGACGCCCCATGCACACCGGAGACGCTGCGCCAGACGCTGGCCGAACTGCCAGTCGCCCATCGGGAGTGTTTGGTCCTGTTCTATCTCGAAGGCAAGAGCGGCGCAGAAGCGGCGGCGGCGTTGGGCATCTCAGAGGCAGCGTTGCGCGTGCGGCTGCATCGTGCCCGCGCGGCACTGCGGGAACGGCTGGAGGAACGGCTCGGGGATTCGCTCCGCAAACTCGGTCCGGCCAAGACGCTTGTTCCGGCGATCATGGCTGGCGTACTCGCGTCATCGTCCGCCAAGGCCGCAGCCGCCGGGGGAGCAGGAGCCACCGTGGTCGGAGCGCTCCTGAAATCTTCGTCAGTGAAGTTCATCTTCCCCTTCGTTTCGTTCATTGCCTTTCTGCCGGGTCTGTTGATGAGTTGGCTGGTGTTTCGCATGGAGCTACGGAACTTCCGCGATCAGCGAGGCTTCCGCGCTCGATTATTCCGCGACCTGCTTCATCGGCAGTTTCTTTGGATGGTCCTCCTGTTTCTTACAGCAATCCTCCTGTCTCACTGGATGAGTCCAATCTTGGGAGGTCGAAGTATTTTCCTGCTGATAGGCGGTCTTGGGTTCGTTCCGGCTTTGATCGCCGGACGACGAACGTTCCTCATCCGGAACCGATACTTCATTGCCACGACGGCTGGGGGGCTCGTCTCTATGACGGGGTGCATTTTGATCGGAGTCGGCTTGATTCCAGCCTCACTCGTGTTCCCGCTCGTCTTTGGTCCGGCCATCTTGACCACGATCCTCGCCCACGAGCGGCCGATTCGGATGGATTACAGCTTGTTCTTACGAGCAGCCGAGGGATTGCTGGCACTTCCACGAAGTGAACTCCGGCCAACGCAGGGTTCGAAGCTGAACAAGGCGGATCTGCTCGCATTCGCCCGACTCTTGGGCAGCCGCTGGCTCGCCAACGATTACCGTTGGGATGAATCAGGTTTGAGACTCCGACTGACGCCAGTTAAATGGTCGTTCTTCCGGGGGCCCATGCACGACCTCGCTGGATGGAAACACGCCTCTTTGCTGCTACTCGAATGGGACGGCAGCGTAACCGCGACCCTTGGCGACTTCGACCGTTACGTATTGCAGGCACTTCGTGGCAACAACTCCCTCCCGGCAGAATTGGAGGAGACCGTTGTCGCTGCAGTCGGCACGGCGTGGGAGTGTTTCCATGCTGGGAATGCCAGCGCGGCGGAGACCGCTTTGGGCCAAGCACCGGAGGAAACCGTTTTTAATGTGCCGCCCGCACAGTCGGGACTCGCACGCTGGCGGCCTCGGGCTCTGATGGTACTGCTGTTGGCCATGCTCATCCTGAGCGGCCTGAACTACTCCCGACCGGCTTGGATGCGTGACGTGAAGCCGGTTTCACTGACTGAGCCAGAAGTTCGCACATTCCTCAGCACGGTTAGCACAAATCCAAACCCGATTATCAATGGCAGACAGAAATCCTCCCCCGGTGATCCGACGTCCGCGCTGTTCAATTGCTTGGTCCTCCCGCCCACCAGTTTGTTTACGCCGGACTCCTTGCGCGCGCTGCGCACTGAGGTGTTTAGGAATGCAGGCTACGACCATCACACAGCTTCCCTGGGCACGTTCGAGCGTTGGACCTTCCAAACGGCGATTCGTGGCGGTTGGGTGGACTGGGAGAGCATCGGCCTTGCCCCCGCAGATGTGGCAGGCTACTTGCGCGAACGTGCCGCGCGCGAGGCCGACACCCTGTTCTTGCTGTGCCGTCGGGTTTGCACGGTTGACGGAGAGCAGTCTTCCGTCGAACGGATTGATAGTCTTACCCTGAACCAGCTTCGTTGGTTGCACGACCTGGACTGCCTCGACCTCGTTGACCGCGAATCTCTCATCCAAAAGATCGCGTCGGTGCAGGTTCGCTCAGGCGACGTGCCGCCGGGGCAGCCGCCCATCCGCGACTGGAGACAGCTCCGCGGCCTTTTCCACACTCCAAGCTGGCCAACCCTGCAAGACACCTACTTCTCTGTGGCGGCGCTGGAAATTCTCGGCGGGCTGGATCGCGTGGATCGCGAGGCGTGCATCAAAAGGATTCTCAAGTTGCATCGCAGCAAGGGCTATTTCACCCCGCCCGACACAGACGAGCGCTGGAAGGTGCGCATCGAAGGCAACGCCCGTGACACGCTGGCGGCGTTCGAGACCCTGCGCATCCTCGGCGCACTGGATCGGGTAAAGGACTTGGAAAGATGGCAGTTTCGGGTTCGCAAATCTTCAGCTTCTCCGACGGGCCAATGGATCCCATGGGATCACATCGAGGCCTGGGTCTGCCAGCAGCGGCTGGCGCGAAATCTGGCCGAGCAAAAAGAGAATCCCACTGCTCCTATCCGCTCCTTGTTAGAGCCGTGATGGACCACCCGAGCTTGGTATAGTTGGGCACAACGACCGCCCGGAGCGCGGACAGCCATGTCCGCAAGTGGAGCGCCAAAGAACCTTGCCCGTGCGGACAAGACTGTCCGCGCTCCGACGTCGTGGATGGACCAAACGCGACCTCTGTTCGCTGCCTCCCTATTCGTACGCGCCGCGCTTTCCCATTTGCCTTCGGTAACATTCCGGAGCCAGTGTTGTCTGCCGGTTGAAATGCAGACAACCATTTTCAATTTCACGGAACAGGACGCCCACGCCGTCGGCGCGGTGCGGGCCGGCGACGCCGAACGTTACCGCGAACTGGTCGAGCGCCACGAGCGGCGCGTCTATGCCGTGGCGTGGAGCCGCCTCGGCGATGCGGCGTTGGCGGAGGAAGTCACCCAGGAAGCGTTCATCCGCGCGTATCGCGGGCTGGCGCTGCTCGGAGACGGCGCGAAGTTCGCCGGCTGGATCAACTCCATTGCGCGCAACATCGCCATCAACTTCGGCATCCGCCACCGGCGCGAGTTGAACAAGCGCGAGCGCTGGGCGGTGGAACAGGAGCCATCGCCGGAAGTGCCGTTACTTGCCGCAGAGACCGAAGAAACCGGCGCCCCTTGCACACCAGAGACGCTGCGTCAGACGCTGGCGGAACTGCCGGCAGCGCATCGCGAGTGCCTCGTGTTGTTCTACCTCGAAGGCAAGAGCGGTGCCGAAGCCGCGGCGGCGTTGGGCATCTCGGAAACCGCGCTTCGCGTGCGGCTACATCGGGCGCGGGCAGCGCTGAGACGAAGGTTGGAGGACCGGCTCGGGGATTCACTGCGCAGGCTTGGACCAGCCAGGACGCTTGTTCCGGCCATCATGGCCGGCGTGCTAGCCACTTCATCCGCGAAAGCCGCGACGGCCGCCGGTGGCGGGTCGCTTGTTTTGGGCACTCTGGCCAAGCTCTCGCCCCTCAAGTGGCTGCTCCCCTTCTCCGCGGCGGTGGTCGGTGTTCTGCCGAGCATGGCGTTCTCCGCGCTGGCTGCAAGGGCCGAGCAACGCAACTTCCGCGACCCCGAAGGCTTTCGCGCGCAGGCGAGCCGCAAGATGCATCGGATCATTATCTGGCTCGTGCCACTGATCGTGATCCCCATCGTGATCGGAACGCTGGCGCTGACTCGCAAGCTCGGGCCGATGCGGGCCGACTGGATCTTGGCGGTCTTCATGGTTGCGTGTCTTGCGTGGGCTTGGCGGATGGTGGGCGTCCGCAGCCGGTTTCAGCGCGGCATGGTGATTTGGTATGGCATCCTGGCAGGCGGCATGGTGCTCAAGGCGGCTGGGGTCGTGTCGGCGAGCGCTTACTCCTGGTTTTTCATTGCGGGGTGTCTGTGGCTGATGTGGGTGATTCGCCTGCAGCCGACGCGGATGGACAACAGCCTGTTCTTCCGGGCAATGATGGGGATGTTGGAGACTCCGCCAACGGCTACGCTGGCTGACGTGCAACCGACTCGGTTGGAGAAAGCCGAGCTCAAACGCTTCGGCAAGTTTCTGGCCGAGCGCAATCTCATCAACTCGTTGCGGTGGCGTCCGGACGGACTGTTGCTGCGTCAGACCTTCACGAAACTCCCTTTGCCGCCAGACAGAGCCGCTCAGTTCAAGGCCGCGCTTCCCTGGTCACCTCGCGACAGCTCGAATGTGCTGTTACGCTGGAACGGGGAAGTGACCGCCCAGATCAGCGAGTCGGATGCGCGGACTAGCCGCGTGGTCGAACCTGCGGTGGCGGAACTGCGAAACAAGACCGAGTCGCAGGTTGCCGCCGCCGTGACGCAGGCTTGGCAGGCTTTTCGGCTGGGCGATATCGCGGCCGCTGATCGCGCACTGGGCGAGAAGTCCGATTCTGAAATCTTCCGCGTGCCGCCGGCTCGTGCCGCTGCGATGCGCTGGCGACAGGCGTCGCTCGGGTTTGTGGTGATTCTCTTCCTCGGCATGATGCTTGTGGGCAAGTATCCACAAATCCTGAAACCACTTATCGATCACCGCGTGAGACAAATGATGCGGTCCATCGCCGCGACCAACTCGGCCTCGCAATCGCGGCCCAAGACAGCGATCATCACGAACGCCGGTTCGCCGAAAATGCTCTCCGTGACCAGCACTCCCGAAGAGACCAACCAGTTCTCCAGCCTCGAGCAACCCTAGTCCCAATGCCTGTGAGGGATTCAGGCATTGTCCCTATGCTAGATTGAGGGCAACTTCATCGGCACCGACACGGCCGGATTGCGGACGCTCGGCAACACACAGGCCGGGATCGTGATCAACGGGGACACTAACCAAGTGGGTGGTCTGACGCCAGGTGCCGCAAACGTGATCCAGTTCAACGGCGGTGCCGGCGTCACCGTGACCTCTGGCAGCAGAAACACCATTTCGGGAAACCGGATTTTCAACAACGGCGGTTTGGCCATTGATTTGGGTCTGAACTCCGGCGTCACTCCCAACGACCCTGACGACGCGGATATCGGCGAGAGTTACCTCCAGAATTTTCCGGTACTCACTGCGGCGGCGTCAGCGTACGGCTCGACCACCGTGCAAGGTTCGCTGAGCAGCGCCGCCGCATCCGCATACCGGATCGAGTTCTTCGCCAGTCCGGCATGCGACGCCGCGGGGTTGGCAGAAGGCCAGATATTCCTTGGCTCGACAAATGTCACGACTGACGCGAGCGGGAACGTCAGCTTCGCCGCACTGCTTCCGATCGGAACACCCACCAACTTCCTCGTCACGGCGACAGCCACCAGCGCCGCCGGCGATACGTCCGAGTTCTCAGCCGGCACGGCGGCGACGATCGGACCGCAGGGTGTGTCGCTGGCCATCACTGCTGGTGTCTCCGCACCGATGCTTACCTGGACCGGTGAGGCGTCCGACTACTGGCTTGAAGCGACTGACTCGCTCGATCCGACATCGCAATGGCGGCAGGTGATTTCTGGCGTCGTGAACGCCGGAGCGGGGAAAAATCTGTCTCTCACGAACGCTGCCGCCAAACCGAGTGAGTTCTTCCGCCTTCGGAAGTTCTAGGCGACGGCAAACCCGGCCCCAATTTTCCTCTTGGCGTGACGACCCGATTGCCCGTTAATCTCCGCCCATGAAAATTGTTTTGGCATATTCGGGCGGACTTGACACCTCGGTGATCCTCGCGTGGCTGAAGGAAAACTACGACGCGGAGATCGTGGCCTTCTGCGCCAACATCGGGCAGGAAGAGGAATTGCGCGGCTTGGAGGCGAAGGCCAAGCGCACCGGCGCGTCCAAGTGTTACATCGTGGACCTCGAAGAAGAATTCGCGAGCGACTTCATCTACCCGATGATACAGGCGGGCGCGGTCTATGAGAGCCAGTATTTCCTCGGCACGAGCATCGCCCGGCCGCTCATCGCCAAGGCCATGATTGAGGTGGCGCGCAAGGAAAAGGCCCAGGCGGTCGCCCACGGCGCCACCGGCAAGGGCAACGACCAGGTCCGCTTCGAACTCACCGCCGCGGCGCTCGCACCCGAGTTGCAGGTCATCGCCCCGTGGCGCGAAGCGCGTTTCCGCGACCTGTTCCCGGGCCGGCAGGAGATGATTGATTATTGTGCTGCCAAGAAGATCAATGTGCAGGCCAGCGCCAAGAAACCCTATTCGATGGACCGCAACCTCCTCCACATCTCCTACGAGGCCGGCATCCTGGAAGACCCGTGGCTGGACGCCAGCGATCCCGCCAAGTGGCGGGACTGCTTCAACACCCTCTCGGTGTTCCCCGAAGACGCGCCGGACAAGCCCGAGTTCGTCACGCTGGATTTCGTGAAGGGCAACTGCGTAGCGGTGAACGGCAAGAAGCTTTCGCCGCTCGGCGTGATGAAAGCGCTCAACAAACTCGGCGGCAAACACGGCGTGGGCCGCGTGGACCTCGTCGAGAACCGCTACGTGGGCATGAAGAGCCGCGGCGTGTATGAGACGCCCGGCGGCGCGATCCTGCATTACGCGCACCGGCAGATGGAGACGCTCACGATGGACCGCGAGGTCATGCATCTGCGCGACTCACTCATCCCGCGTTACGGCGAGCTGGTGTATTACGGCTACTGGTTCGCGCCAGAGCGGCTGGCGTTGCAGGCGCTGGTAACTGAGAGCCAGCAGAACGTGACCGGCACCGTGCGCGTGAAGCTCTACAAGGGCAACATCATGATCGCCGGCCGCAAATCGCCCGTGAGCCTCTACAACCCCGCCATCGCCACGATGGAAGCCGACCCAACCAAGGCCTACGACCAAGGCGACGCCACCGGCTTTATCCGGCTGAACGCGCTGCGGTTGAAGGTGGCGGCGAAAGTGCAGGGGAAGAAGCAAATGTGAGCGAACTTGAGGTGCCAAATTGGCACCTCAAGCTGCGTTCGCGATGCGGTCGCAAATCGCGACCGCAGGACCATCGAGCAACCTGTCGCAAGCTGCGATGGGTTTCGGAAGAGACGAAGCATGAGCAATCAAATGCTGGCTCGCGTGGATCGGATCAGCTCGTTGATTCGAACGATTCGCGGGCAGAAAGTCCTTCTCGACGCTGATCTGGCACGTATCTACGGAGTGCCAACCCGCCGGCTGAATGAGCAACTCAAGCGAAACGCCAAACGATTCCCGCCAGACTTTGTTTTCCGGCTTACGGATAAAGAGGCCGAAACCGACTTCCCCATGCGGTCGCAATCTGCGACCGCATCCAAGCGCAACATTCGCTTCCTCCCCTACGCCTTCACCGAGAAAGGCGCAGTAATGGCGGCGAACATCCTGAACAGCCCAGACGCGGTGCGCATGAGCATCTTCGTGGTGCGCGCGTTCATCGAAATGCGCGATCTGCTGGGCAGCACGAAGGAACTGGCCAAGCAGTTGGCCGAACTCGAAAAGAAGCTGACCGCGCGGCTGGACGAACATGAGGTGGCAATCGTGGAAGTGCTGCGGCGCGTCATGGCTCTTCTCGATCCGCCGCCGCCGCCGCCCGAACCGCCACGACGGCGGATTGGCTTCCATGTCGAGCCCGACGACAAGCCCGAAAGCAAGGCCCGGAAAAAGGCGTGACCGCCACGCCTCTCCGGCTATGCTGGCCACGATGGAAGCCGACCCAAAGAAGGCCTACGACCAGGGCGACGCCACGGGCTTCATCCGGCTGAATGCGCTGCGGTTGAAGCTGGCAGCGAAGGTGCAGAGGAAGAAGTAAAGCTCAGCATTCCGATCTTCAAGCACATCGAGCCCGCTGCATAAGAAGTGGGTTTTTCATTCCGGACAAGCTCACATCGTGAATCACACGAGCGGAATCTCTGTTGGCAGGCGGCGCGGCAGTGCATAGTCTCTCCGCGCCATGACCATCTTACGTTTGCCGGTTATTACCTTGGGTCTTAGTCTGATGCTCGTCTACACGGCGGACGCTCAGGTTCCGGCCAAGAAGCCGGCCGCGTTTTATGCAGTTATGGGGGATGTCTCGGATAACCGCACCACCAGTAGAATCAGTTCAAGGTGCACGATCGAATTGAAATTTCTGGGTGACGCAACTACCGACGCCATGGACGTAGTTCGTGTACGTGTCATCAGGGCAGAAGATGATTTAAAGCGAGACTTGGTCTGGACAGAAACGGAGAATCCGCGGGCTCACTTGGACTCTGACTTCAAGAGAGACCTCGGTCCGTTAAGAGCCCATGTTACCCTGCGCAGTCCCTCTCGCAGCGCCAGTTCCATCAAAGTGTTGGAGGGGGAAGCGGAAATCTTCGCCCCTACGCTGGCCAATGGCGGTCTGATTATCCTCAAAGACACTACTGTCCGGTCAAATCTGGGCCAACATTGATTTCATCCCGATAAAACGGG